>CAMATU010000042.1 GCA_945861225.1 Klebsiella pneumoniae
CGCCGCGACCGGCAGCTTGATCTTCACCACGGTGTTTGCCGGGCCACCAGAGGAAACCGAATTTTATGCCGTACAGTCGCGGCATCTGACCGTCATGACAGGGATCCCGCAACTCGCGCAGAGAGTTGGGACCTGCGTTCTTGCCAAATAGCGCATTGAGCGCTAATCCCAGCATCAATCATGCTCAGTTTTTCAGCGCCCGCGTCATCAGAAAATGTTGCCGCACGACATTGTCCTTCAGATACAACTCAGTTAGCGCGTCCAGCTCGGCGCGGAACTGGGCAAGCTTGGGTAAATCATTCTGCAGTGCCTGCACGAGCTTGATGACCGGGGCGGCGGTTTTTTCAAACGCGCTCCGGTAATGCTGCGGACTCAACGCAGGAGTGGCCATGACACCGCGCTCGAAGGCGAGACCGGACACCGCCGCGCCGAGCCGTTCGCGAACGATGCTGGCATCACCCCAATCGGTGGTCGGCGGCACGCCCGGCGGCGGCGCGAGGTACTGGCTAATCAAATTGAACATGCGCCCGGTGAACATCTCGGGTGGCCAGGTGGAAAATACAATCCGTCCACCTGGTTTGAGGACCCGCAGCATCTCGGCGATGGTAACCATAGGGCGCGGACCGAACATGTGGCCGAACTGGCTCAGCACCACGTCGAAACTGTGATCCGCATAGGGCAGCGCTTCGACATCGCCCTCCGCAAATTCAATAGCCACCTCCGCGAGCGCGGCATTCTGGCGCGCGCGCTCAAGCAGCACGGGCGATAAATCCAGCGCCGTGACCTGTGCGCCACGGCGCGCAGCAGTGACTGCGACCACGCCGGTGCCGCAGGCCACGTCCAGCACTTTTTCAGCACGCACCACGCGGGCAAACTCCACCAGCGCGCCGGCGGGTGGGGTGGTCAAGGTTTCGAGCGGCGCAAACAGGGCCCAGCCTTCGCGTTGTGCGGCTTTGAAATTGGTATAGGGATCGGGTTCCATTTGAGTGACCTCCGGTTTCTACAATTGACGGCGGATAACGCCCTGCGGGCTCATCCGCCCTATAGACTCTACGATTGACGGCGGATAACGCCCTGCGGGCTCATCCGCCCTATAGACTCTGCGGGCTCATCCGCCCTATAAATTTCTTTTATGATCTACGCCCGCGCAGTGGAACCACCGTCCACCGCGAGCACTGAGCCCGTACAGTAAGACGATTCCTCGGAGGCGAAGAACAGGCAGGCATAGGCCACTTCCTCCACCGTCGCCGGACGCCCCATCGGTGAGATGAGCTTCGGGTTCTCCGCGGAGAACAACATCGGCAACACATCCTCTACCATTTGGGTTTGCACAAAACCCGGCGCGACAATATTGCAGCGGATGTGATCATCCACATAGGCCACCGACATCGAACGTGTGAGATTGATGATGGCGCCCTTGGTCGCGGTGTAGGTGTGCGCGTCGGGTGCACCGCCCAAGCCAAAAATGCTCGCCACGTTGACGATGGACCCGTGCTGCTGCAGTTTCATTTGTTGCAGCACCTGGCGACACATATAGAACACACTATCGAGATTGATCGCCATCACTTCGCGCCACTTGTCGATCGGCGTCGAATGCACGGGGTCCATTGACCCGGGGCTGGTATGTCGCCAACTGTAGCCGACGCCGGCTGCGTTCAACAGAATGTCGATGCGGCCGTAACGCGCGAGGCACTCCTTTACTGCGACTTCCGCGCCTTCCGGGACCGACAAGTCCGCACTGATCGTGCTGCCCTGGCCGCCTACGGCGATGACTCGATGCAAGGTTTCATCGAGGTTGGCTTGAGTGCGCGAGACGCCGCAGACGGTCGCCCCTTCCTGCGCAAACAGCTGCATGCAGGCGCGGCCGATGCCCGCGCCTGCGCCGGTTACCAAGGCGATCTTGTTTTCCAAACGACCCATGTAATTACCTCTACCTCAATTAACGCCATCTATTCCTCGCGCTGACGCCCCAGCAGCCGTAGCAATTCTTCATGCAGCTCAAACCACAGTGTGTGATAGCTGTCGATTTTCACTTCGCTGATCCACACACCGTCGCCGGCCTCAGCCCGCTCGAGTGCATGGTCCAGACCGCGTGCGTAAACCTGCAGGCGAGGCACTGTAGCCGTTAGAGATGTAAGCACCGGCTCGAAACGTTCATGCAGCGCGCCCAGGCGGTCGATGATTCGCGCATCGTGCTCGCGATTGGTGTGATTATTGACGATACGCTGCCCGCCGACTTCCAATGTCTGCCAATCGGTGATGAGTTGTTTCAGGTCGCGGTTAATCAGCTCGAAGCGCCCGCAGGTCGCGCCGAATCCCTGATCGCGGCGCAAATCTGCGTAAAAGCGCGAGTACTCACCCATGAGGATCATTTGACCGGCGGGTGTCAGCAAAACCTTACCGCCCACTTCTGCGAGCCGACCGTTGGCAATGGCGCGCGCAAGCTCGGCTTCGACCGCAGCTGTCGGCAAGCCGCTGACGCGCGCAATCTGCGCTGCGTCACCGTGCTTCTTGATGGCCACGGCGTGCATGACCAAATGCAGTGCTGGCGGATTCATAGACATTTAACTTCCTCCCGCGCTGCGCAGTGCTTCGACATCGTCCCGACTTAAGCCGGCGCCGCGATCTTTTAGCAACCGCGAGCCCTGCTGTTCTATTTTGAAAAGCGCATCGGCCAATGGCGTGTCGTAGTGATATTTGACCCAATCCGCGCACAGGAAGCGATAGGGTTCGCGACAGGCCTCGGGCACGAAGTCGCGCGCCCGGCGCATGTACTCGGCGAGCGAGAGCACGCCTTGCGTCGTGCGGTAACGATCATTCTTAGTCGGCAGATTGCTCGCGCCTGCGCGCATTGGTCCAACCGAGCGGGTGTAATCTCCATCGCCGAGCATTGAATAGGGGAAGTAGCTGAGCGCCTTGGTGGGCTGATCGGTGTGCTGCATCATCGCGTAACCCTGCATGCGCTGGCTGGGGGAACTGATGTAACCGACGAGTTCGCCGAGGAAGAGATTGCCATATTCATCATTCAACAGGGGACGGAAGCGCTCCGCACGTTCGTCGATCAGCATCCAGTCGGCCGGGTCATACACGCCGGCGATCAGCGCGAATTCACGGATGACGCCGGAATACGTGAGTGCGCCTGCATCCAGCTGTTGATCGCGCGTCCAACCCGCCATCACATGCCACAGCTTGGTGGTTGCGGTTTTAATGCGCTCAGTCAGATCGAGAAAGGTTGCCGTGAGTTCTTCCTTGCTGCGCATGCCTACCGGTTGATGCCCATTGGAAAGTGTATCTGCGGTATAGAGTCCGACCGCCACCATGTGCTCGGCTTTGAGTTCGGGCACGGATTCGAACGAGCCCCAGTCGTCCAGCAAATTAATGTGGCAGCCTTCGATCACCATCGTGACGGTAAGGTTGTTGTAGGGAATGTTGTCGCCGATGCCATCCAGCCAGGGTACCGTCGCTTCCGCTAATTCGTTGAAGTCCCGGACCAGCATCTCGCGCTGGTCAGATAGCTTGTAAGGCCCATAGTTATGCAGGGTGAGGCGCGATTCGCAGGACACCAGAAAGCCATACTGTGCGATGGTGGCGAGGAAGGCTTGCGCGGCTTTATGCAGCGGGTCGCCCACGCGACATTCAAACGCATCGGCATGGAACACCTGCAGGCGCTGCTCGGGCATGATCTGCGCGCGATGACCCGCCTGCTTATTGGTGAGGTTGCCGTTGTTACGGTGCCAGGAAAGCTGGAAGCGCTTCCAGAAATTCAGCACATAGCTCACGTCTTCCACTGCATCGGTCGGTTTGATCACACCCCAGTTGATCAGCATTTCGCGGCCGAGCAGGTAGAAGCAAGGGAAGCACCAGGCCACGATCTTGATGCCCTGATTGCGCGCGCGATCGCCGAGTTCTTCGGCCGACATCCGCGCCTCGATTTTTCTGAGCAGCACGGGATAGCGATAGAACGCATTCAGATACGAAAACAAAATATACGCGGAGACCGGAAAGATTTTCGATTCCTGCACCGTGCGCGTGGCGCATAGCCAATAGATTTCGTCCGCGTTCTGCTGGATGAGATTATTAGTCTCCAATAATTGCGCGTAGGTAAGTTTGAAGTCAGACATAGTGGGTTCCTCCTCGATAACTCCCGTCATCCCGGGCGACGCGGCGCCAGCCGCACAGACCCGGGATCCATGGGCATTGGATGTTCAGTATGGATCCCGGATAACGACTTCGTCGTTTCCGGGATGACGGAGATTGGACCAGTGCGCCTTTGCGTTTAGGGATGACGGAATCATCTCGGTGTTCTCCGTGCTCAAAAAAATTCTTCAACTCAACCGCCACACCCTCGCCGAGGCCTCCACGCCATTCGCGTAATCCTCCGCCGTCTTGCCTTTGGCCGAACACTCCAGCTCAATTCGCTCGCCATCCTTAATGCCGGCGAGGCGCACATTCATCAAACAGGGAATACCGTATTCGCGCGTGAGGATGGCGAGATGCGAGCGTGTGGTGCCCCCGGCGCAGAGCACTCCCTTGAATTTTTCGAGGACCGGTGCAGTCAGGGTGCCGCCCGAATCGTCCACAATCGCAATGGTTTCTGCCGGCACACCGCTCGTCAGGTACTGCAAGACCTTGTCGCTGGTGCGCACATAATGGGCAATGCCTATGAGGTTCTGGTCGCGCGTCACCACATTGTCACCCGCGCCGCGCAATTCACGGCCTTGCGCATCACGCGGGGCAGTAGGGGCGGCAGGATGTTCAAAGCTGAAATTTTCCTGGTTGAGCCCGGAGTCCTTATACGCCTGCGGTCGCTCACGGGCAGAGGAGATGGCGGACGGCTCGAAGCGGTAACCATTGGCGAGCAATTGCTGTTCGATGCGGCTGATATCGTCCTTCGTGATCGAGTCGTAGGCAGTGTCCGTGACAAAATCCGCCCACGCGCGGCCAGACTCGGCGAACCGTCGGCGGACCAAATCCTTCAGCGCGCTGTTATAGGCCTCGACCAGTGCAAAGGTGGATTGATACGCGTATTTGTCGGTATCCACATAGAGCTTCGGCATGCGGGCTATTCCTCGATCTTGATGGTGTATTTTTCGCGCAAGGTCGCGAGCTGGGCAGCCTCGATTCCGTATTGGCGCGCAAGAAACGCCGCGACGCTGCCGCCATCTCTTGCTACCTCGAGGTCAATCGCTGCCAGCACGGTATCGATATAACTCTCCCGGGTTTCGAGCAACGGCATGATCAAGGCCTGCAGCGTTGCTGGATCCTTGCCCGGCACTGCGTATTTCCGCAGGACCCGCGGAATTTCGGCGGCAATCGGAAAGTAGCGTCGCGACAGCAGAAAATCTTGCCGAATGGTCGCGCGTGGTACCCCGAGAGCCATGAGGAACAGCACCACGCCAACCCCGGTGCGTTCCTTGCCGGCTGAACAGTTCAGGAGGATGCCGCCCTCGCCGGCGCTAAGCAGGACCTCGAACATGCGCTGGTAATGCGCCGCGAATTTTTCCACGAAGGCGCGCAGCAGGTGATGTATTTCCTCGACCACCTGTGATGGATCGTCGGTGCTCGCAAACAGGCGGTGAAAAAAATGGCGGTCGTTCAAGCCCGGCGGAACACTCAAGGTTTCCAACCGTGGGGAATTCGGCAGCACAGCGTTTTCCGTTTCACGTTCTTCTGGCAGGCGAAAGTCGCAGACGGTCCTAATGTTAAGCGCAGCCACTTCATCACGCGCGGCGTCGCTCAATCCTGATAAGTGACCAGAGCGGTACAGACAGCCCCAGCGTACGCGCCGCCCCTCGGCTGTGGCATAACCGCCGATATCGCGCAGATTAATTGCGCCATCGAGGGCGAGATGCCGCGCGCCCACGACCAGCGGCCGCTCACCGGCGGGCTGCAGCGCAAAAAACCACGGGATTGACAATCCCGGCAGTTCGATCGCGTGGCGCACGCCACGGGCCAGCGGGTTTGCATAATCGATGCTCGTAGGCGTGGCACCGCCGTAGAGGGTTAACGGCGTGGTGGCGAACGCCGGCTGCCAACCGATGCGATAACTCGCAGTCGCTGTGCGTACGATTTCTATCGCGAGTGATTTATCCATTCACAATATTGTCCTGTCAGGTAGCCGGACTCGCTATCTGTATGCGGGTCGGCAAGGATATCCCGTGCCATGGTGTCGCTAATGCGACCAGTGCTAGGGTAGCGCCCATCGGGAGCGAAATCGACCTGCTGCTTGAATTGAAGCCATGAACAAATAGGGGACCAGAACGCATGGATATCCGACGGATTACTGAAGTGGGTGTGGCTGTGCGCGATCTGGACCAGGCCACGCAACTGTTCGTTTCGTTGTTCAACGCGACCGCTAGTGAGATCTTTGAAGTTCCGCAGTACTCAATGCGTTATCGCATGTGTCGTGTGGGTAAGGTGGATTTCGAGTTGATGGCGCCGACTGCTGAGACCGGTGTTATCGCCGACTTTCTCGCCAAGCGCGGGGAGGGGCTGCATCACATCGCCTTCGCGGTGGATGACATCGCGGACACCATGCACACGCTCAGCAAAAAGTCGGTGCGCTTTGTCGCTGACAAGCCCAGCCACGAAGCATTGGCAGTGGTGGACTATGCTGGCCGCACCTTTGAGGAGGGCATCCAGTTTACGTTCTCACACCCGACTTCAATCCTCGGCATTCTGTTCGAGTTCATCCAGTACCCTGAGGGCTACCAAACGCCTTAGGAGATTCTTCATGATCCCTTGGTAAAGTCGAGTGAGAAGTGGATAGAGCGGAAAAGCGCAGCGCCTTCCGCCGTCTTGTATGCATCGCTAGGATCGTAATCTGAGTGCATTGGCAAGTAAGGATTTTACGCGCGCCGCTGCCCGCATACGGCGGAAGGCGCTACGCTTTTCCGCCCTATGCCTATGACGCTGTTTGAAGCGTTTCGCCCATGAAATGACGCGAGCTTATTCCTGCGGAAAGCGCCAAGGCTTCTCGGGTTGTACCGCGTCTTCATCAATCGTCCATTGCGGCAACGCCAATCCCTCGCTGACGTTAACCATCACCATCTTCACGCGGGTGCCGATGCCGACGCGGCGAATTTCCGCCGGTGGTGCGAAGCTGCCGTCTGGCATGACCAGGTTGCCGCCGACTCTGAGTGCTTCGTGTTCGCTCGGCTGCCCTTTTTGCACATCCAGATCGACCAGCAAAATCAAATAGGGCACTTTGCTTTTAAAGGCAGGTTGGATGGCATGGTGGACTTCGCCATACGAATGCACTGTGCCTTTGCCGTCGACTGGGACCCACGCGGACTCGCGCTCGCCCGTCCACGGGCAGGCCGTGGTTGGCGGGTAACGCAGCAGTCCGCTCTGCTTGCCCCGTTGGAGGCGAAACTCACCCGTTGCGCAGTAACGAAAGAACTCACGATTTTCACTATCGAGATCCTCGATAGTCAGCATCATGCCCATGTATTCACCTTGAACTGGCATCGTACTTCCCCTTATCGAGAATCTTTGGCCATCACCATGGCGCTGCCGGCACCGGGATGCGCCCAGCCTAGATTCGCCGTGAGTTCCACCTTGCGCACCTGACGACAACCCCCTTCGGCATAGTCATAGGTATGCTGCCGATGGCCGTCTGCGCCAAGCGGGCAGGAGTCATCAACAGTGCCGCGCAATTGGCGCACATTTTCGATCACCATATTCATGCCGTGGGTGTAACCCTCGCAGAGATGACCGCCAGCGGTATTGTTGGGGCGTTTGCCGCCGAGTTCGATCGTGCCGTTCGACACATACTCACCGCCGCCGCCCTTGGCACAGAACCCATAGTCCTCCAATTGCAGCATGGTGGTGAATGTAAACGCGTCATAGGACCCGGTGACGTCGATATCTTCCGGGCCGACGCCGGCGTTCGGCCACAGGATCTCGCGTGCGTAATAGCCGGCAACAGTGGAGATGGGGCCTGCCTGATAGTGCAGATGGATATCCCCGCGCGGTTTGCACACGCGACCGGCGACGGACTGAATAACTGCCGCAGGCGCCGGGCAATCGCGCGCGCGATCCAGGCGCGTGACGATGATGCAGGTGGCGTTGTCGGTCTCCACGCAGCAGTCGAGGAGATGCAAAGGCTTGCAGATAATGCGTGAGTTGAGGACGTCCGCGATGGAATAGCGCTGCTTGTAATAGGCTTTGGGATTATTCGAGGCATGCTTGCTGTGCGCTACCTTCACGGCTGCCACCTGCTCGGAGGTAGTGCCGTAGTCGTGCATGTGACGCATGAAGGTGGGCGCGAACATCTGTCCGGCACTCTGCCAGCCGTAGGCCCGGTGATGGATCTGATCGCCAATAATCGGCGCTGCCGAGCGCGCGCCTGTGCCGCCGATGCGCACCTGTGAGAAGCCGTTCATCGCGCGATAAATCGCGATGGTTTTGCACATGCCCGCTTCGATCACGCCGATGGCAATCCCAATCAGGCACTCCGTGGACGAACCGCCACCGTAGATATCCGTATAAAAATTGAGCCGGATTCCAAGATCGGTCGCGACGTGCGGCGCGAAGGTCGAATCGTTGTTGGAATAACTCAGCATGCCGTCGATGTCGCTCGCCTTCATCCCGGCGTCTGCCATGGCATTGCCAACCGCCCAGCTCGCGAGTGACCGTGTGGACTGATCCGAGCCGCGCCGGTAGGTCGTTTCACCGACCCCACAGATGGCGTACTTGCCGCGCAAATAGCGCGCAGAGGAAGTTTCTAGGTCGCTTGTATTAGATGACGCCATGCAGGTGATTCCTCCGCTTGATGCTGGTGGCCGGTCGAGCTTGCAGTGTAGCTTTAGGCGCGCGGCGATGCAGTAGGCGTCGTCTCCGGTTTGTTTACCCGTTGTGCAGGCGTATTCGAAACCGGAGAATGGCTGGCGCACGCCAGCGGATCCTTCAGCATTAGGAGACCCATGTGAATACAAATTTGCAAGGCCAGACCATCGAGCTGCTGCAGCAGTTGATCCGCAATGGCTGTGTCAACGACGGTACACGAGATTCAGGCGGCGAGCGCCGCAACGCCGATGTACTGGCGAGTGTGCTCGAGGGCGCCGGACTCGAAGTCGAACGCTTTACGCCGCACGGGGATCGCACTTCGATTGTCGCGCGCATCGAGGGCAGCGACCCGAACGCGCCGAAGGTTTGCTTGATGGGCCATACCGATGTGGTGCCCTTCAATGCCAGCGGCTGGCGCGAAGATCCATTGGGTGGTGAATTGATCGCCGGCGAAGTGTGGGGTCGCGGCGCCATCGATATGCTCAACATGACCGCCTCGATGGCGGTCGCCGTGCGGCATCTGGCGCGCAGCGGTTTCCGCCCTAAGGGCGATCTCATCTACTTCGGCGTTGCGGACGAGGAAGCCTTGGGCGTGCATGGCGCAAAATGGATGGCGGAGCATCACTGGGACGCGATCGCGTGCGATTACGTGCTGACCGAGATGGGCGGTTGGTCCGTGCATGGCCCCAACGGTCACAAGATCGGCATCTCGGTTGGCGAGAAGGGCGTTGCCTGGCGGCGCCTGCGCATTAAGGGCACGCCGGGTCACGGCTCCATGCCTTTTGGCGCCGACAATGCGCTGGTCAAGGCGGCGGAGGTGATCAGGCGCGTCGCCGCCTATCGGCCACGTGCGCGCATCGATCAGGTGTGGCGCGCGCAGGTCGAAGCGGCGGACATGCCCGCTGAACTCAAAGCCGCGCTGCTCGATCCGGCACGGGTATGGGAAGCCTGCGAGAAGCTGCCACCGGCGGCGGCCAGACATTCACACGCCTGCACGCACACCACTTTTTCGCCGAACGTGGCGCATGCCGGCAGCAAGATTAATGTGATTCCTGATCTGGTCGAACTCGATATCGATATCCGGACCGTGCCGGGCACCAGCTCGGAAGACGTGAATGCGCATCTGCGCGAAGCATTGGGCGATTTATTCGAGCAGGTTGAATTGGTGGAGATGATTGATCACCTCGCCAGCGTGTCAGCCACCGATACGCCGATGTGGGATGCGCTGCAACGTCAGGTGAGAGTCGCCTACCCAGGCGCGGACTTACTGCCCGAATTGTTGATTGGCGCGACCGATGCGCGCTTTTTCCGCGATAAGGGCGTGGTCGGCTACGGCACCGGCTTGCTCGATCGCAGTGTCTCGCTCCCCGAATTCGCGTCACGCTTTCACGGCCACAACGAGCGCATCGATGTGACCTCGCTCGGCCTGTGTACGGATTTTTGGGTGGGCGTGATGAAGGATCTGCTCGGCTGATAAAAAGGGAAATTCGAGACAGTTTACGGATTTCAAGACGGGTCTGCGGTCTATCCAACGAAGTCGGCGAGACTGAGCGTGTAAGCGGTAAACAGTCCCTGAGTTTTCGCAACACGGACTCAGGCGGCAGGCGTGCAAATCAAGTCGACGACCAGCCGCGCCATACCTTCCAGCTGACGCCGACCGGCGCCAGCACGTGCGCGGATCGCGATGCTGTGCAGGATGGCCGCTGCCAGCATGCCGAGTTCCCCAGCATTGCGATCCCGCGCAATTTCGCCAGCGGCTTGGGCGGCAGCGATGCGTGCGGCGAGCGCAGCATCGATGACACGCAGGATTTCGAGCAGATCGCCGCGGATCTCGACATGCTGAACGGCCTCAACCGCTGCCGTACACACGTACAGACAGCCACGCGGACCCTCGTTCCCACTCAGATAGATATTGATCGCTCCGCGGTAGAAACGTCGCAAGGCAGTGACGAGGCTCGGCCCTTGCAGTGCCGCCGACACTTCGCTGCGCGTACGCTCGGCAAACGCGTCGAGCGCCGCGCGATACATCGCCTTTTTGTCACCGAATGCTGCGTACAGACTCGGCCGATTGAGGCCCGCGGCGAGCGCCAGCTGGTCGAGCGAAGTGGCGGCATAGCCGCGGTCCCAGAAGGTCGTGAGCATGCGCTCCAGGGCCTGCTGCGCATCGAAGCCGCGTGGGCGGCCACGAGGTCGTTTTTCTATTTCTATATCGTTCCGCATACAAATAATTGACAACCGCTATATCTGTGCGAGACAGTACAGATTAATTAAGCCACCGACAAACCGAGGAGTATCGTCATGCAATTGTATTTTGCGCCGCTGTCCTGTTCGCTCGCCACCCGTATTGCACTCTATGAAGCCGGCCTCACGGTCGAATTCCGCCAGGTTGAATTGGCGACCAAGCGTCTCAACGATGGCCGCGACTACCTCGCGATCAATCCCAAGGGCCAAGTGCCGGCGCTGCTCACCGACGATGGCCGGGTTTTAACCGAGGGGCCGGCCGTCCTGCAGTACGTCGCCGATCTGGCGCCGGCCAGCCACTTGGCGCCTGCCGCTGGCACGCCGGCGCGTTACGTGCTGCAGCAATGGCTGAACTACATATCTTCGGAAATCCACAAGGGTGTCTTCTATCTGATTTTCAACCCCGCTGTGCCGCCGGAGGCCAAGACTTTCGCACGGGATCTGGCACGCAGCCGTTATGACCATCTTTCGCAGCACCTCACTGCACGCGAATTTCTGCTCGACGAATTTTCGGTTGCCGACGCCTATCTGGTAACCACCCTGGGTTGGGCGGCGCCCGCCGGTATCGACCTCGCGCCATGGCCGGTGTTAACCGCCTATGCAGCGCGACTACGCGAGCGACCAGCTGTCGCGCGCGCCCTCAGCGAGGAACTTGCGCTCGCTGGTCGCGGCTGATACCGCACGGGGCATCTGCTTTCATGCCTGCCAGGGGTTGATCACCGCAGCACCGGCCGCTTCGAACGGGCTGGTGTCGCGGGTGGCGACTGCGAAGCCATTCGCGGCGGCGATGGCAGCGATGTAGCCGTCGGCGGTGGCGATCGAGAGCCCTGCCGCTCGTGCTGTTGCCATCAGCTCTGCATAGGCCTGCGTGCACGCCAGATCGAACGCCAGTACGCGGCCAGCGAACAGGGGCAGCACGCGCTTTTCGAGGTTTGCCTGCAAGCCCGTCCGCCGCTCACCGGCGGGCAGCAGCGCAACCCCGGCGCGAAGTTCAGCCACGGTAATGGCGGACAGGAACAGCGTCTCCAGTGGCTGGGCGTCGATCCACTCGATCACGCGGGTTTCGGGCGCATGGCGTAGTGGCTCCGAGACCACATTGGTGTCCAGCAAGATCATTCGAAGCTGACCGGACGGGCAGGGGTCTTGTCGCGAACTTGCGCAAAGAGCGCGAACTCCTCATCGGTCAGCTTGGCTTGGCGGCCAATGTCGGCTAGCAGTGAACCCAGCTTGACCCGGCCCTCCGGGCTGACGACGGACTCCAGAATCTCGCGCACCTCGGCTTCCATGCTCTGACCGTGCTGGGCGGCACGCACGCGCAGCGCCCGATGCACCTCGTCCGAGATATTGCGTACTGTCAGCATTGCCATCTTCATAACCCCACCATGCATTCCATGCATGCAGATTAGAGATTTGCAGTCATCTGAGCAACCGACAGCAAACGAGGTGGGCTGGGGGTCTAGACGGTTGACGTGTCTCTTCAGTCCATGTTGCTCGGGAGCACTCAGGGGCAGTTTACGGATTTTCCAGACCGTTCTCCGTGCTCGAAATCGGCGTAATTGAGCCAGCAATCAAACTGTCCCTGACGGCTCCCTGCTCGCTTGGGCCTCCAGCTACCCCGCCAATAACCGCAGCGCAAGCTCACCCTTGCGCGCAATGTTGCGCTTGTAACCTGCGAGATCGAACGTTCGCTCAGCGCCCATCGCACCCACCAAATATCGCTTGTATACGCCTTGTCTGATCGCCGCGATCCGCCAGTGTGAGAACGCGCGGTAGTAGTTGATGTGGGTGAGATCGAAGCCGGTCAAGGTCGCGTAGCGCGCCATGAGTTCGTCCGGTGTCGGAAAGCCGCCGACGGTAGTTGGCATCGCGTCTTCGACATCACCCGTCTTATCCTCGGGCATGAGCCAGGTATTCAGCAGATAACCGAGATCCGCCAACGGATCGCCCAGGGTGCAGAGCTCCCAATCCAGCAGCGCCTGAATTCTGCCGCCGGCGACAATCATGTTGCCGAGCCGGTAGTCGCCATGCACGATGCTCGCGCCGATTTGTGTTGGCATACGTTCGCCGAGCAGGCGCAGCGCGTCGTCCATGGCGGGCACGTCATGGGTTTTGGTCTGTTCCCATTGGCTTGCCCAGCGCTTCAGTTGGCGCGCAATGTAATTTTCTTTGCGCCCCAGATCGCCCAGGCCCACGGTGTTCGGATCGCGCCGATGCAGGGCAGCCAGTACTTCCGCGACGTGCAGGCCAATACTGCGGCGTTCGTGCGCCGGTAAGGTGTTGGCGATGGTTGCATCGTGCGGGACCAGGCCGGCCACGAAGCCCATTACAAAGAACGGCGCGCCGTTGACGGTGGGTTCGGCGCACAGGCCAAAAGTAGTGGCGACCGGCACGCCGCTCTCGATCAGCGCAGAAATCACGCGGTACTCGCGGGCCATGTCGTGGGCACTTTCGAGCACGTGGCCGAGTGGCGGCCGGCGTAACACGTAACGCCGGCCTGCGGCGTCATCGCAGGCGTAGGTGAGATTGGAATGCCCGCCAGCGATCAAGGTATAGCTGACCGGCGGCGTGAGGGCAGGGACATGCGCGGCCAGCCATTCGGTAATGCGGGGTTCGTCGATTCCTTCGGTCATAACTGGCGATCTCTGAGCAATGTGCGGGCATGATAGCGCGGGGGTTTGCCGTAAACGAAGACGGAGGATTCGATGACGCGCAACGCGAGCGCACAGTGCGTGGTCCTGCTTTGGTTGTTGGTGCTAGGGGGCTGCGCAACGGCGCCGCCATCGCGCACCGCCACGTGGATGCCGATGGGGAGTGCGCTCGTGCCGCCAATCGCCCGCGCTTCGCGCTGGTCCGCATCGTGTTTCCGGATGCCCTTCGATGCCGCTGGCCAGCCGGTGTGGGCAACTGATCTGGTGCTCGCGGATAGAGTGACGGCACCCCTGTTGAAGGCTTATGCGCAGGAGATTGCACTGTGGCGTTTCCATCGGCGCGCGGCGCCCGACCTTGCCGGACATCAATTCACTTTGCTGGTGTATGCGCCGCCTGCGATCTATGCGGAGATTCGCCAAAAAATCGATGCGTCTCCTACTGTGCACGCATTGCAGAGCGCCGGCCGACTGTCTGCGATCGCGCACGATTGCCGCGCTAGCGCGCAGGCTTCGCTGCTTGAAGCCACCAGCGATCCCAGCTGGGATCCGGCGCTGCAGCGCGCCTGGCCGTATTTCATCATGGGCGTTAGTGCGAGCTGGCTTGCACTGATTCAGGAATTCAGTGGCGACATCGGCGCTGCGGAAGCGGATTTGCCGGCCGCTTATGCGGAAGTCGAGGCGCGTATCACCGCGCTGTGGGGCGCGCAGGGCCAGCACGCCTTTCTGCATCATCTCAGCGGGGTCTACGGCTACCGGCCGCTGAAGATCGAGAGTTGGATGAATTTCTGAATGGGCGATCACCGGGATCCCCAGCTCACGCGCAAGGCGGGCTACCGCGTATGGCGCTTTGCCGTGCAGGAATGCAAGTAAGCGATGCCACCAGCTGCGCCCGCGCCTGGCGTGTCGCGTACGGTGACCTGCAAAGTCGCTTCGACCACCTCATAGAAAGCCGCGAGCGCGTGGCGAATGAGTTCGCCGGTGCCGTAACTGGTCGGCGTTAACGGATTGCGATGGGTGAAAGGGACCAAGCCAAGGCCCGAGGCAGCGGCCTTTTCAAGCACTGCAGCATGTCCATCGCCCAATAAACCCTATTGCGCAGTGACACGGTCTCCCAGCGGCCCCATGACTTCGGCTGCAATGGTTTGGCCATCCGCCTTTCTTTGAATGAATCGGGAGCGATGAGGATTTTCATGCGTGTACTTGAGCGCGATTGCTAACGCCCGTCATCCCGGGCGAAGCGGCGTTAGCCGCGCAGACCCGGGATCCATGGGCGTTCGATGTTCAGCATGGATCCCGCCCCGCATATTTGCTTCGCAAATTCCGGGGTGACGTCTATCACGGCTCCGCCGTTTCCGGGATGACGGGGGTGGAGGTTCTCGGTGAGAGCAAGCTCATCCCAACCCATGCTGCCTTAGCGCCGCGTCAGCCGTCTGATCGATCAAGGTGGCGATCGTCATCGGCCCCACGCCACCGGGGACCGGCGTGATCAAGCGCGCGCGCGGCAGCGCTGCCGCGTAATCCACATCCCCTGCATTGCCCTCGTTATAGCCCGCATCGATCACGATTGCGCCGGGTTTCACCCAGTCACCTTGCACGAAGTGCGCGCGGCCCACCGCGGCGACGATTAAATCCGCTTGGCGCACCAGGTTCGCGATATCGCGAGTTCGTGAATGGGTGACAGTGACGGTGGCATCCGCGGCCAGCAGCATGGCCGCCATCGGCTTGCCGAGAATCGGACTGCGGCCAATCACAACGGCATGCAGGCCTGTCAGATCGATGCTGTAGGCGTGCAACAGACGCATGATACCAGCGGGGGTGCAAGCGCCAAACCCTGCGAGCCCCAACCACATGCGGCCAAGCCCAGTGGCTGTTACACCATCCACATCCTTGGCCGGCGCAATCGCCTCGAACGCCGCGCGTTCGTCGATCTGTGCGGGCACAGGATGTTGCAGCAGAATTCCGTTAACGCTCGGATCATTCGCGAGCAAGACAATTTGCGCGACGAGTTGCGCCGTCGTCGTCTCACGCGGCATCTCAATTGGCAGAGAGATCATGCCAACCTCGGCACAGCGCTTGCGCTTCATTTTTACATAGGTGGCGGAAGCCGGGTCGCTGCCCACCAACACCGTGGCGAGACATGGCGTAATACCGGTCGCGCGTAACACGCGGGCCACTTTCTGCGCGGCACCGTGTAATACGTCCTGCGCTACGCGCTTGCCGTCCATTATTTTATGTTCATTCATAATTGATTGACTTGCCTCATGTCGGTTAGAACTCCGGGCTGCACGGCAGCGCGAGAGATTATCGCGCATTGCCCAACCAGCAAAGACATGTATCATCTGTGCCCCGGACGCAGGCTCCGCGCAGTCGCTTGAGTGAAGAATCGAAATCTATATAGGTGGCAATGGTGGGCGTTATGTCAGACATCGAAATTGCGCAGGCCGCGCACAAGAAACCGATTATTGAGTTAGTCGGCCAGCAATATGGCATCGCGGCTGAGCACCTGGTGCCTTATGGCCACTACAAAGCCAAGTTGTCGCTCGATTTTATTCGCGGCTTGGAAAATCGCCCGGACGGTAAGCTAATCCTGGTCACCGCGATCAGTCCGACCCCGGCGGGTGAAGGCAAGACCACCACCACGGTGGGTCTCGGTGACGCGCTGAACCGTCTCGGCAAGCGCACCATCATTTGTCTGCGTGAACCCTCGCTCGGGCCGTGTTTCGGCGTCAAAGGCGGTGCCGCTGGTGGCGGCTACGCGCAGGTGGTGCCGATGGAAGACATCAATCTCCACTTTACAGGGGATTTTCATGCCATCGGCGCGGCGCATAATCTGCTTGCAGCGATGCTCGACAATCACCTCAATCACGGCAACGCGCTCGCGATCGATCCGCGGCTCATCAGCTACAAGCGCGTATTGGATATGAATGATCGGGCGCTGCGCGAAATTGTGATTGGTCTCGGGGGCGCCGCCAATGGCTTCGTGCGCCAGGATGGCTTTGATATCACCGTGGCCTCGGAAGTGATGGCGATCTTCTGTCTGGCTACTTCGCTGAAAGATCTGAAGGCGCGTCTCGGGCGCATCGTGGTGGGTTACACGCGGGACAAGCAACCGGTCACCGCTGCAGATCTAAAGGCCCACGGCGCGATGGCCGTGCTGCTGAAAGACGCCATCAGTCCGAATATCGTACAAACTCTGGAGAACAATCTCGCGATTGTGCACGGCGGGCCGTTCGCGAATATTGCGCACGGCTGCAATTCGGTGACGGCGACGCGCACCGCGCTCAAGCTCGCCGACTATGTGGTCACTGAAGCGGGCTTTGGCGCCGATTTGGGCGCCGAGAAGTTCATCGACATCAAGTGCCGCATGGCCGGCCTGCAACCGCAGGCCGTGGTGTTGGTCGCAACGGTCCGCGCGCTGAAGTATCACGGCGGCGTTGCGGTGCCTGAACTCAATCAGGAGAACTTAGGCGCGCTCGAAGCCGGCTGCGTGAATCTCGCGCGTCATCTGCACAACATCCGCGAACACTATGGCTTGCCCTGCGTGGTGAGCATCAACCATTTCACCGCAGATACGCCGGCAGAGATTGCGTTGCTGCAGCGGAAAATTGGCGAGCTCGGGGCTGAGTCCGTCGTGGCCCGGCACTGGGCGGAGGGCGGCGTTGGCGCTGAAGGATTGGCCATGGCAGTGACTGCCTTGATTGATGACAAGGTGCATGCGCACCGTTATGTGTACGCGAGCAGCGACAGTCTATGGGACAAAATCCAGGCGATTGCGACCAAAATCTATGGTGCCGCCGGCGTCTCAGCGCCCCCCAAGGTTCGCCAGCAGTTGCAAGACTGGGACCAGACTTATGGCGAATTCCCTGTGTGTATCGCTAAAACGCAGATGTCGTTTTCCACCGACGCCACGGCACGTGGCGCTCCCAGTGGCCACACGCTTGAGATATCCGAAGTGCGGGTCGCGGCCGGCGCAGGCTTTGTGGTCGCGATCGCGGGCAACATGATGACCATGCCGGGATTGCCGAAAGTCCCTGCGGCCGAGCAGATTGATGTGGATGACGAGGGGCGAATCACGGGATTGTTCTAACCTAAATTTAAGCATTGGCAATGAGTTACCTCATGCATATAATCTTAATCGGTATCAAAAAGATCGAATCAGGAATGTGCTTGGCATGAAAAAGCGTTCGATCGCGTCCAGATTCCTTGGTTCGAGCCTCTATCTTTGGGCAGCGATACTGCCCCAACAGGCTGTTTACGCTCAACAAGTTCCTACGCCAGGCGAGGTTCGTGAACAATTACGAACAACGCCTGGATTACCAACCTCTACCGGACCTTCAGTGGCGCCTGCCCTGGCACCAGCGGCCGGCACCGGTGTAGCGCCGGGTGGTCGCACTGTGTTGGTGGGTGGCTTCGACATTTCTGGCAATCGTTCAATCGAAAGCGCGGCGCTCCAGCAAGTGATTGCCGGCTACACCGGGCGTCCCCTGACCTTGGCCGAAATTTACGACGCGGCTGACGAACTCACGCGTTACTACCGGACCGAGGGCTATACGTTAGCCACCGCCTATGTGCCGGAACAGAAAATCGGAGCGGGGGTAATCCGCCTCGAAATCCTCGAAGGCACGCTCGGTGAGGTAAAGGTAGAAGGGACGCGCCGCACCCGCCCGGAATTCCTAATCTGGCAACTGGACCGGTTACGTGCGGGTGAAGTGCTACGCAACGAACCCTTAGAGAACGAACTTCTCTTGCTGAACGATATTCCGGGGCTCCAGGCGAAGGCGCTCGTGCGGCCTGGTACTGAATTTGGCAATTCGGATCTGGTGGTGACGACTCAGGAAAAGCGCTTCGATGGTGGGCTCCAATACGACAACTACGGCCGCGAATCCATCGGCGAATCGAGATTCCAGGGGAACGCCGGACTGAATGGCTTGCTGGGGTACGGGGATCGTCTGGATCTCAATGCGGTGTACGCGGAGGGCGATCTGCTGCACTACGGGCGCGCCGGCTACAGCCTGCCGATTACACCGTGGGGCACGCGGGCAAGCGTTTATTACGCAAGCTATGAATATGACGTCCACACCACCCGGCTGGGCTTCCCGGGGCTTGATATCGAAGGGGAGGGCGACAATTTCGGGCTCCGTGTCGATCACCCGTTCTGGCGCTCGCGCACTAAGAATCTGTATTTCGGCTTTGGCCTTGACCGCAACAATACCGATCAACGCGACGAAACTTCTCCCGCAGCGATTGTCCACACCAAACAAAACCTGACCCTCGCGAATTTCAGTACCTTCTTCAGCTACCTGGCGGATGACCAAAGCTTCTCAACCATCGGCGCCAATTTCTCCACGAATTTTCGAAGCAATCCGCTAAATCGCGGGGCTCAGGGCCAGTTTCTCGATCTGGAAAACAACGCGCAGACAGCGAAACTGCAGTTTGATCTGAGTCACTACCGTACGCTTTATCGCCAACTTGCGTGGTCCACCCGCTTTACTGGCGTCACTTCGGTGAATCCATTGGTCGATCTGGAACGGTTCCGCATTGGCGGCCCGAACAGTGTACGGGCCTTTGCATCCTCCGAGCTCGCAGGCGACAGCGGATTTTTCCTCAGCACTGAATTGCAGCATCCGCTTCCTTTCATGCCCGCGATGCCAACTATCGTGAAAGCCTTTTTTGATACCGGGCGGGTGTATCGCAAGAACTTCAATCTGCGTGCGTTTGAGCATCAGAGCGAGTCAATTTCCGGTGCCGGGCTGGGTCTGCAAACTTCCGCCTACGGCAAAATTTTCTTCGATGTGGCGCTCGCCCAACCCATTGGAGCGCACGACACATCAGACACCGATAACGGCGTGCGGTTCTGGGCCAATGTCTCCGCAAAATTTTGATAAATACGGGACTGGTTCCGAGTTTGAATCACGCCCCAGTGATGGAATCAACCGCGCTGTGCGAAACCCTAAGCGCACCTCACGTAGACAGGGATATAAGCCAAGCAGACCCGGAGATGGTCCTTAAGGTGAACGCCATGCGTACAACAAAACAACCCGCCCTTACCCGCCTCGCGAGTGTCATCCGTGCGCATGTGCTGCACAGCGTCGGCTGGAGCACCTTGCTCGCCTTGCCGGGCGCGGCCCTCGCAGGACCGACCGGCGAGCAACTGGTGGCTGGCAATGCGGCAGTGGCGCGCCCCGATTCGCTAACCACGCAAATCGATCAGACCAGCGACCGCGCAGTTCTCAATTGGCAGTCCTTCTCCGTGGGCGATCAGGAATATGTGCGCTTCGCGCAACCGGACGCTGCATCTGTAATTTTAAATCGCGTGGTCGGTGGCAACGAATCGCAAATCCTGGGACGGTTGGATGCCAACGGCCGGGTTTTCCTGGTCAATCCACAGGGCGTGTACTTTGGGCCCGGTGCGCAAGTGGACGCTTCCGGATTCGCCGCCAGCGCACTCGATATTCGTGATCAGGATTTCATGGCCGGTCGCTACGTCTTTGCCAAAGGTGCTGGTACCGCGAGCGCACAAGTGGTCAACGAAGGC
This sequence comes from Klebsiella pneumoniae, assembly GCA_945861225.1. GTDB lineage: Bacteria > Pseudomonadota > Gammaproteobacteria > CAIKBL01. The sequence goes on from CAMATU010000042.1 coordinate 20,215, forward strand.
CGCATAAGCGCCGATCAATTCGTCGTGTTGATGGGGGATCGTGCCGCCAACGAAGGCTTGATCGCCGCGCGTCTTGGCACCGTGGTACTGGCCGCAGGCAGTGCAACCACGCTTCAGCTTGATGATACCGTCCTGGTGAATTTTGCCGTTGATGAGAAGACTACTGCGGCGATCGCAGGGGTGGAGAATACCGGGCAGATTGTGGCGGACGGCGGTCAGGTGCTGATGACCGCGAAAGTCGCGGATGGGCTGGTCGCAACGGCGGTCAACAACTCTGGTCTGGTCCGCGCGCGGCGCATTGATGAGACAGGTGGCGAAATATTTTTACGTGCGAGTGGGGGTGACATCCAACACAGTGGCACGTTAGACGCCGCGGGCAGTGGTGGTCACGCAGGCGGCCGGATCATCGTTAAAGGCGACCAGGATGTAGTGCTCGAAAATGGCAGCAAAGTTATCGCGACTGGCGAGGGGGCTGCCGGCGGCGGCACCGTAAGACTGATCGCAGATAACAAACTCACAGTGCGTGCCGGTGCAGACGTAGACGTACAAGGCGGCGCCAGGTCGGTCGCGGCGGGTGGCAATCTTGAACTTAGCGGGCATCAGTCCATGTCCGTCGCGGGCAACATCCAAATTGGCGCGGGCGGGCAGCTACTGATCGACCCTTCGCGTTTGCAGATTATCAGTGGAAACTCAAGTCCGTGTGGATCTGGCGGTTCATGCAGTGGATTGAGCAACACCACGATCGGCGCGGGCTATATCGAATCCCTACTGTTCGACGATATTGATGTCACCTTGATCGCGAGTGACGAAATTTTTACCTCCACACCCTTGACCATTAATTCGGGTACCGGCACGGGTAATCTCACGTTGGCGATTGGTTCCGTTTCGAGTGCCGGAAGTTTCGGTTCGCTCACTGGACCATCGAGTGACGGCAGTCCGAGTTTTTTTCTTTGCCATGGTCTGGGCGCCTGCGTGCCGGGTAGTGACGGTTTCTTCGAGCCTGGATCATTTGGCGACATTCATGTCGAGAATCTGGACATCAATATCCGCGGTGACTTCTTCGCGGTCGGCGGCCTGGATGGCGGGGAGGTCATGTTGGGCAATGTCTCAGCCCGACAAATCGGTATCATTAACGGAAGCAGCGGCAGTAGCAGCAGCAGTAGCAATATCCCGACTTTCGGCAAAGTTCAGGCGAATAACCTTTTTGCATCGGGTAACGGGTTCGGTGGAATCGTAGTTCTCGGGAATGAGATTAAGTTAAATAATTTGACTGTGCTTAATGATAATGAATCTCCTGCATTCCTATTCGTCGCCGGACAGCGCATTGAGGTAACCGGAAATATCACAGTAGCCGCCGACGAAGCGCTCGCTTCTTTTAACGCGACTGATCGAATAGAACTCAAGGGGGTCGTCAACGTTCAGGGCCAAACCGCTGGTCGCGTGTCTATGACTGCAGGCAACGGCATCATCGTGCGCAATCTGGTACACGCTGCGGGTGATTTCAGTGTCATCACGGCCGGGATTGAAGGTGCTGATGGCGGTGCTATTTTGACGCAGGATAATGGGTTGCTGCAGGCAAAATCAGTCGGCCTCGGGTGGGATCCTGACGGCTTGGCCGAAGGGGGCACGACACCGCCGGTGGACATCGATGTGCGGACAGATGCCAAGGAAATATTTATTGGACTCTTTGATCGCGGCAGTTCCAGCAGTAGGGGTTTCAGCAGCGGTAGCGGCAGTAGCTCGAGCCAGCATTTCGCAGCCGTCGGTAACGGAGCGCTGAATGTCGCACTCGACAATCGCGCACACGCGGGCTCCACCGACATCATCATGCAGAACGGCTTTTTCGAACGTGGCGAATTCGGCTCATCCGTCGACGGCTACATCGGATTTTTCACTCGCTACCAAGTGGTCAATGACGGCATCAATCTTGGCTCCGTCAAGCTCAACATGAACGGCAATACCTTTGTCTCAGGAGAATTCTCCGCGCGGAATCTTGCCGTGAATGCCGAAAATGGCGTGGTGCTGTTCACCGACCATGTGAGTGTGGGCGATCTCCCGCTGCCACCAGAATTCGGCGACCGTGTGGTGCTTAATGCATTCACAAACACCGCCGATCTCGCTGGCAACGGCGCAGGCGTTCCGCGCTTTGAAGGTTTCACCGAAGTTGGTCCGAACGCGGTGTTTCGCGCGCAAAGCGGCATCTTTTTCGCTGATGGAATTCATTTCAGCGATCCGGACGTGCCGTATGTGATTTTCCAAACCGACGGACCACTCGATTTTGGGCCCGGTGTGACGGCGGATCCGCACGAAGATTTCCTTGCGCAGTTCACCACCTTCACCGCGGCGAACGATATCGTGGTGGAAGACTCTCCCGCTTCGGGCGCGGGGAACTTCTTCAATTCACTGCATTTCTCCAAACTGCCTGGCACCACCATTGTGCTCGGTTCGGAATCCCTACCGACAGGTGCGCACCTCGGGAATATCCTGGTTGGGGAGGGCGGGCCAATCGACATCGGCGCGCAAAACATTGCGTTCGCGACCCAGGGTCAAGCGCGAATCAGTCCGAATTTCACCACGCGTGGGCGCGTTGGCCAGTTGAAATTTTTTGGCGGCAAGGCGTTTTTTGAGAGCCCTTCCCAAACCTTGCTGGATGAGAAATTCGAAGTCCCGATCGCCAGTGAATTCGATCTAAACGAACAGACCGACGAGGCTGAGGACGAAGAGCAGCATGTTGATTTGGATGATGTGGGGGATGACGAATCCGAGCAATTAGTCTCGCAGCAGTCCAATACCGGCCAGATGTGCGAGTGAGGGTGCGCAGTGTTTAATCTCAAAATTGGTCAATCCTTGCGCTCACTTGTGATGCTCGCACTGCTGCTGACGGTGTGGCTGCCGACTGCAAGTGCCGCGCAGGCCGCAGGCGAAGTCACGAAGATGGTGGGACGCGCATCTGCCGCGACCCTCGATGGGGACATTCGTGCGCTCAAAGAATCCAGCGCAGTGAATGCGGGAGACACAGTGGTGACGAGCACCAACAGCTTTGTGCGTATGAAGCTCTCGGATGGTGCCTATGTGATGCTACGCCCGAATACGCGTTTTCAGATCGAGGATTATCAGTACGCAGAGAACGCGAACGAAGGCCGTAGTATTTTTAACTTGCTGAAGGGCGGCTTCCGCGCAATCACAGGGGCCATCGGTAAACGTAATCATGCGAGTGTGAGCTTTCGAACCGCGGTGGCGACGATCGGGATTCGCGGGACAGACTTTGAAGTCATCGACTGTTCACTGGGTTGTCCAGACATCAGCACGACCTCCGATCCCGGCCTGTATTTCAAAGTCCATGACGGCGGTATCGATGTGAATGGCAAGGGTTTCGATCAGAACACGGGTGGCTTCATGCCGCCTGGCGGCGAGCCAACCGAGCTTGATTTCAATGCGCCGAATAACCCGTTGAATGCTGATCCCACACCTTCAGCAGATCCGGAAGATTGCCTGTAGAGGTGCCCTGTAGATGAGCCTCGCGCCGCCACCGGGCTATCAAGGCCTGGTGGTACTCGACAAGGCTAAACACAAAGCTCAAGGCATCCGTCCGCACGCAGCACGCTTCGCGGCGCAGCTGCACACCCTCTATCTCACAGTTGCGGAATTCATCGCCGCTGCACGTCACTACCCAATTACTTTCGCGCGCGATGCCCAGGGCGCCTTGCACCCGTTCGCGGTGGTTGGGCCTGCGCCCGGATTAAATCTGTGGGTGGATGCCCAGGGTGACTGGCGTACTGATGCCTACTGTCCCGCGTATGTGCGACGGTACCCCTTCACCACAGTTCGGGCGCTCGATGCCGGTGTTACGAAGTCGGTGATTTGCGTAGACGAGGCGGGACTCGACGACACGCTGCCGCATTTGTTCGATTCGCGTAGCGAGCCCACCGCGTATTGGCGTGATCTGCAGCGCCTGATCGAAGAGTTCGATTCAGCGCAGATCCAAACGATTGCCTTCTGCGCACGACTTGAAACCCTCGGCCTCATGGAAAACTTCGAGGCGGATATCAATCCTGCGTTCGGCAGGCGCACTCGCCTGACTGGCATGTTCAGAGTGAGAGAGGACGCACTGCAAGCGCTGGCACCTGCGCAGCTCACAGCGCTAGTTCGCGATGGGAGTTTGCCGCGGATTTATGCGCATTTGATGTCGCTCGATAATTTTCATGGGTTGCTTGAAAAGGCTGGGGTTTCAAATCGCGG
>CAMATU010000043.1 GCA_945861225.1 Klebsiella pneumoniae
TCTTTCAGCAATTCCACCTGCTCGCCACCCTCACCGCATTCGAGAACGTGTTGTTGCCACTGGAACTCGGCAACCGGCCGCAGGCCCAGGCGCTGGCGCACGCCACCTTGGCGCGGGTTGGGCTCGCTTCGCGCGCCGGACATCTGCCGCGTCAGTTATCCGGCGGTGAACAGCAAAGGGTTGCGCTGGCCCGCGCGTTCTGCACCCAACCCGTGCTGCTATTTGCCGATGAACCCACCGGCAATTTGGACGCACGCACGGCGACGCAGATCATCGATTTGATGTTCGAGCTCAACCAGGAAGCTGGCACGACGTTGGTGCTGGTGACGCATGACGAGCGGCTTGCGCAACGCTGCGAACGGCGCCTCGAACTTGAGGCTGGGCGATGCCTGACACCGTAATTCCACTGCACGTCCTGCTCCGCCAGAGCGTGCGCGCGCTGCGGCGCGACATGCGCAATCCGCACCTGTTGGTGGTCGCGTTGGCGCTCGTGATCGCAGTTGCCGGCATGACCGCCGTTGGGACCTTCACCGACAGAGTACAACGGGCACTTACCGCCCAGGCGAGCAGCTTGCTGGCGGGCGATCTCGCGCTTAACGCCAGTCAGCCGGTGCCTCAGCAGCTGCGCACCACCGCGCTCCAACGTGGCCTGCAAGTCAGCGCGCAAATCAGCCTGCGCAGTATGGTCAGTCAGGCCGACGGCCTGCAGATGATCGAGCTCAAGGCAGTCGATGCTGAGTATCCTTTGCGCGGTGAGTTGATGGTTGCCGCAGCAACTTTTGCCCCACCCACAGTGGTGACAACCGGTCCCCCTGCCGGTAGCGTGTGGGTCGAGGCGCGGCTCCTGTCTCTGCTGAAAACGACAGTCGGTAGTTCGCTGCGCATCGGCGCGGCGAACTTGAGAATCGAACGCGTACTCGTGCTGGAGCCCGATCGCGCGGGCGATCTCTTTGCGATTGCGCCAAGAGTGATGATGAATCTCGCTGACGTCCCCACTACGCAGCTGGTGCTGCCCGGCAGTCGTCTGCAATACAGCCTGCTGCTCGCTGGCACGCGCGAACAGATCACAGACTTCGCCGCGTTTGCTAAGGAGGAAGCGAAGCGGTTTAGTTTTCGAATCACTGAACCTGCCGAAGCGCGACCCGAGGTCCGCTCTGCGTTGGTCCACGCTGAGCAGTTTTTAGGGCTCGCTGCGTTAGTCGCGACAACCCTCGCCGGGCTCGCGATCCTGGTCGCCGCGCAAAGCTTCGCGCGCGAACAAGTGGACGCGATCGCCGTGTGGCGGACCTTGGGCGCGACCCGCAGCGTAATTGGTTGGCGCTACACGTTGGAGATTCTGTGGCTCGGAGCCGCTGCTGCAAGCCTCGGCGCGGGCCTTGGCGTCGGGCTCGAATTCGGTCTCGCGCAAGCCCTCTCCGGTTGGTTGCAGGGCGCGTTACCGGCGGCCTCTCCGCTGCCCGCGCTGCGCGGTAGCGTAAGCGGCGTACTGGCGCTCATGGGTTTCGCGTTGCCACAGTTGCTCGCGCTGCGTGAAGTCTCGCCCGCGCGCGCCTTGCGTCGCGATCTGCCTTGGCAGGCACCACGGCCTGGGGTGCTATTCGGCAGCAGCGTAGCCGCTGTCGCACTGCTCGCGCCCTGGCAGGCGGGGGATCCCAAAGTCACCTTATATGCACTGGGCGGATTGGGGCTGTGTCTGGCGGTGCTCTTCGTCGCCGGTCGTGGCCTCTTGTGGCTGGTACAAGCCGCACCGCGCATGGGTGGCGCCTGGTGGTCCGTGGGGTTCGCGAACCTCACGCGTCGCCCGGGTCTTGCGAGTTTACAGATCTGTGCGCTTGGCCTCAGCCTGATGGCGATCATGCTGCTCGGATTGGTGCGCACTCAGCTCGTCGCGAGTTGGGCGAAAAGTCTGCCGCCAAACGCACCCGATCAGTTTCTGATCAATATCGATGCGGAATCTATTCCGGATCTGACGCGGTTTCTTGCCGGCCACGGCATTCATAGCGGCGGAATTTATTCGATGACGCGCGCGCGACTGGTGGCGATCAATGACCGCGCGGTGGCGCCGGAAGATTATGCAGATCCGCGTGCGCGGCGTCTGGCCGATCGCGACTTCAACCTCTCGGCCGCGACGACCTTAAAAAGCGATAATCGAATCCTGGCCGGCGATTTCTGGCGCGCGGGCGATCCCCCTGAGCAGTTCTCTTTCGAAGTAGATATTGCAAAATCACTCGGCATTAAGCTGGGTGACACCGTCACCTATCGCATCGCCGAACAAACCTTGCGTGGCAAGGTCACGAGTCTGCGCGCGGTCAATTGGGAAACGATGGAAGCTAACTTCTTTGTGGTGGCGCCACCGGCTTTGCTGGCGCCCCATCCGGCTACCTATATCACGAGTTTCAAATTACCCGCTGGTCACTTCGCGGTGCTGCAGGAACTCGCAGCGCGTTTTCCGAGCATCACGGTAATCGATGTGATGGCGCTGGTGCGGCAGGTGCGCGTAGTGATGGACAAGGCCTTGGCCGCGATCGAATTTGTGTTCCTGTTTACACTCGCCGCCGGCCTGGTGGTCGTCTTTGCCGCCGTGCAGGCCACCCACGGTGAGCGCTTGCACGATGCCACGGTGATGAAGACCTTGGGTGCTACCCGCCGCCGCATCCTCGGCATTACCAGTGTCGAGTTCCTCACCTTAGGCACTTTGGCCGGCGTAATCGGGGCGCTGGGGGCGAGTGCAGCTGCCTGGGCCTTGGCGACGCAGGTGCTCAATATCGACTTTGCCTTTAAGCCGTGGTTGCTGCTCGTTGGCGCCGTAAGCGGCACGCTCGCGGTATGGCTGGCAGGCTTGCGCGCGGTATTTAGCACCTGGCGACAACCGGTCGCCCAGGTCCTGCGCGAATGGTCCTGAGAATCACTAATTTGTTTATGCAGAGGAACGCAGCATGGGACACATGATCGACGGCCAGTGGCATATCGATGAGCAATTGGCGAAGTTCGAGCTCGGGCCCTTCCAACGCCCGGCTTCATCGTTTCGCCACACCCTCACTGCGGATGGTGGAGTGGATGGCTTCAAGGCCGAGCCCGGGCGCTATCACCTGTATGTGTCACTGGCCTGTCCATGGGCGCATCGCACGTTGATCATGCGCCACTTGAAGGGACTCACTGCGCTCATCTCCTGCTCGGTCACGCATTGGGAAATGCTTGAACAGGGATGGAATTTTGCAAGTGGTCCCGGCGTAGTGGCCGATCCGATTCATCATGCGCAGGCGCTGTACGAAATCTATCGCCACGCTAATCCGCATTACACCGGGCGGGTGACGGTGCCGGTGCTGTGGGATCGCCAGCAGGCCACCATCGTCAATAATGAATCCTCGGAAATTCTGCGCATGTTAAACGGCGCCTTTGATCAGCTGGGTGCCGCGCCCGGCGATTACTATCCATCTGCGCTACGCGCTGAGATCGACGCGGTGAACGAGCGGATTTATCACACGTTGAATAACGGAGTCTATCGCTGTGGCTTTGCGATCACCCAAGAAGCCTATGACGAAGCGGTCACGCAACTTTTCGATACGCTTGACTGGTTGGAAGCGCGTCTGGCGCAGCAACGTTTTGTCGCCGGCGCCCAACTCACGGAAGCGGATATTCGCCTGTTCCCGACCTTGGTGCGCTTCGATGCCGTGTATCACAGCCATTTCAAATGCCTGCGGCAACGCATCGTCGAGTTCCCCAACCTGTGGGGCTATGTGCGCGATTTGTACCAGCAACCTGCTTTTGGATCGACAGTCGATCTCGAACATATTCGACGCCATTACTTCGGCAGTCAGCGCAAGGTGAATCCCACCGGCATTGTGCCGGTGGCGTATCGCATGGATTTCAATGCGCCGCAGGATCGGGCCCGGCGATTTGGGTAAGCGGTATCCCCTGAACCTCGCCTGAAAGGATGGGGGTTGGAGCTTCGTAGAAACCATAGGGCGGAAAAGCGCAGCGCCTTCCGCCGAGCAAGGTATAGTCGCGACGCACAAGTGTTCGGAGTCCACCCATGCTGGATAAGACAGTCGCTAATCAGATCCGCGCGCTACCCTGCTTCTCTGGCAGGCTCGACATCACACCGCTGCTTGGCGGCATCACCAATCGCAACTATCGGATCACTGATCAGCGTGCGCAGCACTTTGTCGTACGGATCGGTCGCGATATTCCGGAACATGGCGTGCTGCGTTTCAATGAACTCGCCGCGGCACGCGCGGCACACGCGGCAGGCCTTTCACCGGAGGTGGTATACGCGGGTCATGGCTGTCTGGTGAGCCGTTTCATCGCGGGTCATACGCTGACACCGCAAGACGTGCGCGAACCGCGCAATCTGGAGCGCATCGCAGATCTGGTGCGCCGCTGTCATCACGACATCCCTGGTCATTTTCAGGGACCGGCGCTGATCTTCTGGGTGTTTCAGGTGATTCGTAACTATCTGCGCCTCCTCGGCGAGCAGCACGCAAATCCATTCGACATCGAGCTGGCGGTGCTCGCGCAGAAAAATATGCAACTGGAACAGGCGCTCGGGCCAGTCTCTATTGTCTTCGGTCACAATGATCTACTGGCGGCAAATCTGATCGACGATGGCGCGCGCCTGTGGTTGATCGACTGGGACTATGCCGGCTTCAATAGTCCGTTGTTCGACCTCGCGAATCTCGCGTCGAACAACGAATTTTCTCCCGAACTTGAGCAAGCGCTGTTGGAGGGCTATTTCGGCCAGCCGGTAGACAGGAAAACCCGCCAGGGTTTCGTCGCGATGAAATGCGCCTCGCTGCTGCGCGAAGCACTGTGGGGGGCAGTCTCAAGAATAAGTTCGACGATCGATTTCGACTATACGCAGTACGCGCAGGACTACCTGCGTCGGTTCGATCGCCTCTGGCAAAATTTCGAGGTGATGAATGGCTGAGTTCCCAACGCAGGCACGGGCAGTCGTGATCGGCGGCGGCATCGTCGGCTGCGCCACGGCCTATCATCTGGCAAAGCTCGGGTGGCACGACACGGTACTCGTCGAGCGTCATCAACTCACTTCGGGTTCCACCCATCATGCGGCGGGCCTGGTGGGGCAACTCCGCACGAGTGCCAACATCACTCAGCTGCTGGGCGCCTCGGTCGCGCTTTACAACACGCTTGAAGCGGAGACCGGACTTGCGAGTGGCTGGCAGATGAATGGCGGTCTACGGTTGGCGTGCACGGCGGCCCGCTGGATCGAGCTCAAGCGGCAGGCGACGACTGCGCGTTCTTTCGGCCTGGAAGTACATCTGCTCACCCCGCAGGAAGCACAGGACCTATGGCCACTGATGGAGATTGGCGATGTGATCGGCGCGGCCTTTCTCCCCACGGACGGACAAGTCAATCCAGCGGACATTACCCAGTCGCTGGCCAAAGGTGCGCGCCTGCGCGGCGCGCAAATCCTGGAAGAGACGGCCGTGCTGGGCATCGAAGTAGCGCGCGGTCGAGTCGTCGCCGTCGTAACCGCGAAGGGCCGTATCGCCTGTGAAGTCGTGGTCAATTGTGGCGGTCAATGGGCGCGCGAGATCGGGCAATTGGCGGGGGTGAATGTGCCGCTGGTCTCCGTGCAGCATCAATATCTGATCACCGATACGATCCCCGGCATCAAGCGGGGTTTGCCCACCTTGCGCGATCCGGATCGCCTGACCTACTACAAAGAAGAAGTCGGCGGCCTGGTGATGGGCGGCTACGAGTCCAATCCACGACCCTGGGCGGTCGATGGAATCCCACCCAATTTCAATTTTCAGTTGCTGCAGCCGGACTGGGATCATTTTCAGCCGATCCTCGAGCTCGCGCTGCCGCGAGTGCCCGCGCTGGCCTCTGTCGGGCTCAAGGAACTCCTCAATGGTCCCGAGAGTTTCACACCAGACGGCAATTTTATTCTGGGGCCTGCGCCGGGGATCACAGGCTTCTATGTGGGGGCAGGCTTCAACGCCTTCGGTATTGCCTCGGGCGGCGGCGCCGGCAAAGTACTGGCCGAGTGGATTGTCGGCGGCGAAGCCCCTTTTGATGTTTGGCCAGTCGATATTCGCCGCTTCGGGGCACCACATGCCGACATCGACTGGGTCCGCAGCCGCACGCTGGAGCTCTACAGCAAGCACTACACGATTGCCTGGCCTGGCGAGGAACACGCGAGCGGCCGACCGCTCCGCCGCTCGCCGTTATACGAAAAATTACACGCACAGGGCGCCGTATTCGGTGAAAAACTTGGTTGGGAACGGCCTAACTGGTTCGCAGCGCCGGGCGAAACTGCACACGATGAATACAGTTTCGCGCGGCCTAGTTGGTTTACCGCCGTCGCGCGTGAACATCGCGCCACCCGCGAAAGGGTGACTGTTTTCGATCAAACCTCGTTCGCAAAATTTCAAATGCTTGGCCGCGATGCCGAGCGAGCGTTAAATTGGATTTGCGCCAATGACGTGGCAAAGCCGGTGGGCAGCCTCGTGTACACGCAAATGCTTAACCGCAACGGGGGTATTGAATGCGATCTGACCGTCGCGCGTCTCGCCGACGAATGCTTTTACCTCGTCACCGGCACCGGCTTTGCAACGCACGACTTCGATTGGATTTCGCGCCAGATCCCGCGCGGCCTCGACGCGCAGCTCAGCGATGTGACCTCCGCCTACGCGGTGCTTTCCCTGATGGGCCCCGACGCCCGGCGCGTGCTGCAGAAGGTGACGCGCGAGGATGTCTCGAATTCAGCGTTTCCGTTCGGTCGCGCGCGACGCCTCGCAGTGGCGGAAGCGCCAGTGCTCGCGCTGCGCGTGAGTTATGTCGGCGAACTCGGTTGGGAAATACATGTTCCCGTCGCTTTTGCGACCACGGTTTACAGTGCACTGATGCAGGCTGGCGCAGAGTTTGGCATCGCCAACGCCGGCTATCGTGCGCTCGAAACCCTGCGACTGGAGAAGAGTTATCGCGCGTGGGGCTCAGACATCGGTCCGGATCACACCCCGTTTGAGGCAGGACTCGGTTGGGCCGTGAAGCTCTCCACGGAGATCCCCTTCCTGGGCCGCGAAGCACTGCAGAGTCAACGTAATTCACCACGCAAGAAATGGCTTTGCGCGTTCACCGTAGACGATCCCTCGATTGTATTACTCGGCCGCGAAACCCTTTATCGCAATAGTGAGCGAGTCGGCTGGCTCGCGAGCGGGGGCTACGGACATACGATTGAGAAGAGTATTGGCTACGGTTATGTGCGCCGGGCTGCAGGCGTCGATCGCGAATACCTGCTTGCCGGGCACTACGAACTGGAGGTCGCGACGGAACGCGTTCCGTGCGAGATCCATCTCGGGCCGCTGTACGATCCGGAGATGAAGCGGATGAAGTGCTGAGCGTCCGGCGTATGCCCATATAGCCCATATAGGGCGGAAAAGCGCAGCGCCTTCCGCCGTATGGGTCATCGCTCGGCCCCTCTATTTTTCAAAGACCGCTTCGGCCGCCGCAATTTCCGCCTGACGCTTGGCGATCATGTCGCCGATAGGAGGCCCCCGGAAGCGTCGACTCTCAAAGGCGAACCAGATGATCGCCGTCAAGATAAGAAATCCGAGTGTCACCTTGAACGCCAGCGCATTCGGCGGCTGCACGCCCAGGAAGAAAATCAGTCCCATCGAAATTATCGAGAGCACCGCGAACAATGAGTAGCCACCGCGCCCGATGTCCCACTGCCCCATCTTCGGCCACTTCGCGCCGCCAAAGGCGAACAGCCCAAGCGTGATCGGAATGATGAACGAGAAGAACAGGAAAATGACCGTGCAGGACACCACCACCGTATAAACCGGCGTGCCACCCGCCTCCAGCCATTTAGCGCCCCACACAAAAAGCACCGCGAGCACTGAGCTCGTCCAGATCGCGGCATTCGGCGTGCGATGCGTCGGTGAGACCTTGGCCAGCGCACGCGAAAAGGGCAGACCGCCGTCGCGCGAGAATGCATAGATCATGCGTGAGGCTGAGGTGACAGTCGCGAGGCCACACAACACCTGCGACACGAAGATCGCGGCATACAGCGTCATCTTGAGGGTTTCCGGCAGCCGTTGATCCATGGTCCAGAAAAACACATTCCAACCCTGCTTCGCGGCTTCATCCATGTTCGGGATCAAGAGCACGAACGCGGTGAGAAACAGGTAGCCGAACACCCCCGACCACAGAATGGACGACACGATGCCGCGCGGAACTGAATGAGCCGCGTTCACGGTTTCCTCCGAGGTATGAGCCGAGGCGTCATACCCCGTGATCGTATAAATCGGCATGAGGAGGCCGAGCAGGAAAACCCAGCTGCCCGAGACTTCCGGCCACACATTGCCGCCGGCTTCGCCGGAGTAGTTGGCGAAGGTCCACAAACGCGAGAAGTCGTAGTGCTCCGCATAAGTGAAGCACACCAGGGTTAACCCGACCGCGGTGGCAAAGATGAGGTAGCCCGAAAAATCCGTGAGCTTCGCCGTCAGCGAGATGCCGTAGTGGTTGATTAAGGCCTGGCCACCCGTCAGCAGTGAGAGAAACGTGAGCAAGGTAGACATCGAGTCCGTGATCCCGAGCGTGGCACCGAAGGCCCCTAAAAAGAAGTAATAGGTGCCCACATTGATCGCGGCCAACACTGTGATCAGGCCCAGCAAATTGAACCAGGCGGTGAGCCAGCCGGTGAAGCGATTGCCGAGGATGGAACCCCAGTGATACAGGCCACCCGCCGTGGGGTAAGCGGAAGCAATCTGCGCCATGGCGAGGCCAAAGACGCCGGAGATGAGCACGCCGAGCGGCCAGCCGAGTCCGATCGCCGCGCCCCCCGCGCCGGACGTCGCCTGCGCCAGCGAATTGATGCCGCCTGACAAGATGCAAATGATCGAAAAAGAAATCGCGAAGTTTGAGAAGCGACTCAGGTTACGCGCCAACTCCTGCGCATAACCCATGCTATGGAGGATTTTGAGATCGTCATCGTGCACCGTGTGGGCGCCAGGTTTTGGGACCGGGTTCATCGCATTCACTCCTCAAGTTTTCAGCTTTAGTTTGGGGTGGTCAGCATGCGTCTCATCTGAGTAAAGTCTGGTCGCTGTCGTCCTTGAGCGCAACTCCGCTTAACTGCAGGCGCAGCGCTGCGGATATTAGCCAGGAGATCTTATGCGCAGCTGCGCGATAGCCGAGGCCTGCCGGACGGATGTTCGACACGCAGTTCCGTTCGGCATCGGTACGCCCGCGGCGCGGCTGGAACGTGAGATAGGCGCCGAGACTGTCCGGTGCGCTCAGGCCTGGCCGTTCACCGATCAGCATCACGACCAAGCGCGCGCGTAAGGTCTCGCCAATTTCATCGCCTAGCGCGACTCGGGCTAGGGTTGCGATAGTGATCGAGGTGAGTGGCCAGCGTGGCGCCAGCAGCACGCCTAGCTCGGCCAGCAACGGCACGGCATGGCGTTGCGCAGCGACGGCAGATAAGCCATCCGCGATCACGAACACAAGTTCAGTGGACAAATTGCGATCGCGCAAGGTCTGTACCGATCCGGCATGCAAGGTGCGCCCGAGATCCGGGCGTAACAGATAGCTTGCGCGATCCGGTGCGCTGCTGGTGACCGTGCAAGAGGGCAAACCGACCGCCGTGAGATCTGCCGCCAAGCCTGAGACATTGAGCGGAGTATGCACCGCGTCCCGCGCCTGTGCGTGCGCCAGCCCGAAACGCAGCACCTCCTCGGTGGGCATACTTGCCCCTACTCTGCCGAGCGCAATGCGCGCGTCCGTGAACTGCCGCAGTGCAGCCCACGGATTCGGCTCAACCAGGACCGGCGGTTGCTCACTCATGCGGCATGGGTCATGTCAGTTAGCGCGCGCAAGAGCGGATCGCGCGCAGTCACGCCTTGCAGCTGACCTCGAGGATTGATGAGTTGCATGCGCGAAAGCCAGGTTTCGAACTCCGGCGCATGTTTGAGACCGAACACGGCACGCAGATACAGTGCATCGTGAAACGACGTGCTCTGATAGTTCAGCATGATGTCATCCGCACCCGGGATACCCATGATGTAAGTCACCCCGGCAGCGGCCAGCACGGTGAGCAAATTGTCCATGTCGTCCTGATCAGCTTCTGCGTGATTGGTGTAACACACGTCAACGCCGAGTGGCAGCCCCAGCAACTTGCCACAGAAATGATCTTCGAGCCCGGCGCGAATAATCTGCTTGCCGTCATAAAGATATTCGGGACCGATGAAACCCACCACGGTATTGACCAACAACGGTTTGAACTCGCGCGCGACGGCATACGCGCGCGCTTCGCAGGTTTGCTGATCGACGCCGTGATGCGCGTTGGCCGACAACGCACTGCCCTGCCCCGTCTCAAAGTACATCACGTCATTGCCGACTGTGCCGCGCTTTAAACTCAGTGCGGCTTCGCGCGCTTCCTTAAGCAGCGCCAGGTTGACCCCAAAGCTGCGGTTCGCGGCTTCAGTCCCTGCAATGGACTGGAACACGAGATCGACCGGCGCACCCGCTTCAATAGCCAGGATCTGACTGGTCACATGGGTCAACACGCAGGATTGGGTAGGCACTTCGAAACGTTGGATGACCTCATCCATCATCCGCCACAAGCCGTGCAACACGGGCAGACTGTCGCTCGCGGGATTGATGCCGATCACCGCATCACCCGCGCCGTACAGCAAACCATCGAGCAGCGAGGCCGCGATGCCTTTGGCGTCGTCAGTGGGATGGTTGGGCTGCAGACGCACTGCGAGCCGCCCGGCCAGCCCGAGAGTATTGCGAAAGCGCGTGACGACTCGACATTTTCGCGCCGCCAGAATGAGATCCTGATTGCGCATGAGCTTGGACACCGCCGCCGCGACTTCCGGCGTAATGGCGGGTGCCACGCGCGCGAGCGTTGCCTCGTCGGTAGTTTCGAGTAACAACCAGTTGCGGAAATCCCCTACCGTGAAATGCGCGAGTTCGGCGAACAGTTGCGCCGGGTGCCGATCGCAGATCAGGCGGGTCACTTCATCGTGTTCGTAAGGGATGAGCGGAGAGTTCACCAATTCGCGCAAGGGCAGATCGGCGAGGCAGTGCCGGGCGGCCATGCGCTCCACCACGGTGGCGGCACCGATGCCGGCGAGGTAATCACCCGAGCGGGCGGGCGACGCCTTCGCGAGCAAGGCTTTCAGATCCGGAAAACGGTAGGTCGTTTGATCGATTGTGTGGTGAAACGGCATCGAACACCTCGCACTTTCCGGCTCAGTATAGCGGTGGCGCGCCGTTGGCTTCTATTACTACTTACTTATGTAAGGAGGGACTCCCACGGCTCGTCGTGGTGAGGAGCGCCGCCCACGGACCGTTGTTGCGCGCGAACGCTGCCCGCACGCCGTCGTTGCGAGGAGCGCAGCGACGGGTTGTTTAGCGCGTTTCCGCGCAACGGGCTGGCGGCTAAGGACAGCGCGCAGGCATCTGAACGTCACTTATCGTGCAGTACGCTCAGTTAATCGCGCGCGCCAAATGCGTGCGGTATTCGCGAATCAACGGGTCGCCTTCAGGCATCACCGAGAATAGATCCAGCATTGCTTTGCGCGCCGCATCCTCGCCATATTGGCGATCACGACGCACTACTTCGATCAAAGCAGCCAGCGCCGCGCCATAGGCACCATTTAGGACTTGCCGAATCGCCCAGTGAAAATGGGTCACGCTCTGCGTGTCGCCCTTATCCAGCGCCTGTTGCAGTTCCACTAACCCCGGGCTCCCCACCGCCAGGCGGGCAAAACGCAGCCGCGCTTGTTGTCGGGTAATGGCTTCATTGAGGGCGCGCGAAGGTATGCTGTCGAGGATCTGCGCGGCCTCATCAAGTTCGTTGTTGTCGATCAGTAGCGCCGTGAGATCTACATGCACGCGGGTGTTTTCCGGATCCTCTGCGAGCGCTTCGCGCAACAGGCGCTCTGCGCGCGCAGGATCACCTTGCGTGAGCGCAGTCGCAGCCTCCTGGCGGGTGCGCTCCGACGCGCGCTCGAGGTATTTGGTCACCATGGCGACTAACGCCTGCAGCGGGTGCGCACCAACCAATTGCTCCACCATCGCGCCGCCCTTGAACAGCATGAGAGTGGGCAGGCTGCGTACCCCATAGCGCGCGGAGAGTGCCTGTTCAGCATCAGTATCCACTTTGGCCACGGCCAATTTGCCCGCAAACTGAGCGACAAGTTGCTCCAGCAACGGCGCGATAGAACGACACGGCCCGCACCAGGCAGCCCAGAAATCGACCAGGATCGGTCTGTGCTGCGAAGCTTCGAGCACGCGCTCGTCGAAAGTGGCGGTGGTCACGGGGTAGAGATCGGTCTGCTCGGTCATAGTCGAATGCTCATTGCTGCGAAGGTCATCCCGTAGAGAAGTGCCTAGGCCGACCGGCGCCATGGGCAGCACGCTGTATTCGATCATTCAACGCGCGCCAAGATTCGTCGCCTGGCAGGGTTTCGACCAGGATCACGTCGAGCGCCATCGCATCGGCTTCGCGCAGTCTGGCATAAAGCTGCTGCGCGTAGCCAATGGCATCGGCTGGCATCTCCAGGACTCGCAGGTGGGTGTCATGCCCGATGGCGAAAGCAGAGTGCGCCAATAATACTGCACGCCGCCCGCGTATAAGTTCCGCGAGTCTGCCGGCGAGCTGAGTGGTATCCACGACTTCGAGCGCGGTGGCTGGCGCGTAATGCGCAGCGAGCGAGCCAGAGACACGCGGCGCAGCGCCATGCTCGCTTGAAAACGGAGTCGCCAGTGAACGCGTGAGCGCTGCTTCGCTGATCATTCCCGGGCGCAGGATGCGCGGCAACTCGTCAGTGAGATCGACAATCGTAGATTCAATGCCGACCGCACAGGCGCCGCCATCGAGCACAAATAAATCGGCGCCGAATTCCGCGCGCACATGCAGGGCGGTGGTCGGGCTCACGTGGCCGAAGCGATTGGCCGACGGCGCGGCAAGCCCCGCAATGCCGGCTTTCGCGCACGCGCGCAACAATTGCAGCGCCAGCGGATGCGCGGGACAACGCACGCCGACGGTCGCCTGGGCACCTGTCACCGCATCAATTACACCCGATGCGCGCGGTAGAATCATGGTTAAAGGTCCCGGCCAAAACTGCGCCGCAAGGTGTGCCGCCGCTGCCGGCACCGCGGCAACCCACTGCGCAAGTGCCTGCACTGAGGCCACGTGCACGATCAGTGGGTGATTATGGGGGCGACCTTTGAGTTGGAAAATCTTCGCCACGGCCGCCGCATTGCTCGCGTCGGCACCGAGTCCGTAAACAGTCTCGGTCGGAAAGGCGACCACTTCGCCGGCGCATAGCTTAGCGACTGCCCTGTGCACCAAGGGATTAAACTCACTCATTACCGCAGGCCTGCGCCAGCATCACCCTCGAGCGTTCTGGTCATCGTTTCACTGGGCCGGCTCGCCGCCGGACTGCGCGTCAATGGCCGCATCCATGTCCTGCTTATTTTGCTTGAGCATGCCATCAACCCGCGCGCCAGTTTGCTCGACAATGTTGTGCGCATTAGTAGGCGTGACATCCATCAGTTTTTTGGCAGCCGTTGGCTCGTCGCGACCACAGCCCACCAACATTAGCATCAGCATTAGCGCGAACAGATTTGCGCTGCAGCTTCTGTAATAGGTGATCATGGTGTTTTTTCCTTCACTGAGGCTGGCGGTCGGTAATTCGGATCGAAGGGCGGTGGCGGTGGCGCTTCAGTGCTGAACACTGCATCTTCTTCGCTCGCGACCGGCGCGACGAGCGCCGGCAAGGGCTTTCTGAGAGCAGGAGATTCCGTTTCGTCCGCAATTTTCGCGGCAAACGCCGGCGCCGTGTACGCCGAACTGAGCACCAGAAACGCCGCCCACGTCCAATCAATAAATCGTCGGTTTCCGGCCACGGAATTCCTTTGGATGCACAATGCCCGAGCTGAGGGTTAGCCCGCGCACACGAGCTCGCGACAGCCTATCACTCACCTTGCATAGCGGCTATCGCGAATTAGCCAATGAGCTTGCCTGATGGGTGCCGGTTCCGATCACTATCACTGCTTCTCTGCCGCTCGATGCCCCTCACGCGCCGAGCGGCGGAAATCTGCGCGAACTTGGTCTCGCCTATAGCAATGTGCTAAGCACACCGGACAAGCACCTATGCAGCAAACCCCCTCGCCATTTGCGCGCCCCACAGCGCGCGCTTGAGCCCTCGCCACGCGCCTAGGTGAAGAGGCAAGAGACGCCAAGTCCTGGGACACAGCATGCCATCAACACAAAGACATCAATCCGACGTGAATGCGCGATTATTTGCGAGGTCACCTAGCCGAAGATCGTCGCCCATGCTACAAATTACTGAGGGGAAAGATTTATTCAGACGAGTATCCGATCCAGGCGTGCCACGTCACGAAAATAGATACACGCAAACACGTCAATTCGACGGAAATAATCACCTCGGATAGACGTCTACTTAGCTGTTAGACCGCATATGAACCTACAGCGAACCGCGCTCCCTCTTCTCGCCCTCGCCGTCCTGGCGATTGCGGCGTGTGCTTCTGGATCTTCGATCGTGACGGGTACCACGAGGACTCCGATCGCGTCGGGTCAGGTCGGGCTCTATCTTGAGCCGCCAGCCGAGTTCGAGATGATCGGCCTCATCAGCGCGTCGAGCGATGCTGGCCTGACCGAACAGTCTTCGGTGAACTTTGCGATTGAGGAGCTAAAGAAGCAGGCTGGGAAGCTGGGCGCCAATGGTGTGCTGGTCGTCTCGACTGACAACACGAAAATGGATGTTTTTGGTGGGTACGCCAAGACTGTTCAAGGCAAGGCCATGTTTGTCAAAGGTCGATAGACAATGGCGCCGGTATGAGCGACCGGGCGGATAGGTGACACATCAGCATTTTGGTTTTAGTTTCGTGGCCCCCGCGGCTCATCGGCGCGTTATGTGTCATTAAGAACGTAGGCTACACTTCGTCTATGAACACAAATTACACAGCTGTAGTAAAAGAAGACGCCGGATGGTGGATCGGCTGGATTGAGGAAGTTCCTGGCGTTAATTGCCAAGAGGAAACGCGCGATGCGTTATTGGAATCTCTGCGAGTTACGCTCCGCGAAGCGCTTCAATTCAATCGATCCGACGCACTGGAAGCCGCAGGGAATAATTACGAGGAACTTGAGCTCGGGGTATGAAGCGCCGAGATCTGGGGGTTCCAGAATTCCAATGACACATAACAAGCCAATCGATCCGACGCGGTGACGTTCTGGCTTCGAGGTTTTTGGTTTGGTGGCCCGCGCGGCTCATCGGCGCGTTAGGCGTCACTCGAAATACTGAGATGATTCTTGAAGTCGCCATATTAAACGTCCGGCTTGGCCAAGCCGCTGACTTCGAATCTGCATTCGTAATAGCCCAGTCGATCATTTCGTCCATGCCTGGCTACGTTTCGCACGAGCTCCAACGATGTATCGAAGACCAGAATAAATATCTCCTTCTGGTCTATTGGGAAACGTTGGAAAGCCACACTATCGGGTTCCGCCAATCGACTGAATATTTGGAATGGAAGGCGTTGCTCCACGACTTCTACGATCCATTTCCGACCGTCGAGCACTTCGAACCTCTGAACCAAAGAGCTCATGAGACTTGACCCAAACTTGCACCCCCGCAACCGATTCACTGCGTTTGGTAAATGCCGAGCCGGTTCGGTCCGAAATTCACCAATCCAGAGTCCCGCTGACGGTCTCCTGGTGGCTCGTGGACTTGCAGAAGGGAGAGAGCCCGGCTCGATAACAGTAGGTCATTAAGTTTGCGTGTGAATACTCTACCGGCTTAAAGCCAGTGGCTTCGGATTACGGCTAGAAGCCGGATTGATCGGCCTCGAGGCCGATTCTTAGACCACATTAAAATCGTCGTCAGATTCCGGCGCCTTCTGGTTCTTGATGTATTCCTTCCACACCTCGTCCGTTACGTTCCCGCTTGTCGCTACCCAATACCCGCGCGCCCACAAATGCTGGCCCCAATAACGCTCCCTTAATGCCTGATACTCCGACAGCATTTTGTGCGAGCTATTCCCTTTATAAGAACTGCACCGCCCGAGACACCGATAACTGCGGCGGGATCCCAATCAGAAGATGAACGTGATCGCGGTTCACCGAACCTGCGTAGATCTGCATCTCCTGACTTCTCGCTATCTCCCTCAATAACTCGCGGCATCGATGCCCGACATCACCGCCCAGAACCTCATATCGATATTTCGTCGTCCACACCAAGTGATATTTGCAGTCCCATACCGGATGACTGCTTCGTTTGTAGTCTTCCATTTCATTAGCTTATCCCGACCCGACTTGTCCCTCGCCTAAAGGCGAGGGGTTTACGGATCCCTTATCGGGGACTCTAAACGGAAAAAGACGAGCCACATCCGCAGGTTGTTTGTGCGTTGGGATTGCGGATGACGAACTGAGCACCTTCTAGGCCCTCGCTGTAGTCAATTTCAGCGCCTGTTAGATACTGAATACTCATTGGGTCAATCAATAACTTGACCCCTTGATTCTCGACGACCGTATCCCCGTCTCCTTCAGCTTGATCGAAGGTGAAGCCATACTGAAATCCAGAGCATCCACCACCAGAGATAAATACTCGCAATTTAAGGGACTCGTCTCCCTCTTCATCTATTAGATCCTTAACTTTTCGCGCTGCAGCGTCCGTAAAATGGAGCGGCGCGGGGTAATGTGAGTCTACGCTGGGAGAAATGGCTGACATTTGAGTGCTCGCATATTGCTAGGTAGTGTAATGAACAAAATTCTACTGCGTTGCTTCTCGCAGCGGTGTGCTCAGGCGCAGTGGTTCGGACACCGTGGGGGTAATTCTCACCAATTTTCCGTTGACTTCCGCGCCCATCGCCATCTCTATAAGCGCGTAATGCACGTCCCCTTCGACTCTCGCCTTTGACGCGAGTTCAACGTGATCCAGCGCGTAAACTGAGCCGGTCACAGGGCCATTCAAAATAACGTAAGGTACCTGTACGCTGCCGTGGATGGATCCACTCTCGCTTAAGGTCAGCATCGCCTTGTCGTCCTTGTCCGCTGAAACGTTGCCTCTAACGGTACCGTTGATATGCAGACGGCCTTCAAAGGAAACATCTCCAAGTACATGAGTATGTTGCCCGATGATGGAACTCGCCTCGATTTGCTTGCGCTTTTTACGATTAAACATTTCCAGTCTCGATTAATTTGGGGCGAACGGCCGCCAGTCCAGACTTCTTGTCGCGGTCTCAGCCCGTTACCTTAGGCGCATAATTCGAATAGTCAAGCTCGCCAATTTGGGTCCGCCGCACGTGATAGAAGCCATGCGAACACCGCAATGATTGCCCAGCGACAATTCCATTTCCACGTGGGGCAATTTTTCACCAGCGGCCTATGGCGTAACTTTGTTAGCGCGGTCAAACAAAAACCAGAATCGCAACATATAGTGCAAAAACTCAGACGCAGCACCGTATTTAGTACCAAGTCTGGTTGGAAGGTTATGCTAGTACCGTCGCGACGAGGAAGTGTAAGCGATCCAAGAACCCCGTATTCGTGTAATAGCCGAACATGGTTGCTGGCCAGATCGATCCCCTGATCGCCGCGAAGGACTTAGGCGATGTGTGCCTTTGCCCAAGGCAATAAGGCCTCGATGTCGGCGACGGTGGTGGCCTGCGGCAGCAGGCTGAACACGCGACGCAGATAAGCATAAGGTTCGCGGCTGTTGGCTTTGGCGGTTTCAATCAACGAGTAAAGATTGGCGCTGGCCTGCGCACCTTTCACGGTGTCACTGAACAGCCAATTTTTACGCTTATGCGAAGCTTCGCTATTCCGACGAGTTGCAACGCCGCCATGCGCGCCAGGGGACGTGCTGCGCGTGGCGTAGCGCCCTCACCGGCAAGCGGGCGCCGGTTTGAACGACAAAACCAAAATCGTTCATTAACTTACTGACAAAGATAAGCGGTCAACTGCCGTTTCTAGGGTGAAACACTTCTGAGCGATTGCAACGAGATACGATAAGCTTCAGCGCAATTTCGCCAGCATGGTTGCCCTCGCCTTCGTGATCATGTGGCTCCCGATGTGATGTGAAAGATCAACAGGCCCTAGTGCGCGCCATCATAAGCGTCATTCAACGCACAGACTGGCTAGGTCCGTTCCAACGCAATCCTCAAACCATCGATCATTTGATCGATCTCGGCCCGCGATACATTCAGCGCCGGCATGAAGCGCAAACAACTCGGACGTGGCGAGTTCAGCAACAGGCCGGTATTCTCCCAGCCGGGCGCACTGCTCAGTTCGTCGCGCGCATAGGCGATCACAGCACCACCACGCTCGGCATTCAGTTCCAAGGCGCGCAGTAAGCCAATCCCGCGCTCAACGCCCAACTGCTTGGCCTGTGACAGCGCCTGTAACTGTTGCGACAAATACTCGCCCATGGCCTGCACGCCGGTCAAAAACCCGGGTTTCAACAGCTCTTTCAGAATCGCGAGGCCAACTGCTGCCATCAGGGGATTGCCGTTGTAGGTCCCGCCCTGATCGCCGTGCTCGAACACACACACTTCGGCTTTGGCGAGCAACGCCGCGAGCGGCACGCCACCACCGATGCCCTTACCTAAGGTCATGATGTCGGGCTCGACGCCGTAGTGCTGATAGCCGAACAAGGTGCCGAGTCGCCCCATGCCGGTCTGTACCTCATCGCAGATCAACAGTAGCCGATGCTGATCGGCCAGCGCGCGCAAGCCCCGCATGAATTCAGGGGTTGAGCAATTCACGCCCCCCTCACCCTGCACTGGTTCAAGCATGATGCCGACCGTGCGCGCATTGATGAGACTTGCCACTGACGCGAGATCGTTCAAACTGGCTTTCGGGAATCCCGGCACTTGCGGCGCGAACATGCTGTCCCAACCCGGTTTGCCGGAAGCGGACATGGTCGCCAGTGTGCGGCCATGAAAACTGTGATCGAGCGTGATGATTTCGAACGCACCGTCCTTATGTACACGCCCCCATTTGCGCGCGAGCTTGATGGCACCCTCGTTCGCTTCCGCCCCGGTATTGGCGAAAAACACCTGATCAAAACACGAATTCGCCGTTAATAAGTCGGCTAGCGCCACCGATGTCTCGTTATAGAAGGCGGGGCTCGGTGTGATGAGTTTGGGCGCCTGGGCGACCAATGCCTCCACCATGCAGCGCGGCGAATGACCGAGCGCGTTGACCGCCCAGCCCTGCACGAAATCCAGATACCGCTTGCCGGTGTGATCCCATAACCATGCGCCGTCCCCACGCGTAAAGACCAGGGGTGGTCTGGCGGTAATGTTCATCAGTGTGTGGGTGGGGTAATCCTGAAAATTCATGAGGTCTTTCCGCTGGGTTGAGCCGGCACCGCCGGCGAAGGTCGCTACCATACTGCAACTCTGCGGGCGGGCGCGACGCCTCCTAAGTCGCGTGTGCCGTTATAATCCTTCCCGCGACTAATCGGGAGTGCGCAATGGGTTTATTGACAATAGTTCGGGTGGGTATCTTGCTGATGATCAGCGCGAGTAGCCTGCCCGCACTGGCTGATAAGTCACTGGACGAAGAACTGGACGCCGAGTGGGGTGAAAAGCGCATCAAGACAATCACCGTGGAATCGCCAACGGATCGCTACATGGCGCGCCTGAAGCTAATTGAGGGCCGCCGTGACGACCTCACCGCACGCTGCAAATCCAGAGCAGAAAGTCGTAATTGCGTGGCAGAGGTTGAGAAGGATTTTCGCCGCGATCTGCACACCCTTGAGAAGGAATTCGAAGATCAAATCAAGGAGTTGCCCAAATCCCGGGTCAAACCGAAAGGGTTCGGCCGCGGGTAGCCTCGGCCACTTGGTTGGTACGGAGGCGCTGATTATTAGCGCGGCGCGCAGTTCGTGCTCAGAAACGCCCGCCGCGCGGCCAGCAACTCGGGCGACGCGCCCGCCCCGGGCCGTGACAGCACTCTGAGATCCGCCGCGGCCTGCTCGCAGTGTTCCGCCATCCGGATGGCATCATCGGTCTCACGCTTATCAGCCGCGGTGGGCAACCCGTCACAGTCCTTGGTTAAAAGCTGGCGCTGCCGTGAAATCTCGGCATTCCGCACGCTTTCTTCGAGGTACTCCCGCTTGCCTTCATAGGCATCACCCTGACCAGGCGGTGGCTTGATGCGCAACATGCCTTGCTCATCGCGATAAACCGGACGCCCCGATTCCAGCGCCGATAACGCCCATTTGGCCTGCTCGCAACGGTTCAGGCGAGCGGCACGATCGAGCAGTTCCTTATTCGCCTCAGTGCTGGTCTGCGTTTTCGCAGCTTGCTCTGCGGCACGCCGTGCTTCCGCCACATTGCGTAGGCGCTGGACTTCCTGGGCAGCTTGTTCTGGTGTTAACTTGGAAGGTTGCGGGCGAACACTCATTGACTCCGCACGCACGTTTGGCGGCAGTTGGTCTCCAAAGTGGATGCCGCCGTCAGCATCGCGCCAACGAAAGACTTCTGCATGGGCGACCGTCATAACGCACAGTCCCAGCAACGCGGCCAGAAAAAACGGCTTATCCCCTGGTGCGCGCGCATCGCGCGCATCGCGCGGTTGCGCTACCAACGTTCGGTCAACATCAACACGCCGGGAATCCAGCAGGTCAGCACGCCGGTAGCGATGGTTGCCAACGGCAGCCAGCGTCCAAAATCTCGTTGCGGCACATAGGCCAGATAGAACAGAAACCATAGCGTGCCCCATATCATCCAGAGATACCCAAACCGAATATCGCTGCCATGAAACGCCACCCACGCGCAGGGGACAGTAGTGATGGCGACGAATAAACAGTACCAGCCAAACGCCCGCATATCGAGATCGAACCAGCCGCAGATCGCGCCATAGAGGTAGGTGAAGGTGAACAAGAATCCCGTCGCCACCACGTAATAGTCACCAGGGGTGGTTGCGCGCACGAGTAGAATGAGCTGCACAACCAACGCGAGCCCGCCCACCAAAAAATTCAGCACCGCGACCGAGCGTCGCTCAGCCTGGCCCAGCGCGCCGACCCCGTTGATCAACAACACCGCGCCAATATATAGCAGTAAGATGCCCAGCATGATTCCCTCTCCCGCCAGCAATGCGCAGCGCCTTGCGTGGATTCTGATGCGCGTTTTTATCGACACTTCCGGGTGTTCCAAACCCGATCTAGGATGGCTCCCGATGCGTAAATTACTCCCTTTTCTGTGCGCTGTAACGGCGTTGCTCATGATGGCGGTGCCGGCCACTGCGTTGGATAATTCGCTCGAAAGTTCGTATGGAAAGAAACGCGTCAAGATCGAACGCCGCGACAAGCCACAGGATGTTGCCGAAACAAGAATCCAAAATGCACGGGCACGCCATGCCGCGCGCCTGCGCGAATGTGAGGATAAAGGCGATCGCAATAAGCAGTACTGTCTACAGGAAGCCGAAAATCAGCTGATGATCGACGAGCGCCATGAGCGCGATGCCTTACGCCGAGCGGTGAAGGAATAACGGGTAAACTCCATACGCGCGCCAAGGCGCATCGAAGAGCGAGGGTTTGAGCATGCAAACAAGGACTGAAGCGCTGCGTAGCGCCGATTGGCGGGCGGCGGTAGTCGCGGGTGTGCTTGCAGGTCTGGTATTTCTCATCGTGAACATGGCGCTCACCGGCTACTTGCTCGGCAACGCACAACTCCCCCTACAGCTCGCCGCCGCGCTCTTGCTCGGTCCGAGTGTGATGCCGCCCGCTGTCGGCCTCGGTGGCAGTGTGTTTATGACCGGCTTTGGCATGCATCTTCTGTTGGCAGTGGGCTTTACCTGTCTCATCGCCTTCTGCCTTCACCGCTGGGGAGTTTGGGTGGGCATCTTCGGCGGCGCGCTCTTCGGGCTCGCGCTATATTCGATCAACTACTACTTTGTCGCGGATTTCATCGCAGGCTTCGCAGGTTTACGCAGCTGGTTGATGGCCTTCAGTCATGTCCTGTTCGGTGCCGTGGCGGGCGGTCTCTACGAGACGCTCGAACGCGATCATCGCTGAACCAGGAGATCGCACGATGCTGAATGGCAATATGAAATTACGTCTGATCATCATGCTGGCGGTGGCGGCATTTTCTTTCTTTTCCTACCTCGGCAAGCAATCCGTCAATCCCATTACGGGTGAAAAACAGCACGTGAGCTTGAGCCGCGAGCAGGAAGTTGCGATGGGTTTGCAATCCGCGCCCGAAATGGCGCAACAATTCGGCGGTGTCGTCAGCGATGAGAAAATTCAGCGCCTGGTGAAGGGGATCGGTCAGCGGGTGGTCGCGCAGAGCATTGCCGCCAACAGCGGCTACCCATTCGATTTCCACGTGCTGGCGGATGATAAGACCGTCAATGCGTTCGCGCTGCCGGGAGGGCAGATATTCATTACCGTCGCGCTTCTGGCGCGTCTTGAAACAGATGACCAACTGGCGGGTGTGTTAGGCCATGAGGTGGGACATGTGATTGCCCGCCATAGCGCGGAACATATGGCCAAGCAGGAACTCACCTCGGGCTTGACCGGTGCAGTCGTAATGGGCGCTGGTTCGTATGAGATGGCGCGGGTGGCGCAGATGGTGGGCGGCCTCATCAACATGAAATACGGCCGCGAGGATGAACTTGAATCCGATCGCCTGGGGGTGTGTTTAATGTCTCAGTCCGGCTTCGATCCCAGCGAACTCATCGCCGTGATGCGGATCCTTGAATCTGCGAGCGGCGGGTCGCGCCAGCCAGAGTTCGCGAGTTCGCACCCGAGTCCTGCCAATCGCGTGCAGCAAATTGAAGCGCATCTCGCCAATCTTGAGCAATCCTGCAGCTTCGCGCAGCCTTAAGCTACACAGCAATCGAAACCGGCGGCGCGCCCGTCAGCTGCACCAGATCGGCAGGCTTTAGCTCGAACACCGCGTTGGGCGTCCCGGCTGCCGCCCAGATAACGTCGTGCTTTAATAAATCCTCATCGACCAAAGTACGGAGCGGGTTCGGATGCCCCACCGGCGGCACCCCGCCAATCGCAAAGCCGGTCGCCATCCGCACGAACGCGGCATCCGCTTTTTCAATTGACTCGCCGAGCAGCGCCGTTACTTTCCGTTCATCGATGCGATTCGCGCCGCTCGCAATCACCAACACTGGTTCCTGCGACGCCACCATACGAAATACGATCGACTTCGCGATCTGCGCAACCGTGCAGCCGATGGTGTCTGCGGCCTGCTGCGCGGTGCGCGTAGTCTGCGGGAATTCGGTCACCCGAAAACCGAGGCCATGCGCGGCGAGCGCCGCCTGCACGCGTGCGGCACTTGCGCTCAAGGCTTCAGGAGTCTCCATGCTCGCTCGCTTTCGCAGTGATCTGATGCGCCAAGCCTACCGCATTCTCTGCGCAGTCCACCATAATCCAAGGCTACGGCCCTGTGGGCTCCAGAGGAGGAACTCGCCATGACGAAAACCATTATCGAATGCGCGCTCAACGGGCCTTGGTCACGCACTGCACAGCCCTTGATCCCGATTACCATTGCCGAGTGCATCGCCGAAGGTATCGCGTGCGTGCGCGCCGGGGCGAGCATCATTCATGTTCATCCCTACGATGAGACCACCGGCAAACAGCGCGACGATTGGCAGATCTACCGGCGCATCATCGAAGGAATTCGTGCGCAAGTGGACGTGCCGGTATATCCCACCATTCCGCTCGGGCAGGAAGGCGACCGCACGTTAAGCGCCGAAGCGCGCTATGCGGCGACCGCGACACTCGCGGCTCACGGCCTATTGGAGATGGCGGCGGTCGATCCGGGTTCGGTCAATTTCACGCTGGCCAATGGGCGCGACGGGTTTGTCTATACCAATCCCGAAACGCATATCCTGCACGCGCTAGGCCTCGCTGCGCAGCATGGCTTCAAACCCTGTTATGCGATCTACGAAGCGGGTTTTCTACGCGCTGGTGCCGCGCTCCACGCGCGGGTGGCAGGCACACCGACGCCCCTCTATCGCTTCATGTTCAGCACGGATTTTCTATTCGGATATCCGCCCGAGGACTATGCGCTCGAATCGTTACTGCATCTGCTGGAAACTTGTGCGCCCAGCGCAGCCTGGATGACGTCGGGACTTGGGGTGGATGTCACGCCGCTGATTCCGTTAACGGTCAGGCGTGGCGGTCACCTGCGCGTGGGGCTCGAAGACGCGCCACTCGGTTCGACCAGAACGAATGTGCAATGGGTGGAACATGCGGTGCGTGCGGTGGAGGCCGCCGGCGGCGCGGTCGCGAGTGTGAGTGAAATGCGAGAGTTGCTTGGGACGCGGGCGGGAACGCCGCAAATGCGCTAGAGGATTTCGGTCGTATGAAGTTTCGCGGCTGAAGCCGCTCCTACGAGCGCTTGATGAAGCCTGGTA
>CAMATU010000044.1 GCA_945861225.1 Klebsiella pneumoniae
CCACGCGCGTTACCACTGGCGCAGATGAACAAACTGCCGCCCGAGGAGATTTTCGCCGCCCTTGTGAGCGGCAAGATGTTCATGCAGGCCTCCGCGCTGTCAGAGAGTGAGAAGCGCGCGGTCGCCATTTATCTTTCCGAGCTCCCATGGGGCACGGTGCCCGATGCGAAGACTGCCGAGAAGCTGACGATGTGCGAGAAGCCGGCAGCATTGTCGGCTGATGCGCTGAAGCAGCCCCACTGGTCGGGCTGGGGTCTGGATAGCGACAACTCACATTTTCAACCCGCTGAGCAAGCCGGCGTGAAGCCGGCAGATCTCGGCAATCTTGAATTCAAGTGGGCGCTCGGCTTCCCGTCCGGCAACAGTGTCTCCACCCAGGCTGCCGTGGTCGGCGGACGCATCTACATCGGCGGTCCGAGCAGCGGTATCTACGCGCTCGACGCCAAGACCGGTTGCGCGCATTGGAAATTCGACACCGTCGGTGAAGTACGTAGCGCAATTCAGGTCTTTCCGCGCAGCGATGGATCGCTGATGTTAGTGGCGACCGATCGCAAGGCGATGGTCTATGGCCTGGATGCCAACAGCGGCAAGCCGCTGTGGCAGGACAAGTCTGACGATCATGTCACGGCGATGAACACGGGTTCAGCCGCCTATCACAACGGGACGATTTACGTGCCCGTCGCTTCTCTGGAAGAGTTGGCCGGCGGCTTGCCGACCTACGAGTGCTGTACGTTTCGCGGCAGCGTGGTCGCCTATGAACTCGAAAGCGGCAAGCGGCTGTGGAAATCCTATCTCATCCCGGAGCCGCCTCAGAAAACTGTCAAGGCAAGCAATGGCACGCAACTGTGGGGGCCCTCAGGTGTGGGCGTGTGGTCGCAGCCCACGGTCGACGCCAAGGCTGGCGCGCTCTATGTCACGACCGGGGATTCCTATTCGCTACCGGCCGCTGCTACTTCGGACGCCATCGTCGCGCTGGATCTCGAGACCGGTGCGTTCCGCTGGACGCAGCAGATGACGGCCGATGACGCGTTTACTGCCGGCTGTGTCGCGCACAACGCCGATCCTGTCACCAAGAAAGCCTGCGGTCCCGATGTCGACTTCGGCTCTTCAGCGATTTTGCGGAGCCTCCCGAACGGCAGGCGCGTGCTGTTGGCTGGTCAGAAGTCGGGGGTGATGCATGCCATCGACCCCGATGCGCGAGGCGCGGTGATATGGCAGAAACGGCTTTCGCCGGGCGGGGTGCTGGGTGGCATTGAATGGGGTTATGCCGCTGATGACCAACACGTCTATGTGCCGATTTCCGATGTGTGGGAATCGAAAGCTGAACCCGGTGCGGCGGGCGGCATCTATGCGCTCAACATCGCTGATGGCAGCACGCTGTGGCAAATTCCGGCGACCAAGCCAGATTGTCTGGCCATTCCCGGTTGCAACGCCGGCCAGCCACAAGCCGCGGCGCTGATCCCGGGCGCCATTTTCTCGGGTTCGATGGATGGCCACATGCGCGCCTACGATCCCGCCACCGGCAAAGTGATCTGGGATGTGAGCACGCTGCGTGACTTTCCGACCGTGAATGGTGTGAAGGCCAAGGGCGGCTCGATCAAGGGCGCCGGGGTCGTAGTCGCCGATGGCTGGGTGTACTTCGGTGCCGGTTATGGTCTGTGGGGCATGCCGGGTAATGTGTTCGTGGCCTATGGACCTAAGGGAAAGTGAGCATGTCGTATGAAACGCTAGCCGTTTCGCTCAGTAATGGCATCGCGCGCATCGAGTTTAACCGGCCGGACAAGGCCAACGCCCTGTCCGAACGTATGTGGTTTGAGCTGAAGGACGCCTGCCAATGGCTCGACGAAACGCCGGCCGCACGGGTCGGAATTCTGTCCGGCCGGGGCCGCCATTTCTGTGCCGGGATCGATCTCGAGATGCTGCAAGCGCTGCAGGCAGCAGTTAAGGATTTACCGCCGGGGCATCGGCAGGAGCGCCTGTACCAGCGGATTGTGGCGCTGCAGGCTTGTGTGTCAGCGCTCGAAACCTGTCGTAAACCTATCCTTGCTTCAATCCATGGGGCTTGTGTGGGCGGTGGCATCGACTTAATTACAGCGTGCGATCTGCGCTATGCCACCATCGATGCGCGCTTCAGCGTCAAGGAGATCGATATCGCAATTGTCGCGGATGTGGGGACTTTGCAGCGCCTGCCGCGCATCGTCGGCGAAGGCGTAGCGCGCGAACTGGTGCTCACTGGCCGCGAATTTACTGGCCTGGAAGCTGCGCAAATGCAGCTGGTAAATCGCACTTTCGCGAATCAGCAGGAACTTTCACTTGAGGTGGAGCGGATCGCGACCGCGATTGCGCAGAAGTCACCTCTCGCCATCCGCGGAACGAAAGAAACACTGAATTTCAGCCGCGATCACTCGGTGGCAGAAGGTCTCGCGTACGTTGCCGCCAAAAACGCGAGTCTATTGTTCGCACCCGATGTAGCAGAAGCCACTACTGCGCTTGCCGCTCGTCGGCGGCCTATTTTCGCCGATTGAGGTAAGGGTTAAACGTATAGATATAGGTAAGAGGCAATCAATCAAGCGCCTGTTATTACCCTGTGTATAGCCAGTAAGCCCGCCGCAGATTTCTCTATGCCAAAGTGCTCACTTGCGTTGCGGGAAATTCCTGCATGGCAGCCCCCAACCAGCGCGCGAGAATTCCCGTAAGTTCATCGCGCGTGAACGGTTTGCTTAGATAGTCATCCATGCCGGCGGCCAGACAGGCCGCGCGATCGCCGTGCATCGCGTTAGCGGTAGGGGCGACAATTGGCACGTGCCCGAGGTTGCGCTCAACTTCGCGCGCCCGCCAGCGACGGGTGGTTTCAAAACCATCAAGTCCCGACATTTGGCAGTCCATCAGCACCAAATCAATCCGTTGCTTAGGCGCAATCTCGAGTGCCTCCTCGCCGCGGCTGGCCCTTACGACGCCCGTACCGTAGGCCTCCAACATCGCAAACACGACAGCACAATTCACGTCATTATCTTCCACCAGCAGAATTCGACCGGAGAATTTTGGCCACCCGCGTCTCTCAGCAAGCGGCGCCCGGGCGACCCGCCGCCCACGAGCTTGAGTCAGACCAGGCGCTTTCATCGAGCGAGGGAGTTACGGCCGACGTTCTGTACGGTGGCGTGTCGGCGGCGGGTGCAATTATCGCTGCCGCAGGCGCCTCACGTGGTGGCAATGGCGGGCGACGGCAGCAATGACGCGCCGGCACTCGCGCAGGCGGATGTCGGCATCGCGATGGGCACGGGCACTGATGTCGCCATGCACAGCGCGCAAATCACGTTACTGAAAGGCGACCTGCGAGGCATCGCCACCGCGCATGCGTTGTCCGCCACGACAGTAATCAACATGCGCCAGAATCTCGTGTTTGCGTTCTGCTACAACGCGCTCGGCATTCCGCTGGCTGCCGGGGTGCTCTATCGGTTCACCGGCTAGTTATTGTCACCGATGATCGCGGCGGGCGCGATGAGCCTGAGTTCAATCTCCGTGATCTCGAACGCGTTGCGGTTAAATCGCTTCAAATAACGGCGCTCTCACGCCAACAATTCGCGCAACACGGCACTCCACGCGCGCCCAAGATTGCCGCGATCATAACCGCCGCCGCCAAATGCCATGAGACGGCCTTGTGCATGGCGAGCTGCGAGTACACAGAGTCTCTTCGTGGCATGCGCATGCGCCGCTGGCGAATACGCGAGTTGGGCCAGCGGATCGCCCCGCAAACTGTCCGCACCGCATTGAAAGACGATAAATTCGGGTGCGTGCTTGTCTAGATGCGCTTCGACCTGTGACCACGCTGTGAGAAAGGTTTGATCGTCCGCACGCGGCGGCATCTCGATATTGAGTTTGGTGCCTGCCGCCGCGCCACGGCCCGTTTCATCGCTCCGTCCGGTGCCCGGATACAGGGTGCGACTGTCCTGGTGCAGATCAGCGAAGATTAGATCGGGATCCGCCTCGAAGGCGTAGAACACGCCATCGCCGTGATGCGCATCGATATCGACATAGGCCACGCGACTGATCCCATACTCTGCGCGCAAGGTTTCGATCACCACCCCGAGATCGTTGAACACGCAGAAACCGGCCGCGTGATCCCGTGCCGCGTGATGCAGGCCACCGATGGGTTGCAGGGTGCGCCTGCAGCGCGCATGCATCACATCTGCCAAGCCTTCGAGTGCGGTACCGACCACCCGCGCGCTCGCGGCGTACACATTCGGAAATACCGGCGTGTCCCCCCCGTCGAGCATTTCGCGGCCATCTGCTTCCGCACTCGCCACCAACTCGACATACTCCATGGTGTGAAAGCGCGCGAGCTCAGCGCGCGTGGCCACCCGACCCGCCTGCAGCGCCGCGCGCGCGACCAACCCCTGGCGGCCGGCCTCGGCGAGAAAAGCGCCCTGACGATCAATCCCCAACGGGTGCTCATCGCCAAAGCCATAGCCGGCGAGCTCGGAATCTGCGAATAAGTGCACGGCCACCTCCTGCGCCTGAACGCGTTTGAAATTCACCAATAGACCGGCCGCGAGGGTTCGCAGGCACCTGCGACGCGCAGCGGAAATCGTCGGCTCATGAGTCACTGGCATGGGCCCCACGGTAGGCGCGAGTGCCCCCTGAATTCAAGCGCAAGAAGCGGCGTGCCAGGATCACTCGGCCCGGGTATGGTGGGCAGCCAATTAGTCACGAACCCACAGAGGAGAATTTTTTCATGGGATCAGGATCGCTGGCGAAGAGTCGCGCTAAGCCCGGACTGCGTTTACTGATGGTGGTTAGCGGCCTAAGCGTAATGAATGCTGTCGCCGCGACCAGTGAGTTCACGTTGCCGGCCGGCGAATATGCCATCCATTCGAATATGGTGATGCCCCATCTGGACGAAATGCGCCGGATCATCGCCGAGGAATCGCGTTGCCTGGCCGAGGACGACGCGCATGCGCTGTTTCCAGTGATGCGACAACCCGCCCTGCGCGGTTGCACATTTGGCTTTGGGGAAGCCCGCGATCAGGCATTCCACTATGTGCTGGTCTGTCAGACGGCGCGGGTGGCGACCGGCACTGCCGAGTTAACGCACCGAGGCGCGAGCGTCATCGGTAATCTGATCGTCAAAATGGGCGGTAAGAACATGACCTTTGCGCAGCGCGTGGAAGCGGTACGTGCGGGCGACTGCCAGAGTGCGCCGCACTAGGCTGGTCGCCGACCAGGCGAGTTACAAAGCCACAACACAAGCGCGCGCAAAGCGCACTAAACTGCGCGCAGGGCGTGGCGCAAGCCCCGTCCATATCGCGAAACAAGCAGCAAGAAAACCCTTCATGGAGGACCAATGAAACTTTATTATTCTCCCGGCGTTTGTTCACTCTCTCCGCATATTTGCCTGCGCGAAGCAGGAATCCCGGTCGATCTCATCAAGGTGGATATCAAAGCCCACACCCTGGAAGACGGCAGTGATTACCTCAAAATCAATCCCAATGGCTATGTGCCCTTGCTTGAGCTCGACAGCGGCGAACGCATCGCCGAAGGCCCGGCCATCGTGCAATACATTGCCGATTTGAAGCCAGGTGCGCGTTTGGCGCCGGCCGGCGGTACGGTGGAACGCGCGAAGCTTCAGTCATGGCTTAATTTCATCAGCACCGAAATCCACAAAGGCTACTCGCCGCTGTTCAATCCCGCCGCTAACGACGACTTCAAAGCCTGGCAGAAGCAACGCCTGACCGACCGCTACACCTGGGCCACTGATCAGCTCGGCAACAAACAATATCTGCTGGGCGAGCAGTTCACGGTCGCCGATGCGTATTTGTTTACGACTATCGGTTGGATGGGCTTTGTGGGACTCAATGTTGCGACCTGGCCAACTCTGAGTACTTACCGCGATCGCATCGCGGCGCGACCACGGGTGCAGGAAGCGATGAAAGCTGAGGGGTTGATCAAGTAAGAGTCCGTGGGCGGCGGTGCTCGACAGCACCTGCGCCTAGTCCCGTCATCCCGGGCAAAGCTGCGCAGCAGCGCAGACCCGGGATCCATGGGCGTCGGAAAATCAAGATGGATCCCGGATAAGCGCTGCGCGCTTTCCGGGATGACGAAAGTTGGGGCTACGCGTGCGCCTAGTCCCGTCATCCCGGGCGAAGCTGCGCAGCAGCGCAGACCCGGGATCCATGGGCGTCGGAAGTTCAAGATGGATCCCGGATAAGCGCTGCGCGCTTTCCGGGATGACGAAAGTTGGGGCTACGCGTGCGCCTAGTCCCGTCCTCCCGGGCGAAGCTGCGCAGCAGCGCAGACCCGGGATCCATGGGCGTTGAAAGTTCAAGATGGATCCTGGATAAGCGCTACGCGCTTTCCGGGATGACGGAGAGGTTACTCAAACGCTAAAACCTCCAGCCGCAATTCCCCCACCGGCCGCGGCCAAACCACCTCATCACCGACCGCGAGGCCGATCAACTGCCGACCGAGCGGCGAGACCCAGCTTATGCGACCGGCGGCCGGCGCGGCTTCATCCTCACCCACAATTTGGAAGCGGTAAGCGTGTCCCGCAGCATCCTGGAGCTCGACCGTGGCGCCGAAACGGATGTGGTCGCCAGGCGATTGCCCGGTTGCGACCGGCACGGCTTCCTGCAGAATTTGCGTAAGCTCGCGGATCCGCCGCAGCGATCGTTGGGCCGCAGCTTGTTGCGCCAAGTCCGGCACAAGTTCGGGCCGCGCGGCCGCCCCTTGCAACTGCTCCAGTTCGCGGCGTAGCGCAGCCACCCCCTCGGCGGTCATATAACAGGGCTGCACGCGGGCAGGGCGCGGCGGCGGATCATCCAGTTCCTCGCCGTCGCCCTCTTTTACAAAAGCGCGACTCATGGCGTTCGCTTCTCTTGCAGGACCAGCAACACATCATCCTGATCACCGCGCCGGTAGCGATCAAGAATTTCAAATGAATATTGCGCAGTCAGTGCACCGAGATGCTGTTCGCGAGTCACCACGCCCAGAGCTCCAGTGGTGCTCGCGCGCAGCAGCGGCGCGAGTGCTGCAAGCGAGACTTCGGGCACCGCGCGCGCGCTGTAATACACAAATACCGTAGGGCTTACGCCCACCGTCACCAGTGGTGTGTCGCGCGCGAGAGCACTTTGCGCGAGCGCCGCCTGGTGATGACTCCCGTAGCGTTCAAAGTCCCATAGTGCGCCGGTTAACGCCGCTGCCGGCCACACGAAAGTCATCATTAATGTGAGCGCCGCAATCACGCGGAGCGCACGCGAACACTGCAAACGCCACGCGGCGAGCGCCGCGCACAGCACGCCTGTGAGCAGACACGCAAGCACCCCGGGCCACACCGCCACGGCGTGACGAACAACCCACAGCATGCACGCGAGCAACGCCACGAATTGCGCGAGCGCGGTTAACTGGAGCAGCCAATTCGGCACGACGCTTAACTTAATCGCGGCGACCAATGGTGCGGCGATCAATAGCGTGATCACCCCCAACAGGGGCAGCACATAGAAGAAACGGTACTGGTGACCAAAACTCAAACCCAGGCACACCACCATGAGCGGATATAGCAGAAATCCCATCCGCGTACGAACGCTTGCCTGCGTGCTGACCAGGCCCGCCGCGAGGAGCACATAAGGTAACCACGGCAGTACCAATTGGAGTGGACGGTAGAAATAGAAGGGATCGCCGAGACGAGACAGCACGGGCGTAAGCAAGGTCCCACCCAACTGGCTCGATTCGACTCGCGCAGCATCCAGCTGCGCGCTGAGCGCCCACCACCAAGGCCCACACAGCAGGCCGACAATCGCGAGCCCAAGGAGCGGCTGCAGGGTTTGATTCACGGCACGCCAATGACCATGCAATTGGCGAAGGTAAAGTGCGCTACCGAGCAGCGCCAGGCCTGGGAGATGGGGCCCCTTGGTTAGGGTTGCGGCCGCGAACGCGACCCACAGCACGCCCAGCGCAAACCAACGCGACCCGCCCTGCCTGGCAGGCCGAAACGTGCGCCAAGCCAACGCACTCAACATCACCGCCACCCACATCGCATAGAGCATATCTGGACGCGCGTCGTGCAAAAAGCTGAAAAAACCGGCACTGCTCACCAGCATTCCGCCGGCCACCAGGGCCGTGGTTCGTTCACACACGACAGTGCCGAGAACGAGCGTACAGAGCAATAGGCCCAAGCCTGCCAACAACGACACCCCGCGCACGTGCCAGGCCGATACCACTGGCAAATCACCGGCCAGGCCAGCGACCACGCCTGCTGCCCAATAGCTCAGTGGCGGCTTGTTTAAACGCGGTTCACCGTTGAAGTAGGGCACCACCCAATTCCCGCGCAGACTCATTTCATGCGTGGTTTGCGCGACAAAAATCTCGTGTGAATCGAGCGGAATCTGGCGCATGCCAACCACGCCGGCGAACACACAGAATCCGCACAACAGTGCACATGCGCCCCACCATTGGCGCGTGCTCAACACGGGCTATTCTTCCCTCGGACCTGAAAAGGCTTTCAGTTCGGTATTCCAACGGGAATCTTCGTAGTTCAGGGTTTTGACTACGCCGCCTGCGTCTGGCGCGTACCAGGTCGTCGACGTCACGCTGCTCTCGGCGTCGCCTACTTTCCAATGATCGCGGCACTCGATCCGAAAGGCTTTGTAAACACCCGCCGCCACTTCAACTTGGGCGTACTCGGCAACCTCGCAGTCGACATCACCCTCCCACGAGATATCTTCGATCGCAGAATGACCCTTGTAAGGTTTGCGCCAGTGTTTGCCCACCGCCAACGGGAATTGAATTCCCGGATAAGCCGGCGTGAATTCAACCGCGACGACACCGTTCGCCCCGGTAACTTTATGCATATTCAGATTTTCGCTGCGCTTGAAATAGAACTTGTAATCCCCGCATTGGCTCACCAGCGAATCCTCGACATCGCTCTCAATAATCTCCCAGCGGCTGCAGTCGATCGTCGCCACTGATCCCACAAACTCTCGCACTTCACCAATTTCGGGCGAGGGCATTTCCGCGACCGTCGAGGCTTCCACTAGTGACACCTCCGGAAGATCGAGATCGCCCGCCCGTGCCGCGCCGAAGAGCAGCGACATCCCCAGCCACAGTGCCCCACCGAAGCGCACGCGTTGCGCGCCCCAACACCGCAAGTTATTCCCCATATGCGCCTCCTCGGCGTGATGATCGTGGCGACCCATTCGTGTGCGTCGCACAGCCCAGTTTGACACCTCTCACCCCCCCACCTATCGTACCCGAGTCCTCCCCTTCGACCATCAACCAGGCCCCGGAATTCCTTATGTACTATTCGATCGCTGACGGCCTGCGGCCTGCGCCGCTCACGCACAATCCAATGAATGCGTTGGTGATGCCACGGCCCATCGGCTGGATCAGTTCGCAGAGCGCCAGTGGTGTGCCGAATCTCGCACCGTATTCCTATTTCAATGCGGTGTGCGCGGATCCGCCGTATGTGATGTTCGCGCCGAATGCCGCGCAGCCGGGCACCAGCAAGGATACCTATCGCAATATTTGCGAAGTGCCGGAGTTCGTCGTCAATCTGGTGGGCGAACACGATGCAGCCGCGATGAATGCGAGCTCCGCACCCTTCCCGCCCGAAGTCGATGAA
Source organism: Klebsiella pneumoniae (assembly GCA_945861225.1). Classification (GTDB taxonomy): domain Bacteria; phylum Pseudomonadota; class Gammaproteobacteria; genus CAIKBL01. The sequence continues at coordinate 9,614 of CAMATU010000044.1, forward strand.
TTCGCGGCCTGCGGCATCACTGCAGTGCGCTCACAACTCGTGCGCCCGCCGAGAGTCGCGAGCGCCAAAGCTGCGCTCGAGTGCCGGGTATATCAGGTGGTTCATCTGCCGCCCAGCACCGATGGACGCGTAAGTCATGTCGTGATCGGTGAAGTCGTGGGGGTACACATCGCGGACGAAGTAATCATCGACGGGCTGGTGGATGAACGTCGGCTGCAACCGGTGGCGCGCCTCGGGTATATGAATTACGGCACCTTGGGGGAGATTTTCGAATTACTGCGGCCGTAGTAAACAACTGACCGTCACGCGATTAACTTACTGCGCGGGCCGGCCGCTAAGGCTTACGCCAGCCCGACTTAAATTGTGAGGAACGCCCATGAATGACAAACCCCGGATCAGCGACTGCGACATGTACAAGCTCTTGCGGATGGGTGAGATCGCCGAGTTCAACCAGCGCAAAGCCAAGGGCGACAGCTGTGATCTGGTCGCGACCGATCTCAGCCGGCTCGACCTGCGCGGCCTGGATGCGAGTGGGCTCGATATGCGCGACTGCTATTTTCGGATGTCCGATTTACGCGGAATCGATTTTCGAGAAACCCTGCTTGAAGGGTCGAGTTTCGCGCAGGCGCATGTCTCGGGGTGTTATTTTCCGAGAGGTCTCACGGCCGCAGAACTCGATCTTGCGTTGGAGCATGGCACACGCATTCGGTACGGGACCTGAGGCGGACTTTTTTCTGAGCGCCCAATGTTGGGTTACGCTGCGCTCACCCGACCTACAATTACTAGAACCCCGTCATTCCAGAAAGCGCGTCGCGCTTATCTGGAATCCATACTGAATATCGAGCGCCCATGGATTCCAGGTCTCCGCCGCGCTAGCGGCTCCGCCTGGAATGACGGTGCACAAAATTAGTCTTCGTCGGTCGGATTAGCGCAGCGTAATCCGACCGACAATTACGGCAGCTTAGTGATGATGATCGTGATCGTGGTGATGATCATGCTCCGACTGCGCCACATGCAGCGCGTTACGCGCAGCCACTAAGTGACTCTCTGCCACCAACCCCCGCGCCGCCACCAGCTGCTCAGCGGCACTCAACCACAGCAGGTAATACGACGTCGGCTCAGCACGCGCGCGATCAGCTGCGATCTCGGCTGACAGCGCCTGCACCCACTCACTCCACGCAAAGGCACCACGCTGGTGAAGATGGACCACCAACGCGAAGGCCTTCGCTTCCCACGGTGCGGCAAATACCACGCCATCTTCATCCTGCGGCAGACCCGGCACGGCGGCAAAGTTTGGCAGCATTGGCGCGCTGGCCGTACTCACTAGCTGGGCTCCAGATAGTCGTCCCACACATCAACCAGCAGTTCATCGTTGCTGCGCGCGGCATCCCCCCACAACTCCTGCGCGGTGAAGCGCACCAGATACACGTGTTGCGGTTTCTCGCCTTTGCCCACCGCGTAGGTATCGGGAAACACAAACACGCCGTGGTCGCGTTCGATCGTGCCAACCTTGCCACGGATATAGCGCGGCATTCGCGTGTGACCGGTGGGATTGATATTGCGCAGGTGCACTCGTGCGCCGGGTTTGAAGCGTGGGGTGACCGGTTGATCGATGCGGGCGCTGGCGCCGGCGAGCGCGGCGGCTAAGGCTTGTTGCGGATTGATTGCCATTAGTGACTCCCCTGTGCGACTTGCGCACGCCGAGCCTCTAACTCAGACATTGTCAGCACGCCTTTCTCCACCAACAGGGTTTCGTAGGCATGCAACCAGTGTTCGTAGTACGAGGTGTTCAGATAGGCAGGCGCGCCCATGCCTTCGATCGCGGCGCGCAATTCATCCACATTGAAAGTACCGGTCGCAGCAATCGGCAGAAACATGCCGAACACGCGACGCTCCCACTCGTGATGAAAAACCGGTTCATTCTGCTCGACCACAATTGGTCCGAGACCGTGCATGCCGCCGAGATCATGGATGCCATTCATGGGGACTCCTATTTCGCGGGGATTTGAACGTTAGCGACACCGATCATGGAATCGCGAGTCACCAGGGCCGCGAGTTGTTCCTCGCTCCAGCCCTCGGTGCCGGCAGGCCGCTCCGGCAACACCATGTAGCGCAGTTCCGCCGTACTGTCCCACACCTGCACGCGCATTTCGTCGGGCAAATGAAGGCCAAATTCCTGCAACACGCCGCGCGGATCACTGACCACGCGCGAGCGGTAAGGCGCGGACTTGAACCACACCGGCGGCAAGCCCAACGTTGGCCAGGGATAGCAGGAACACAGGGTGCACACGATGACATTGTGCGTGTCCGGCGTGTTCTCGATCACCACCATGTCTTCGCCCTGAATGCCCGAATAGCCGAGCTCGGCAATCGCCTTCGTACCATCCGTGAGCAGGCGTTGTTTGTAGGTAGGATCGACCCACGCACGGGCCACCACCCGGGCTCCGTTGCGCGGACCCACTTTATGTTCATAGGTATCGATCAAGGCATCCATAGCGGCGGGATCAACGAGACCCTTCTCCACCAGCAGTGATTCCAAGGCCTTGACGCGAATTTCGACATCGGTCAGTGGACGGTTGTGATTGATGCTCATATCAGTTCCTCTTGCCGCTTAGATCTTCTTCCAATCATAGGCAGTTTCAAACGCGTGTGCAGCGCGCAGAATGGTGGTTTCGCAGAAATGCCTGGCCACCAGCATGAGGCCAACTGGCAGCCCTTGCGACATGCCACACGGCAGGTTGATTGCGGGATGACCGGTGACATCAAAGGGGCTCGTGTTCGGCAGCATTTCCAACGCACGTGCGCAGTAATCTTCGCGCGTGGCATCCGGCGCCGGAATGCGCGTGGCCTTTAACGGCAGGGTTGGCATCAACAGCAAATCCACCTCATTGAGCGCCGCATCGTAGGCCGCGCGCAGTAAGCGCGCGAGATTCTGGGCTTTCGCATAGAACCGGCCGTGATACTTCTGTTGTAGATATTCGCCGGTCAGTAACACTACCTTGGTGGTTTCCGATAGATCATTCGCGCGGGTCTGGAAGCCACGCCCGAAGGCATCCAGCAGACTGGTGGTGTAGTGGCCTTTCCAGTTGGTCCCCATCCCATTGCCTTTCAGCATTTGCTGGGTGGCCCCTTCTACGGCGATGCCGGTCCAGATGTGCTGGCCGTCGCGATGCCAGGGAATCGACACGCTAGACACCACCGCGCCCAGCGCTTCGAAGCGCCCTGCCGCCTGCCGCACACAGGCATCGACATCGCCCTCTGAGAGCCCCGGCCAGCCGAAGCCTTCGTTGACGATGCCGATCTTCAAGCCCTTAACCTCGCCGGTAAGCGCCTTGGTATAGGCCGCAGTCTTCACCGCATACTGACGCGGATCAAGGCCATCCTCGCCCGCGATCACTTCCAGCAGCAACGCACAATCGGCGACCGTGCGCGTAATCGGTCCCAGGTGATCCAAGGTGGCCTCAATCGGGAACGCACCGGTATACGGCACCAGACCGTGGGTGGGCTTCAAACCCACCGTGCCGCACCACGAACTTGGGATGCGAATCGAGCCGCCTTGATCACCACCAATTGCCATGTCCACTTCGCCGGCCGCCACCAGCGCCGCGCTACCGGCGGAGGAGCCTCCCGTGCTGCGCGTGTGATCGTAGGGATTCAATGTGGGCCCGTTGTCGCTGGTGTGGCTGCCGCCCGAAAAGCACAGGCTCTCGCAGTCTGCCTTGCCGGCAATCTCGCCGCCGGCGTCGAGAATGCGGGTAACCAGAGTCGCATCGCCCTCCGGCACATAGCCTTCCAGCACCGAGGTGCCGTTCATCATGGGGATCCCGGCCACACAGATGTTGTCCTTGATCGCGATCCGCTTGCCCAGCAACGGCCCGCCCTTAGCGCCTTTGATCGAACACTTTTGATACCAGGCGTTCAGCGGATCCTCTGCGCGATCCGGGCGATAGCCACCGGCCCGCGGGTATTTCACCGGCAACGTCGGCTCTGGCAACTGCTGCAGGCGTTGATAGGAAGCCAAGGTGCCGGCTATGAGGCCCTGAAAAGACGCGAGGTCGTCCTCGCCGAGGTCGAGGCCAAACTGGCTCGCAATGGTTTGGATCTCATCTAATGTAGGGGTTTTGACGATCATGAGGGCGCACTCCTTGGGCGGTCCGAGTTAGTCGTTTACACATTCAAAAACTTGGTATTCCACGCGGCCGTTGCGCACCCGGCCCTGCCCCACCGCCATCACCTGATTCAACCAGGCATAGCGCGGATCGCCGGTTTCGAAGCGCGGCTGGTTGAAGAAATGCTCGGCGCCGTATTCGGTCTGGCCGTTGCCCTGCAGCGCCTGATTGAGCAGCTCGGTAATGACTACGCGCCCGTAATACTGAACATATATCGCTGCGCCATCATGCGTTTCGAAGGTGGCGCGTACATCCAAATGGCCGAGACCCTGGCCATCGATCAATAACCAGTCGCCACCGCCACTGCGCAATTTGCCGCGCAAACGCGCCCCTTCAAATGTTCCGCCCGTGACTTCGAAAATGGTGCGATTGCCATAAGGGCCGGCGCCAACCGCCACGGGTGGCAATAAATCTGCGGTATAGGTCATCAGTGGAGCGAGTTTCATCGGAATGTTCCTCAGTTTGGGCAGAATTTGGTGGCTCGACGGACGCGGCCGTGCCGTGGTCAATTGAAACACGCACCATGTCCGCTGGCTACTCGGGGATTAACCCTCCCACCTGTCGTTGCGAGGAGCGCAACGACGGGCATTACGAGACCCTTGGCTTGCGGGTACACGCGCACTGTCGGGAGTTCGCATTCAATTGCGGGTTTTGCTCGTCGCCTTTAACGCTTATCCTATGGCGTTTTCACCTCTGACCGTCGGCCTGGCCGACCCGGGAAAACCATGTCGCTCTCCACCCCCCAGGAAGTCGCCACCGCGACTCACGTCGGAATCGTTGGCGGCGGGCAGCTCGCGCGCATGATGGCCGAGTCCGCACCGGACATCGGTCTCAAAATTACCGTACTTGATCCCACCCCGGATTGTCCGGCACGCGAATTCGCGGCACAGCTGATCGGGGACTTCGACGACGCCACTCAACTCACCGAACTCGCGCGCACCACCAGCGTGGTGACCCTGGATATCGAAGCAGTCACCGCTTCCTGTCTCGCCGCACTCGAACGCAGTGGCACTAGAGTGGCGCCCTCAGCCGAAGTCCTCGGCATCATCCAGGACAAATTCCGCCAAAAGGAATTTTTGCAGCAGCACGCCTTGCCGACCAGCGATTTTCGCGCGCTGGCAGTGGGCGATCACGCTGCACTCGCCGCGTTTGGACTGCCCTGCGTGATGAAGGCGCGGCGCCATGGCTATGACGGACGCGGCGTGAAAGTCGTGCGTACACCGGCAGATGCCACAGCACTCCTGCAGGTGCCCTGCCTCGTCGAGCGGCTGGTGGATATCGACAAAGAGCTCGCGGTGATGGTGGCGCGCAATTGGCAGGGTGAGATCGCCACCTATCCGGTGGTGGAAGCACACTTTGATCCACGTGCGAATATCCTCGATCTCATCCAGGCACCTGCGGCGATCAGCGCTGAACTTGCCGCACAATGCCAAGCACTGGCCCGGCGCATTGTGGAATGCCTCGACGGCATCGGCATTTTCGGCATCGAGTTTTTTCTCACGCGCGCAGGCGAAATTCTGATCAACGAAATCTCACCGCGCCCGCATAACTCGGGGCATTACACTATTGAGGCCTGCGTGACCTCCCAGTTCGAGCAACATCTGCGCGCAGTGACCGGCCAGCCACTCGGCCCCACCACCTTGCTACGGCCGGCCGCGAGTTTCAATTTACTGGGCGAACCTGGCGCACATGGCGCGCCGCGCATTGAGGGCTTGGCACGCGCCAGGCAAACGCGCGGCACCTCGGTGCACCTCTACGGCAAACACACCGTGAAACCGTTTCGAAAAATGGGCCACGTGACGGTCACCGCCGATACGCTCGGCGAAGCACTTGCCACGGCGCATGCCCTGCAAGGTACCCTTAAAGTCTTCGGAGACGCCCGATGAAAACGCGCCACAAAATCTCAGCGCCGGTGGTGGGCGTGATCATGGGCAGTACCTCTGATCTCAAAATCATGCAGGCGGCCGCCGATCTCCTCACGGAGTTCGCAGTCCCGCACGAAGTCGCGATAGTCTCCGCGCATCGCACCCCACAACGCATGTATGACTACGCGCAAAGCGCGGCCGAACGCGGACTGCAGATCATCATCGCCGGTGCCGGCGGCGCCGCGCATCTGCCCGGCATGACGGCGGCCCTCACTACCCTGCCCGTGATCGGGGTGCCGGTTGCGGCCACTGTTCTAAACGGCACCGATGCGCTGCTCTCGATCGCGCAAATGCCGGCTGGCGTGCCAGTCGCGACTGTCGCCATCAATAACGCCACTAACGCTGCGCTACTCGCGATTCAAATTCTGGCGCTGCACGACGCGCGCCTGCGCACCGCTTTGAGGTCATACAAGAAACAACTCGCCGAGAAAGTGCTGAACGCAGAGACCGTGCTGCCCCCTGCGCCAACCACGCCGCGCAAACGTTAACGAAGGATTCCATGAAAACCCTTGGTACGATCAAAGAACTCTGGCGCTTCCCGGTAAAATCCATGCAGGGCGCCACAGTCTCGGCTTGTCGTGTGACCTCCCAGGGTCTGGTTGGTGATCGCTGCTGGGCGATGCGCGATGAAGGCCGCCAGGAAATTCAATGGGGCAAAATGTATCCGCAACTCATGCTGTGCGCCGCGCGCTATCGACATGAACCCGGCGACGCCGAAATCGCACCAGTCGAAATTACCTTCCCCGATGGCGAAACCGTGGACAGCGATAACCCGCACCTGGCGGCCAAACTCAGCGAGTTGATCGGACGGGCGGCCACGCTGTGGCCACTACAGCCAGCGAGCAAGCGGGATTTCTACAAGCGATACAAGCCGGATCCGGAAAAATTTCAGCACGAAATGAGCGGGCTTTTTGCGCGTGAACCTGGCGAGCCGATTCCGGATTTCAGTCTGTTTCCAGAAGTCCTGATGGATTATGTCGCGGTCCCCGGCACCTTCTTCGATAACGAGGAACTGCATTTGATCACCACTGCTTCACTGGCCTATATGCGTGACAAGAATCCCGCCGCGAGTTGGGATATTCGCCGCTTCCGCCCGAATTTCTTTATCGAAACGGAAGCCGCATTGAGCGGGCTCGCAGAACAGGAGTGGATTGGTCGCCGGCTTCAGATTGGCGAAGTCGAAATTCAAATCTCCGCAGCCACCCCACGCTGCGGCATGACCATGCAGCCGCAGGGTGAGCTAGCATTCGATAAATCAATCCTGCGCACCATTGTGCGCGAGGGAAACCAGAATCTGGGCGTTGGCGCGCATGTGCAGCGCGCCGGGGTGGTGCGAGTGGGAGATACGGTCCGTTTGGTTGACTAAGCGCACTCAGGGGACGACGCTGCGAACCGCCACACTCGAAAATTGAAACTTGCATGTGGCCCGTGGAACTAGCGTTTTGAACGCTGAGCCCTTTGAAGGCGCGCTATGTCCTCGCTGCGGTGGCAAAGTATTCATCCGAATCACCCCGAGTGGATTCCGGCCGCTGATGACCCAGCTGCACAAGCACCTGCTGGCCCAGCAGTGGCCGTCGTATCTCACCCGTGAGCAGTGCCTGAGGATTGCGGGCGTGTATCAACTCGGGACCGACGCGCTGGAGCGCGAACTGAGGCTAGCAGTTGCAGTGTTCCCCTGTGACTGAGCCCAGTCCGCGGCCTCAGGCCGCGGCGGCCGCCTGCGCCTGCGCGGGCGCGTGCCGCGCCACTCCGTGACGTAACAGTTCCCCGGAGAAGACGTTCGTCTGCTGGTCGTTTTCAATCGTGACCTGGCCGTTGATCAGAATGTAACGGTAGCCGCTCGCACGCTGGATACGCCGCCATTCGCCACCCGGCAGGTCGTGCGCAATTTCCGCCGGCAGGATGCTCAGTTTCTCGTAGTCGTAGACCACGATATCCGCCGGCATGCCGACCTTGAGCATGCCACGGTCGCTGCAACCGGCGAGCTGCGCCGGCAGTGCCGAGAGCCGCCAATGCGCGTCTTCCAGGCTGAGCCAACCGTGCTCACGCACAATCTTGATCAGCGTTTCCGTGGGATACCGGCCGGCCGTGAGGAACTTGGTGTGGGCGCCGCCATCGGATACCCCAAACAGGATATAGGGGTTGTCGATGACCTCCTTGAGGAGATCGAGTCGCGTGTTCGGCGGCATCGAGAAGAACTCAGTTTCGAGGTTGTCAGCCACTACGATGTCGAGCATGGCATCGACGGGATGCTTGCCGGTTTTCTCGGCGACCAGGCCCACGGTGTGGTCGAGCCACTGCTGGGTTTCAGCCGCGCGCGGACCGGTCACGACGATATTCTCGAACGGCCCGAGCACGAAGCCGGGCACCTTGGCCTTCAGCGCCGGGCGTCGCGCCGGGTCGGCGAGCTTGGCGAGGCGCTCTGCGCGCGTCCCGACGGTCGCTTCGCGCCACGCCGGACATTCATCGAACAGATTCCAGTCTTCGAACGTGAAGGAATAGCCGGCATCGGTCGTGAGGCCCTGGCCATACACGCGAATGCCCTGCGCGCGGCAGCGCTCCAGCCATTCGATCACCTTGCGGTGAATGTGCGGTGCGTTGTCCTGCGGCTGCACGACATTGAACACCACCGGCCGACCGCTGACTTCCGCGAGTTCGGCGAGGTGCGCCTGATCGGCCTTGGGGTTGCCTGAGAACATTGTCGTCTGCATGTGGCCGGCATTTCGCCGCCGCAGCACCTTCGCGAATTCGAGCGCGGTGGCGTCATTCATCATATCGGTCGGCATCGCCGTGCCGTCGAAGTCGAGCTGCGCACCGGCCGGCCCGGAGGGCGGCATGCGTTGTGCAGACCAGCCGCAACCTCCGGCATCGAGCGATTCATCCAGAATACGGCACATCTCGGCATGTTCCGCCGCCGTCGGCAGGCGACCGGACTTCGCCCCTTCGAGCCCCATGACCTTGACGAGAATCGGGCCGACCGGCACGTACGGCACGATATTCATCGCCTTTGGCGTGCGCTCGACGCTGTCGAGGTATTCCGGAAAGCTCTCCCAGTCCCACGGCATCCCCGCCTTCATCGACGCGAGCGGAATGGCTTCCACGCGTGTCATGCTGAGCATCGCCCGTTCACGCTGGGACGGCTCCACCGGCGCAAACCCGAAGCCGCAGTTGCCGATGACCACCGTCGTGATGCCGTGCCAGCTCGAAATCGAACAGTAAGGATCCCAGAATACCTGGGCATCGTAGTGCGTGTGCAGATCGACGAAGCCGGGTGCCACCACCAGGCCTCGCGCGTCGAGCACCTTGCGCGCGCGGTGGGACTCGATGTGTCCAATCTCGGCGACTACACCGTTTTTGATCGCAACATCGGCGCGGTAACGCGGCGTGCGCGATCCGTCCACCACCATGCCGCCCTTGATGACCGTATCGAACTCCGCCATAACGTACTCCTCGAGATTTCCTGCTGCTGCGGGAACCATAGAGTGTGTTCCTGTAGTGGTCAAACGGCTGTGATGTCGGATTCCAGGTAATGCGCGACGCCGAGTCCGGAAGTCGCGATGCAGCAATTAATCCCGCGGCTTTGCAAACGCCAAGGCCGGGCATACGATGGCCCCGCCGCGCGCGCGGCGCCCGACGCTGCTCGATCCGTTCAGGAGACCATTATCAATGAGTAATTATTCGTTTCCTCGCCCGACGGAAACCAACCCCGTCCAGACGCGCGAACCCATCGCCGGTGGGTGCGACGCCTGCGGCGCCGAAGCGCTGATGCGCTACCCCGTCTTGTCCGAAGGGGGCTGGTACTTGGTGGTGAAATGCCAGCACTGTCTGCATTCCCAGACGCGGGAGAAATGGACGCGACTCGGCTACGTCACGCTGCTCACCGATTCGATCGGCTAGTCGCGCGTCACGCCCTCCGCATCATCCGGTCAAGCTCAATACAAGGATCACGCCCATGATGGCAGTCGATGTCGGCGGCACGTTCACAGATGTCGTCGCAGTCAAGCAAGGTAGGATTTTCACGGCCAAAGTCTCGACCAACGCCAAGCAGGTCGAGCTGAGCGTCATCGAAGGCGCCGCTGAACTTGGTGCCGAGGATTCGCCGGTGTTCAACCATGCGAGCACGCACGGACTCAACGCGATCATCACGCGTTCGCTGCCGAAAATCGGTTTCCTCACCACCGCCGGCCATCGCGACATCCTCGACATCGGTCGCACGTGGCGCCCGGTCAGCGCGCTGACCGATCCCAGTTGGCGCCGCTCCTTCGGCGACGCTGCGCGTCCGCTGGTGCCCCGTTACCTGCGGCGTGGCATCGTCGAACGCCTGAAGGCCGACGGCAGCGTATTCACACCGTTCGACGAGCAGCAGGCTCGTGCCGAACTGCAGGTGCTGAAACGCTGCAACGTCGAGGGCGTTGCGATCTGCCTGCTGCATGCGTACACCAACGGTGAGCACGAATTGCGTCTGCGTGAACTGGTACGCGAGGAGCTCGGCGACATCCCATGCTCCGTCTCGAGCGAAATCTCGCCGCTCGCGAAGGAATATGCGCGGGCGTCGACGACCCTTATCGATGTCTTCATGAAGATCATCTACGAAGCCTATACCCAACGGCTAGATGACGGCCTGCGTAAAGTGGGGTTCACCGGCCAGCTGAACTTTGCCGACTGCACCGCGAACCTCATCCCGGCGAAGGACGCGATGGAAGCGCCGTTCCGCGTGGTCTTCGCCGGCCCCGCCGCCGGCACCGTCGGCTGCGCGCACTTCGGTGCCGTCATCAACGAGCCGAACCTGCTGTGCGCGGACGTGGGCGGCACCTCGTGCGACATCAGCCTAGTGACCAACGGCCGCCCGTCCGTCAACACCACCTTCGAACTGGAACACGATCTCATCGTCAACGCGCTGTCGAACGACATCTCCAGCATCGGAGCCGGCGGCGGCAGCCTCGTTTCGATCACCCCGAGCGGCGATATCAAGGTTGGCCCTGAAAGTGCGGGTGCGATGCCGGGACCTGCCTGTTATGGCCGCGGCGGCACCCAGCCGACGATGACCGACATCAACATCCTCGCCGGCATTCTCGACCCCGATGGCTTCGCGGGCGGCAAGATGAAGCTCGACCCCAAACTCTCGCGCAAAGCCTTTGAGCAACTCGACACGCCGCTGTCGTTCGAAAGCCGCGTGCGCTACGCCTACGACATCGGGCTCAATAACATCGCGGAGGGCATCTTCAATATTGCGATCAAGCACGGGATCGATCCGCGCGATTATTCACTGATGGCATTCGGGGCGGCCGGTCCGCTGGTGTTGCCGGCGCTGGCGGATCTCGTGCACGTGAAGAGCGTGATCGTGCCGCCGCACCCGGGCCTGTTCTCGGCGCTCGGGCTCCTGAGCGCCGACCAGGTCTACGCGATGAGCCAGAGCGCCTACCAGGTGCTGACCCCAGACAGCGCGGCGACGATCGCGAAGATGTACGAGAAGATGGAACAGAAGCTGCGTGCGCGCATCGCCCAGCACGGCGATATCGAGATCCTACGCGCCTTCGACGGCCAGCTGGTCGGGCAAACCTGGGAGACGCCGTTCGTACCAGTGCCATCCGGACCAATCACGGCGGCCACCATCGCCGAGATGATCAAGAATTTCCACGACGCCTACCAGGCCCGCAACGGGAATCGGTTCGAGACCATTCCGGTGCAGGGCGTGACCTATCGCTTGCGCGCGGTGGTGAAGACCGAAAAGGTCACCTACCCGGAACTCCCTCCGCGCGAGGGCGCGCCGCTGCGATCGATCAGCACCGGCGTGCTGCGCTACGTCGCGGACGCCGAACAGCTCGCGCAGATCTACCGCCGTGAGGACCTCCGTGCCGGCGATGAGATCCTCGGTCCCGCGATCGTGCGTGAGGCACTGTCGACGACATACATTACGCAGAAGCAGATCGGCCAGGTCGGTCGCTTCGGCGAAATCCACATCCAGCGTATCGCCTGAGGGGACCGCGATGAGCACACAACCGAACACCACCGGGCGAGTCGATCCCACGCGTCCCGCGCGACTGCGCGACTGGACTGCCGAGCAGTTCGAGGACACCTACCAGTGCGATCGTTTCACCGCGATGGTGCTGTCGAACCGGCTTCGCTACACCGTGCAGCACATGTCGACAGGCCTCGTGTACAGCGCGTTCTCACCGATCATCCGCGACTGGTACGACTTCGCGATCACCATCTCGGGACCGCCCGACATGGATTACCCGATGCCAGCGGTGTCCTGCGCGCTGTTGGTGTTCCTGGGCACGATGGAAGACGCGGTGCGCAACACCATCGGAGAATATGGGGTTGAGAATCTGCGGCCAGGCGATGTGCTGATCTGCAACGATCCTTATCGCGTCGGCAATCATGTCAACGACACTTGTCTCATCCGGCCGGTGTTCTACCAGGGCAAGCCGATCGCGTTCGTGAACATCCGCGCCCATCAGCTCGACATGGGGGGCATCACGCCTGGCGGCTTCAGCGCGACCAAGGCAAATGTCTACGAGAACGGGCTCGTGCTCGGACCCATGCTGCTGTTCCAGAACGATCGTCCGGTGCGTTCGACATTCAGTCTCGTGTTCGACAACACCCGGTTCGCCGCCTTCCTGCAGCCGGACTTCATGACGATGGTCGAACAGCTGAAACTCGGTGAGCGGCTTGTGCTGGAAAGTATCGAGCGTTACGGCGAAGCGGCCTACAGAGGCACCGTACGCTATTGCTGCGACGCCTCCGCGGAGACCATGGCGGATGCCATCGCGCGGATCCCGGATGGCATCTACCACGCCGAGGAACCGATCGATGCCGATGGCGCGGGCGACGACGAACCGATCATCGTGCGCGCGAAGATCAACAAGCGCGGCAGCCGCGTCGAAGTCGACCTGAGCGGTTCGTCGCGCCAGGCCCGCACCTGCATCAACGCCGGACCGCTGGATGCGAAGACCGCGGTGGCAGCCTGTTTCAAGCTGCTGCTCGACCGGCATACCCCCTTCAGTTCGGGCGCTTACCGCCCGATCGACATCGTGGTTCCGCCCGGGACGGTAATGTCCGCACTGCCGCCGAGTGGCGCCATCATGATCTACTGGGAAGTCACCACGGCACTGCTCAACGCGATGCTGCGCGAGCTCGGGGCTGTCCTCGGCGATCAGGCGTTCGGCGGTGATTATGGCGTGGTGTGTGTGCACAATTCGCACGGCGCTTACACGGACGGCCGCCCTTGGCAGAATATCGGCATCGTCGGCGGCGAACATGGCCCGTGGGGCGCAGATAAAGCTCACGACGGCGATTCGTACACCGTACCGTACATGGTGAATGGTCTCGATCCGGCCACCGAAGCAATGGAACAGGACGCGCCCGTGCTGCTGATGCGTAAGGAATACGTGGTGGATACGGCGGGGCCCGGTTTCAACCGTGGCGGCGCCGCGGTGCTGAAGGATGCCTACTGGGAGACAGCCGGAGAGCACTACAGTATTCCGATTCGCCTGAAAAAGGGCACGGGCAACGGCGTGCAGGGGGGCGACACGGGCACGGCCGGTGCGTGCTGGCTGTTCGAACCCGAAGACCCGGTGCTGCGACGCACTGACCGCCTGATGCCGGTGAATACCACGGTGTACGCCAACTCGACGCCGATCGCAGGGGTCCTCGATCCAGTCACCAAGGCGCTCGATCCGCACGGACAATATTTCTACTTCGGTCGCCAGCCCGTGTGGCACACGCGCGCCGGGGCCTATTCCCGCTACATCACCAACGGCGGCGGCGGCTGGGGCGTGGCGACGACCCGCGAGCCCGCGCGCGTCCTCGCCGACGTGCGCAACGGCTACGTCACGATCGACGGTGCACGCGCGATGTACGGCGTGGTGATAGTGGGTGATCCGGATTTCGATCCGGAGGGCCTTGCCATTGATGAAACAGGCACCCGGGCGCTGCGCGAAGGGAATGTCACGAAACTTGGGCGCTAAGCGTTTACCTTGCAGACGGTGCCGGCAGTCGCCCGCGGAGACGACAACAGCTCGGTCGCGAAAGCCGCCGGGTTCTCGTTGCACGCCGGGGTGGCACCGGCAAAGAGAATTTACAGGAACAGTTCGCCTTCATTGAGGCCGACGTCCCCACCGCGCGTTATGAGTATGCCGTGCTGGTGACCTCGACCACGCATGAGGTGCTGACCCTCGCCCAACTCTATCGTGATCGGGCCGATGCCGAGAACAATTTTGACGAGCTGAAAAATCAATGGGCTGGGGCGGCTTCACCACCCAAGATCTCGCGCGCTGCCGACTCATGGCACGCATGGTGGCGTTAATTTTTATCCACGCCGGCCCGAATGGCATTTACTTAAGGCACATGACAAGACTTAAGCCACACGCGCTTCGATCTTATGACCGTAGGAGCGGCTTTAGCCGCGATGGGCGAGTCAGCGCTGTTCGCGGCTGAAGCCGCTCCTACCAAAATGCCTGCTTGGCCTGGCGTGTCTTCCTGGCGATGCTTAAACCAATGCTTTTTCT
>CAMATU010000045.1 GCA_945861225.1 Klebsiella pneumoniae
GCCGGCGAGCGGGCGCAATCAGTACTGGAGCATGGACTTCGTGCACGACCAGCTGGCCTCCGGTCGGACGTTTCGCGTGTTGACGGTCATCGATCAGTTGACCGTTGCTACGTTACGGGGAGGCCCTAGCGAATTGAGCAGGCGTTCGGCCGCCTGCGGATCATCCCCATCGCTCGCAAAAAAAGTGGAATGCGGCCCCTCGACGCCGACCACCGTCACCACACTTTGGTCGACGCGGTAGCCGAGGCTCGTATGCAGCGGTGGAAACGGCGAAGCGCCCTCGTCTTCAGCGATGCAGAACGTGAACTTGGCGGGATGTCCGTGCAGCGCCATGTCTGATTCGCCGGGGCGTGCGCCGCCGATATTGATCATGGCCAGACGCAACGCACGGCCGATGCTGGCGTTCGCGCGATGGCCGGGCCCCATCAACCCGAAGCCATGCGCAAGGCCACAGGCTGCGCGCGCAGGGCCATTGACGATAATGAGCGGCGCGATGCAATGCGTGGTCGCTTGCATCTCCGTGAGATCAAATGCTGGCTGGCAGATCGCACGACAGGCCGCGAGTACCACCGGAAAATAATCGGGCACACAGCCGGCCATCACCGCCGCAATGGCAATCTTCTCGACCGTCGCCGCACCGCCCAGCGGGCCCATTTCGCCGATGACAAGATCACCGTCGATGCCGCCCGCGAGCACCATGCGGGTTACTCGCGGCTCTGTGGGAATGACCACCGGCAGACCATCAGTGCAGCGCGCAGCGTGCAGCTGTTCCAGCGCGGCGTCTGCGTCCGCGGCACTCAGCATTCCGCTCATGGCTGGCTGAGGCGTGTGATCACCTCCTCCGTGATACGGGCCGCCAACGCCGCCAGCGCAGCTTTGCCGCTGCCCGCGACCGGATGGGGTAGGCACAGCCGCGGGAGATCCGGCATACCGGACGCTGCGGCCACGAAATCGCCCTGAGGCCAGAAATCCTCGGTCACGAACGCCAACGCCGGGATACCGAGTTTCGCCAAAGCAATACCGTCACGCACGGTGCCGGAAGTGCAGCTGCCTCAGTGACCGTAGGCGGACGCGACGACCTGGCACTCAGCACTGATCGTCGCGAGCAGTGCAGCGCTCGCTGAAACTGATGCATTGCCCTTGTTGTAGTGTCGGAAACTCGCGGTGGGCAGCCTGGCTTGCATGGTCACTGCCAGCGCAGTGAGAAACTCTGCGGAGTCGGGAAAGCCATTGGCCAGCAAGCCGATAGTCAGCGGCTGCGCGAAATCCGCGCGCAGCGTGTAGGGTTGCGGTGCTGTCGCAAGCGCGGCGCGGGGATCGTGGTAGTAGATTGTCATGGGGCGAGCTCCGGTTAGAACTATCCGTCAGTATAGGGAGCGCGCTGTCGGTTGGGCACCTGAACGTTCGGATTCGCGGGGCGGTCGGTCCAGAATGACATGCGCTACCCCCAGCGGGGGGCGCGCATCTACTTCGATCACTTTGCCTGTGAAGCCATTCGGCGGCAGCCATCGCGCCAGCGCATCCGGCTCAAGAAAGGCGCGATAGATTTTCTCAGGCTTGGTGGTCAGCACTCGGTGCAGGCGAGCCGTGTTTTTGGTGGACATCTGCACTGCGTTGGTGAGGTGCATCGATGACCACCAGCCTGTACCGGTCCGTTCATTTCGCTGCAATAATCGCGCAATGCCGCTCACGGCAACAGCGCACGATCAGATGAATAAAAACGCCTACGCTGAAATGTTGGTGCGGGTACAACCGCCAATCCTGGCTTGTCTGCGCGCGCTGGAAGACGTGCAGCAAACGATTCTATTCCAGCATATCGCGAGTGCCCAACGCAGCCTGGCCGTGAGCTGCGGCGCGTCACTTGAGGATGCGCTGAGTGAATTGGCGGCGACCACCCCGCCACCGCCACAGGCTGAACTGCATTTGGCGCTGCGCCAGGCGCTCGAGTTTCTGGTGAGTGCGAAACAGGGCTTCGTGGCTGAGGCCAACTGGGCCAATTTCACGCAGGCCTTCCTGACCAGTCGTAATCAACAATGTCGCGCGTTGGAAATTCTCTACCGCTGGCGCGCCGCGCTCGCGCTGATCGCGCCCTATTTTCGCCTCGCGGGCAGCGACGAAATACCCCAGCCACCCACCCCCACGGACCGGCGCGTTCACCCGCCGGTTGGTCTAATGCATTGCCCGCGCACGAACGTCCATCATGATTACGCGCTGTATGTCCCTGAGCACTACGATCCCACCCAGCAGTGGCCGCTGATTATCGCGCTGCATGGGGCCTACGGCAGCGGCCAGGAATACATCTGGAGTTGGCTGCGGGCGGCAGCGAGCCGCGGCTTCGTGGTGCTTGCGCCCAGTGCTCACGGGCCAACCTGGTCGATTTTGCAGCCGGCGTTAGATTGTCAGTCGATTCTGCACATGCTGGATGCTGTCGCCAGCCGCTATGTGCTGGACGGCGCGCGCGTTTACGTGAGCGGGTTGTCCGATGGTGGAACATTCAGTTATTTGCTCGGCTTCGAATACGCTGCGCGCTTCGCAGCGCTCGCGCCGATCGCCGGAGTTCTGAGCCCGAATACGGACGCACTCCTGCGTGCCCGGCGCGGCATTGAACTTCCGCTGCATGTGATTCACGGCGTGCATGACGCGATTTTCCCTGTGCAAACCGTGCGCTCGACGAATCAGTTGCTGCGCACGCTCGGCTACCAACTTACCTATACCGAACTTCCAGAGTGGGGGCATGCGCTTACGTCCGGCATCAACGAACGTGTGGTGTTGCCATGGTTTGAAGCGCTGCACAGGCAGCCACCATAAGCGTGGCAGCGATGCCGCCGCGGCCGCGCAGGTGCAGCCGAATGAAAAGATAATTGCGACCAGGATTCTTAGCGCCGCGATATCAACTCAGGTTGCTGGTGACTTATCCTGGGTCTTGGTATCGAAGTCGCTGGCCTCATGGCGTTCGTGTAACTGGCTCGCGGGCTCGCCCCACGCGCGATTGACCATGCGCCCGCGCTGAACCGCCGGGCGGGCAGCGATGGCGTCGGTCCAGCGCTGCAGATGCTTGTAATCCTGAACTTGCAGGAACTCGCCCGCCTCATAAAGCAGGCCCTTGGCAAGCGCGCCGTACCAGGGCCAGATGGCCATGTCGGCGATCGAATACGTTTGCCCCGCCATGTATTCGTGATCCGCCAGGTGCTGGTCGAGCACGTCCAATTGACGTTTCACTTCCATTGAGAAGCGGTCGATGGCGTATTCGAATTTGGTCGGCGCATATGCGTAGAAATGGCCGAACCCGCCACCAAGATAAGGTGCACTGCCCATCTGCCAGAACAACCAAGACCAGCACGCGGCACGCGCCGTGCTCTCAGTCGGCATGAACACCCCGAACTTCTCGGCGAGGTGCACCAGGATGGCACCGGACTCGAACACGCGAATTGGTGTCGGCCCGCTGCGATCGACCAAGGCAGGGATCTTGGAGTTGGGATTCGCCGCGACAAAGCCGCTGCCAAACTGAGATCCTTCCTGGATGCGGATCAACCACGCGTCGTATTCGGCACCGTGATGTCCCAACGCCAGCAGTTCTTCCAGCATCACCGTCACTTTGACGCCATTGGGCGTCGCCAGCGAATAAAGCTGAAATGGGTGACGACCGACTGGCAGTTCCTTGTCATGCGTCGCGCCGGCGATTGGCCGATTGATGCTGGCGAACTGCCCGCCGTTTTCTTTATTCCACGTCCAGACTTTGGGGGGTGTGTAAGTCGCGGTGTCGGTCATAGCAAGAATACTCCAGGCGTCGGAAGCGATGCCGCTCGGTGGTGGGAGAATGGGTCGACAGAAGATAGCGAAGCGAGGCGCGCAAGTCATTAACTTCCGCCCGGCGTGCTCAAAGTAGTTTGCAGTGAGCTGAATTCGTCAACTGTTGCGGGGCTGCAGTCTCACCGGCAAATGTTTGAGACCGCCGACGAAAGTGGACTGCACCCGCTCCACGGGGCCGGTAATTTCGATTCCATCGTAGCGCTCCAACAATTCTTCCATCGCGAGCCGAATCTCAAGCTTGGCGAGTGGGCCGCCGAGACAGAAATGCGGTCCGGCGCCAAAGCCTAAATGCTGATTCGGGTGACGGGTGATATCGAAATCGTACGGTCGCGCGAACACTTCCGAATCGCGATTGGCGGAGGGGAACCACAGCATCACGCGCTCGTTCTCGCGAATTTTATGTCCCCCGAGTTCAGTCTGTGCCGTGACAGTGCGCATCAGCGAGATCACCGGATCGGACCAGCGCACGAATTCTTCCGCTGCCAGCCGGAGCCGTTTCGGATCTTCGCGCAGCAAGGCCATTTGTGCCGGATGTTCGAGCAGTGCAAGCACGCCACCGGAGATCGCGTTACGGGTGGTCTCGAATCCTGCAAGCATGAGCTGCACTGCATTGTGGGCAACCTGTGAAGTGGTGAGCGCTTGATCGTTGACAGTAGCGTTCACGAGCAGGGTCAATGGATCAGAGAAGGGACAGCCGCGACGTTCCGAGGAGCGGCGCACGCTGTAATCATACAAAAGCCGGAAACCCTGACTGACTGTTTCGGCCGCCGTTCCTTGTTGGTATTCGGGATCGCTGCCGCCAATTGCCATCTTGCCCCAGTCCAGCATGACGGCCCAATCTGCGGCCGGCAATTTCAGGATGTCGCAGATGACCGCCATCGGGATCCGCACCGCGAGATCGGTCACGAGATCAATCTCCCCATGCGCCGGCAGTTGATCGAAAATTTCAGCGATGAGTTGTTTGGTTCGCGCCTCGCCATCCGCCAGCGCCTTCGGCAGAAACGGTGCGGCGACGACCTTGCGGAATTCGGCATGGCGTGGCGGATCGATCATCGCGACATTCTGACCGACGCCCCACGCCTCACGCGCGACCGCCGCCATCTCCACATCGATCACTGGTGCCACGCCTTCGCGCTCCGAGCTGAACAGGTTGGGCTCGTTAAGGATCCTCTTCACATCCGCGTGACGGAACACCGACCAGTAGCCGCGACCATCGGGACTCTCGGTCCAATGCACCGGGTCCTCCACCCGCAGCTGATCGAACAGACGGTAATGTTCGCCGGTGGCGAAGAAGGCGGCGCTATTGAGTTTGTCGTCGATGTTCATGGCTGGAACTTTCTGGAACGGAGGTGTGAATTGAATGGCACTTACTTAAGGGAAAAAGCATTGGTCTAAGCGTCGCTCGGAAGACACGCCAGGCCAAGCAGGCATTTTGGTAGGAGCGGCTTTAGCCGCGAACAGCGCTGGCTCGCCCATCGCGGCTAAAGCCGCTCCTACGGTAATTACATCGATGCGCGGGTGGCTTAGCCTTGCCATGTGCCTTAAGTAAGTGCCATTCAGGTGTGATCTATATTCGCTTGGTGTGCTTCGCTTAGGTTCGCTTCAAGCCAGCCTGTCGATACCGGACGCCTCCAACCCCGTCACCCCGGAATTTGCAAAGCAAATATCCGGGGCGGGATCCATCTTGTCTTCCAGGCGCTCATGGTTCCCGGGTCTGCGCGGCTGGCGCCGCTTCGCCCGGGATGACGACTCTAAATGGTTGCACCGGCGTTGCCGCAGGGAGTGCCGGTAACTCGATAGCCACCGTGGCAAAACCGAGCGCGCGCTCACGCGCTTGCCAGCGCGGCAACACCTTGCGCAGTGCGGCCAACTTCACGTGCCCATAGCCGCGAATATCCCGCACCACGGACGCGAGCTCAACGGCATGCAGGTAATTCTCAGCAGTGAGATGTTGAAGTGCAGTCTCAATCGACACTCGATAGGCTTCAAGCAACCTGCGTTCGAGCTTACGTTCAGCCGTGTAGCCGAAGAAATCGAATGGGGTGCCACGTAAAAACTTGAAATGTTGCAAGCGACGGAATAGCGGCATCACCCAGGATCCGAATTCCGTCTTGCGTGGACGACCATGGGCATCGCGACGCGCGAGGATCGGTGGCGCCAGGTGGAAGTGCATGTTGACCGGCGCCTTGAATGTACTAGCCAAGCTCCGTTGGAATTCAGCACTCGCAAACAGGCGCGCCACTTCGTACTCGTCTTTATAGGCCAGCAACTGGTGATAGCCCTCGGCTACTGCGCGGGTAAGCGCAAAGCCCTTATCGAACTGACTCTCGGCGTGTCTTACCGCGTCAGTCAGCTTCCGCAGACGGCGCGCGTAGCGCGGACTCTGGTAATCACACAGACGGGCGGTAAGCCGCTGGAGGCAGGCGTCGAGATCTTCAGGCTGGTCGGCGAGCTCTGGCGTTACAGCTTGTTCCTGCGGTGCCGCGGGTGTGATCGCAGCGCGGCGCCCCGCACTAAACGCTTGCAGGTTCTCGGCCGCGGCCACGCCGTTCAGTTCAATCGCACGCTGCAGCGCGTCCACGCTCAAGGGAATATGGCCAAGCTGAAACGCATAGCCCAGTAGAATTAAATTGCCCGACTGCACATTGCCGAAAAGCGTCTCTGCGCAGTCCGTACTGTTAAAGGCGGTGTAACGATTGCCCACGGCTGTGCGCAATAACGCTTCCAGCTCGTGGCCTGGAAAGGACCAATCCCGATCCTGCGCGAACGCACCTGTTGGTTGCTCGAAGGGATTCACAATCGCGGTCGTGCGTTCCGCATTGATGCGCGCGATCACTTCTGGATCGCCCGCCGTGATTAGGTCGTAGGCCAACAGGAGATCGGTCTCGCCAGCGGCGATGCGCTGGCCGCGCAGGTGCGTTGAATCGTCGGCAATTCGAATATGCGACATCACCGCGCCGTTCTTCTGCGACATGCCGGTCATGTCGAGCACACTGATGGCTTTGCCGTCGAGGTGCGCCGCCATGCCAAGGAGTGCACCAACCGTGATCACGCCACTGCCGCCAACCCCCGTGACGAGAATATTGAAGGGGCGTTCCAAGGGCGGGATTGTCGGCTGAGGTCCTACGAATTCCTCGCGCGCGACTGGCGGCGGGGTGGGCATCGACTCCAATTCAACTGTCACAAAACTGGGACAGAAACCTTCCACACAGGAAAAATCCGCATTACAGGCATCTTGATCAATCGCCCGTTTGCGTCCCAGTGCCGTTTCAAGCGGGACAATTGCTGTGCAGTTAGACACGACGCCACAGTCCCCACACCCCTCGCAGACTTCGGCGTTGATAAAGGCATGCCGTGTGGGTTTCGCGAGTTGCCCTTGTTTGCGCCGCCGTCGTTTTTCTGCCGCGCAGGTTTGGTCGTACACCAGCACGCTCACACCGATGAACTGGCGCAATTCCTCTTGCACCGTCTCGAGCTGATCACGCGCATGAATCGTCGCGAGTTCACTCAGCGCGGAATTGCTTCGATGGGGCGCGGGATCCTCAGCGACAATCGCAATTCGCCGCACGCCTTCCGCGGCCACCTGGCGCACGATATCAGTCACCGACAGTGGCCCATCGATCGGCTGTCCGCCGGTCATTGCCACCGCATCGTTGTACAGAATTTTGTAGGTGATGTTGACCCCAGCAGCGACTGCGGCGCGGATCGCCAGACTGCCGGAATGGTAGTAGGTGCCGTCACCCAGGTTCGCGAACACGTGCGAGAGGGTGGAAAAAGGCGCCTGTCCTATCCAGGTTGCACCCTCACCGCCCATCTGCGTCATGGTCCTGTTTGATTCAGGAAAAATGGCCGTGGCCATCACATGGCAGCCGATGCCGGCCAGCGCAATACTGCCGGCAGGCGTTCTGGTTGAGCGATTGTGCGGACAACCCGCGCAGTAATAGGCCGGTCGCGGCGGCGGCTTGTAGGCGGTGTTGAGCGCCGCTTCTTTTGCTTCCAGAAAATGCAGCCGCGCGGTTATCGTATCGCTCTTGTGAAAACGTTTGATGCGATTGGCGAGCACGCGCGCAATCTGCGCGATCGAAAAATCGCCCTTGGCCGGCAGCAGCCATTCGCCGCGCGGCGCGACCCATTCCCCATGCTCATCGAACTTGCCAATCACGCGCGGTCGCACATCATCGCGCCAGTTATAGAGCTGCTCTTTGAGCTGGTACTCGATCATCTGGCGTTTTTCTTCGACCACCACGATTTCCTCGAGGCCCGTCGCGAACTCGCGAATACTCTCGGCTTCGAGCGGCCACGGCATCGAGATTTTGAACAGGCGCAGACCGATACGTTGCGCTTCCTGCTCATCGATACCCAATTGGTCTAGCGCCTCCAGTACATCAACAAACGATTTACCGGTGGCTACCACCCCGAGCCGCGCGGGGCGTGAATTCCACACGATGTGGTTCAGCCGGTTCTCGCGGGCGTAGGCCATCGCTGCATAGATTTTGTAATCCTGCATCAGCGCTTCCTGCGCACGCGCCTGGCGCCCCAAGGTGTCGTTGGAGAGCCGTGCATTCAGCCCGCCAACGGGCAGATTCGGATAGTCCGGGTAGCGGGTCTCGATCAGAAAGGGATCGGCACTTACGCTGGCCGAGGATTCAACCGTATCCGCCAGCGCCTTAAAGCCGACGGCAACGCCGGCGAAACGCGACATCGCCCAACCATGTAAGCCAAGCGTGAGATATTCGTGAACATCGCAGGGATACAGCAGGGGAATCATGGCGGCCGCAAATTGATGGTCGCTTTGATGCGGCAAGGTGGATGAATACGCACCGTGGTCGTCACCCGCCACCAACAGCACGCCACCATGCCGCGCGGTGCCGGCGTGATTCATATGCTTGAAGACATCCCCGCAGCGATCGACGCCAGGCCCCTTGCCATACCACAGCGCGAACACGCCGTCATACTTGGCGGGTCCTAGTAGATCGACCTGCTGTGTGCCCCACACGGCAGTCGCCGCCAGTTCTTCATTCACGGCCGGCCAAAATTTGATGTGGTGCCGCGCCAGGTGAGGCGCGGCCTTCCAGGCAGCTTTATCCAGGCCGCCGAGCGGCGAACCACGATAGCCGGAGATAAAGCCCGCGGTGTTGAGACCAGCCGCGGTATCGCGTAGATGTTGCAGGATGGGCAAGCGAATGAGCGCTTGAATGCCACTCAGGTAAATGGTGCCGGTGGTCGCCTGGTACTTGTCGTCCAAGGTCAGGCTGCGATCGATGATCGACATTGCTATCTCCAAAATTGTGTTTTGGGTTTGGGGTAGGCGAGACGCGTTTTTCGCGCCCACCTGCATTCAGCGAAGAAGCGCTCCGGGTAAGGAGTTCACCGTTCGCAACCGCTGGACTACACGGATTCTCGCGTAGCCAGCAGGCATGACTTGCAGCGCAAAGCGTGCGCAGCGGAGACCATGGGCGGCCAAGGTACTGCACAAACTCCTGTCCGTACAACTGGAAGTTCTAGAATTCGCGAATATTCGTCTTTGGGCGGAATGGCTCTCGCTTAAGCAATCGAATGTAGGAGCGGCTTCAGCCGCGATTGGGCAGTTAAGCGCTGTTCGCGGCTGAAGCCGCTCCTACAGAGGTGGGAAGTACGCGGCTGTGTTGATTTGTGTGGACATGACCGGCATCCTGCGACCACTTCGCACTTGCAAACGAGATTTCCAAACCATGTATAAGAAGAGCAACCCTGTCACCCATCTGTGCACCAGTGATGTCGATAACATCTGGATCCGCGGTCGCAATCTGTGCGACGACATCATCGGCAAAGTCACCTTCACCGATTTTCTGATGTTCCATTTCTTCGGCACCGAACCCACCCCGCTGCAACGGACCATCGTCGATGCGGTACTGGTGTGCATCATGGAACACGGCATGACACCCTCCGCAGTCGCCACTCGCGTGACCTACCTCGGCGCACCGGAATCGCTGCAAGGTGCAGTCGCGGCGGGCCTGCTGGGCGCCGGCACGCGCTTCGTGGGCACCGCCGATGAGGCCGCGAAACTGCTGCAACGAATCACCAGCAAGCCGCCTGCAGAGCGCGCTGCGGAAGCCGCCGCCATTGCGCAGGAATTCACCAGCGCGAAGAAGTTTCTGCCCGGCTATGGCCATCCGATCCACGTCAATGGCGATCCGCGGGTGACGCGCCTCAACGAAGTGGCGCGCGCCGCTGGCGCCCGTGGCGAATACCTGGACGCAATGTTCCTGCTGGGTGATGCGATCAAAGTCGCCAGCGGCAAGAACATCGTCATCAATGTGAATGCAGCGATTGGCGCAGTGTTGCTCGAAGCCGGCATTCCGCCGACCATCGCGCGCGGCTTCAATCTGATCGCCCGCTGCGCCGGCTTGGTCGGACACCTGTTAGAGGAGCAAACCGAGCCCGCCGGTTATCACATCTGGCAGCTCGCGGACGAAGGCGTGCCTTACGCCGCGCCTTAACCTGCCTCCGGAGCACGCGTGATGACACAGACCGCCAACACCACTGAACAATCAGATCTCGAATCCCTGCTGCACGACAGTGCCGCGGACTTCTGCGCGCGTGCATTGAAACGCGAACGCGTGCGTGCGCTGCGCGGCGCGGCGCCGGCCTTCGATCGCGCACTGTGGCGCCAGATGGCGGAACTTGGCTGGACCGAAATTCTAATCCCCGCGGCCCTGGGCGGGCTCGGACTGGGCGTAACGGCGGCCTCCATCGTATGCCGCAAACTCGGCACGGTGCTGGCGCCGGAGCCACTGCTCGAAACCGCCATCGCGGCAACGAGTGTGCTGTGCGTGCTGCAAGATCCGCTGGATTCTCTGCCCTCGCTCACCAAGGGCGAGCGGATTTTGGTGCCCGCGCTTGGCACAGTGGCGGGCGAAGCATTTTCTGCCGTGCGCGCGGAAGCCGCTGCCGGAGGGCATGTGCTCACCGGCCATCTCAGCTGCGTGCCGCTCGCGCCGGATGTCGATGGCTGGCTGATCCCGGCCATGCTCGCCGGGCAACCGGCATGGTTTCAGCTCGATGCCGCGGTCGCTGGCGTGACTTGCACGCCGTTCACATTGGCCGATGGCAGCCGCGATGGCGCACTCACGCTGAACCGCGCGCGCGGGATTTTCCTCCGGGCTGGCGAATTGGCGCTGCAGGCCCTGCAGGTGGCACGGGTCAGAGTAGAGGTGGCCTCCAGCGCGTACCTGCTGGGCTTGGCCGAGACCCTGCTCGCCCTCACGCTCGAATTCGTCGGCACACGGCGCCAGTTCGGGCAGGCGATCGGGAGTTTCCAGGTGTTGCAACACCGGCTGGTTGATCTGTATCTGCAATTGCGACTAACCGATGCGGTGGTCGCTGAGAGCTGCGCAAACGTGGACACTGCGGCCGCGCCCACGGCACCGCAGGCGGCGAGTCGCGCCCGCTATCGCGCCTGCGAAGCGGCCCTGCTGATCGCCCGCGAAGCGGTGCAGTTACATGGCGCCATGGGTTATACCGACGAATGCGATGTCGGACTGTACGTAAATCGCGCGCTGGTGGTCGCGGCACGTTATGGCAACGCGCGCGAACATGCCGCGCAACTCGCCCACGCACAGACCATTGCGCACAGCGTGGAGGCCACAGTTCCGCCAGTGGGTGTTGATCGCGACATGCCGGTTCCGCCAGGGGGTTGGAGTGCGCTCGACAACGACACCTTCCGCGCCGTCGTGCGCCACTGGCATGAAGCGAACTATCCAGCGGAGCTCCGCAATCCACGCGCGCGTCCGCGCTGGCATCAATGTCGGGACTGGTACGCAACCCTGCACGCGCGCGGCTGGGCCGCGCCTGGCTGGCCGGCTACTCACGGCGGCATGGGATTGAGTCCGGAGAAACTGCTGATCTTCATCGAAGAGCGCGAACGTTGGGGCGTCGCGCGCACACCCGATCAGGGCATCATCATGGTCGGTCCAATCCTGATCCAACACGGCACCCCAGCGCAGAGGGCGTACTACCTGCCGCAGGCGCTGAGCGGCGAACATATCTGGTGCCAGGGCTACTCGGAGCCGAACGCGGGTTCCGATCTGGCGTCGTTGCGCACCAGCGCGGTTCGTGAAGGTGATGAGTTCGTGATCAACGGTCAGAAGATCTGGACCACGATGGCACAGGATGCGACGCACATGTTCTGTCTGGTGCGCACCGACCGCGACGCCAAACCGCAGGCCGGGATAAGTTTCGTGTTGATCGATTTCAAAAGCGCAGGGATCACGGTCCGTCCGATCCGCAACATCGCGGGCGACGAGGAATTCTGCGAGGTGTTCCTCGACAATGTGCGCATCCCGGTCGATAGCTTGGTGGGCGCGTTGCACGATGGCTGGACTATCGCGAAAGCCCTGCTCGGTCACGAACGCATCTTCATCGGCAGTCCGAAGCAATGTCAGTACGCGATGAACCGTCTGCGCCAGCTCGCTGCCGCGCTCGGGCTGATGAACGATCCGGTATTCGTGAATCGCCTCACGCGCTTCGCGCTCGATGTGGCCGATCTCGAATCCCTGTACAAGGTCTTCGCCGACATCGTGCGACGTGGCGAAACCCTCGGTGCGGACGTCTCGGTCCTCAAGATCTGGGCCAGCGAAACCTTCTCGCGGATCAGTGAATTCCTGGTGGAAACGGCGGGTGCGGCGGGTGCACGGGTTGGAGATATCGATTTCGGCAATACCAAGATCGATGTGATGAGCCAGTACTACAACGCGCGCCCGACGACTATTTACGGCGGCAGCAACGAGATTCAGCGGAATATTCTGGCGAAGCAGGTGTTGAAGTTGCCGTCGCGGTAATCGGTCGCACACATCCCTAGAGCACCGTCATCCCGGAATTCGCAGTCAAAGCCGAAGCCCCAGCGAAAGCTGGGGAAATATCCGGAGCGGGATCCATACAGACTTCCAACTGCCCATGGATCCCGGGTCTATGCCGCTCACGCGGCGCCGCCCGGGATGACGAAGGTTTTCGATAGTGCAGACTCCAAACGTCGTCATCCCGGAAAATGCGCAGCATTTATCCGGGATCCATACAGACTTCCAACTGCCCATGGATCCCGGGTCTATGCCGCTCACGCGGCGCCGCCCGGGATGACGAGATTTAGCGCAACGCCGCCGCGATCTCCCTGAAACTGTTCAAGCCCGCTTCGAGATTCTCGATAATTTCCAACGCCAGTTCGTCCGGCTCCGGCAGATTGTCCAAATCGGCGAGGCGCTTATCCTTGAGCCAGAAAATATCCAGGCTGGTCTTGTCACGCGTAATGAGTTGCTCGTAGGGCTATTTCCGCCAGCGTCCTTCGGGGCTCTCCTGTTTGTGCCAGGTCTCCTTGCGCTGGTGACGATTAAGCGGGTGATAGCAGGCGATGAATTCCTGTAAATCCTCTTTAGTCCAGGGGTCTCTACTCGCCTCGCGGTTATCGAAGAACAAGACTTTATAGTCGCGATAGCTCACGCCGTCGTCGCGCAGCGTGGTGCAAGAACTCCAGACCTTGGAGACGATGGAGGCGGTCGCGTTCATTGGTTACTACCCTCTTTATTACCTTGACTCAAAGGTAATTACCCCTTCTTCCGCCAACGCGCCGCGGGCCCGCGACCCTGGCACTCGATGTCGTTGGCGCGTTGCCGCTCCCTCAGCACACGACGGACCATGTCTCGGCTCACACCCGGGCAGGCTTGTTCTAATTGAGAGACGGTAAATTCACCCGCGAATCGAGCAATCGCGGCCAACACCAAGTCCGTCTTCGATCCGCGCGGCGCTTTGAGGTCACCTACGCGCTCAACCAACTCGATGTAGGCCATTTTCAGAATTGACAGCACATAGTTGAGGTACGGCCATGGATCGTGCTTGCCCTCGTGCCAACCGTGCGAGCTGTATTCCAAGGTCTCGTAGTACCGCGCTTTATTTGCTTCGATCAGGCGTTCCAGACTGATGTAGCGCCCAACTTCATAGCCCGCGTGGTAGCACTGAAGTAACAGCGCCAGCCGGGACACCCGCCCATTGCCATCGCGGAACGGATGGATGCAAAGAAAATCCAAATTGAACGCTGCTATCGCAATGAGCGGAGGCACCCAACGCTCGTCAAGACATCGTTGCCAATCGACCATCAGGCGCGCCATCGCGGACGATGTTCCCGCGGCGGATACGGGGCGAAACCGCACCCGTTCGGTGCCATCCGAATAACGCTCGATGATGTCGCCGTCTTTTTCTTTGTACTGCACAGCATCCCAAATTTGGCCGCGTGCGAGCGCATGCAGCTCACGCGTCGTCGCCTCGCTTACAGAGAGATGAGCGCCTTCATGCAATCGGGATAACGCATCGCGATATCCGCGCACTTCTTCTTCGTCGCGATCGCGAAATAAGGGGTTTGGTGACGCCAGTACATGTCGCACCCGCTCAGGATCGACTGCCACGCCTTCAATCCGATTGGACGATACGGCACTCTCGATCAACGCTTGTTCGCGCAAGGCCTTGAGCCGTTGCGGAGATTGCCGCGTGTAGAGTTCCTGCTTGCCACGAAACTCGCTTAAGTCAGCCAGGTACCAAGAAGCGCTCGCTGGGATAGTGACATTCTGAGCCGTGAAAAGGCGCAGTGTGGTCATGCGGGTTGCGCAGCCCTTTCAGCTTTGATGCGTGCTAACAGGGCTGAGGCCGGTTCGTCGTTCGTATCCTGTGCGACGAGTTGGCCGGAGAACGTGAAGCGGGTAATGATCCCTGTGCTCTCGTACAGAAACGGTAAAGGTTGCTGATTGTTCACCCATTTGAGCTTGGCGGCTGCATACCCTTCTGTTTGAGCTTCATGTTGGGTGATGTTCTGGCCTTCCTCGATGCGCTTGGCTTCGATGACTCCAACCGCATGACCCTCCACAAAAAGCACGTAGTCGGGGGGCCGACATCGGTTCGGTATTCACGTACTGCGAGACCCGGCCCGGCGCGCAAGTCGACTTGTTTCGCGGCTTGCACGACCCAACCCGCCTGCTTGAGAAGCGCATCGATGTTATCGCGCGCTTTCTGCTCGGGATTCTGGTTTTCAGTCGCGGCCATTCTTTGCGGTGCCGAATTGGGCTCGCCGGGAATGATATAAGAATTGGGAATATGGAAGCGAAGTTCGCAAAATCCGGGTGGGGTTTACTCTCGGCTAGCGCTGTCTGTCGACGGTAATCCGGTGGGAAATTACGCACAGCGCTCTTTTAGCCTGGATTGCCACGTCGCTACGCTCCTCGCAACGACGGGTTGGGGCGCCCCTTCGCCTAACGCGGTGCTGCCCCTAATCCCCCTGGCGTGGGTATACCGGCGGCGGCGGCAATTCCTGGCCAATGTGCCGAATCAAGATAGGTGCGGTCCTCCACGATTTTGCCGTCGTGGAGGGTTAACAATGCTATCCAGGGTGAAAAGAAATCCGGCTGCGCGGAATCAAGCACAACGGCTTCGACAATCACCACGTCGTCGCCCAGGAATCGAAGTCGATCAATGCGCATGCTGCGGCCGGGTGCGGCGGTTTTGATCGCGCGCTCGAGGCGGATGAATTGCTCGTGTCCACTGACCGAAGCCCCGGTGAACAAAACCTTGGCATCGGGTGCATAGGTGTCTTTAACAAATTGTCCACCATCCGCCGCACTGTTATAAGAATCGCGCCAGAGTTGGACTGTCGCGAGATTTTTCTCTTGTTGCGGCGTTTGAGGCTTGGCGATCTCCTCAGCCGCTACCGGCTGCAGGACTGCCGCGAGTCCAAAGAATGCGGCGGCAAGCATCCGCCGTGGTGTCGTTGTTCTGTTCATTGGCATCATCCTTTCGTTATTAATCCAAAATCGCATCACATGTAATGCGGCATGACCTCACGCCCGAACCGTTCCAGCATACGCTTCATGTCATCCAGCGGCAGGTAGCCCTGATCGGATTGCCAGATGAACCATCTCCTTGCGCACGTCGCTTGCGTTGCCAGTCCTCCACGTGCACTTCGGCAAACTTCCGCAGAATCGCGGGATCTGAAGTGAGCACCGTCGGGATCGAGCCTTCCTTCCACGCGAGTTTGATGATCTCGAAGATCTCCTGGAACGCCTCGCGGTTCACTGCGTCGTTCGTGGGCTGGGACTCCTTGGTATTCATCGCCGCCGCCCCTACGTGCAGGTGCTGCGCCATCTGGTTCAGCCAGCGCGCCTGGTAGCCGCGCGCAAAACCGATGATCGTGCGGCCTTTGGTGATTTGATCGAGCCACGCGATTTCGAGCGCCAGGCGCAACGGATCCCAGCCCGTCAGTACATAACCGATGGGGCCCGCCTTGATGGTCATTCGTAGGGAATGACGGGACCTGCGGGATCTTGGCATACTGGGCCCTCGTAGAGCGATGCTGCACGTAGCGATGATCCGCAATTCGCTACGTCACACGCTCGTGTTAAACCGTACGGCGCCGCGGCGCCAGCAATTCAGAGGCCGTCATGGCGCAAGATCCCCCCCGACCCGCAGCCGACAACATCACTTATGGCGATATCGCCTCGGTATCAGGCGGACCACTGTCCGCGATTCGACTGGAGGATCGCCCGCAGGCGCAACGTGGTGCGCAAATTCTGGCGGCAGCGCTGCGCGCTGAAGGCGTGGATTGCCTGTTTGGTTATCCCGGCGGCGCGAATCTTGAAATCTTCGACGTACTCGATCAATTCCACATTCGCTGCTATCGCACCGAACACGAACAGGGTGCTGTGCATGCGGCACAGGGCTACGCACGCGCCACCGGGCGCATCGGCGTGTGCCTCGCCACGTCCGGCCCGGGTGCCTGCAATCTCGTTACCGGACTGGCGGACGCGAAAAGCGATTCCACACCAGTGGTCGCGATCACCGGCAATGTGCCGAGCTATCTGCTCGGCAAAAACGCCTTTCAGGAAGCCGATATCGTCGGCATTACGCGCCCGATTACCAAAGCCAGCATCCTCGTCGAGCGAGTGGCGGATATTCCGCACGCAGTGCGCACCGGCTTTGCACTCGCGGGCTCGAATCGACCCGGCCCGGTATTGATCGATCTGCCGAAAGACATCCAGCAACACTTTCCGCGCGATCCCGAGGGCCGCTATATCGCGCCGCGCATTCCAGCGGTGATTGATCCGCCGGAGACGCTCGCCAGCGGGATCCCCGAGTCGCAGCTAAAGCAATGTGTGCGGATGATCGCGGAAGCCGAACGCCCGGTGATCTACGCCGGTGGGGGGATTGTCTCGAGCGGCACCGAAGCCCAGCTGGTGGCGCTGGCCGAGAAGCTCGGCTGCCCCATCACCACCACTGTGATGGGACTCGGCGCGGTGCCCGCGCAGCATCCACTGTGGCTGCATGTGCTCGGGATGCATGGCAGCTATACGGCGAATGTCGCAGTCAATGAGGCTGATCTGGTGATCGCACTCGGCGTGCGCTTCGATGATCGCGTGACCGGCAATGTGCATAAGTTCATCGAGCACGGACAGATCATTCATATCGATATTGACCGTCACGAGCTCGACAAAAACAAAGTGGTGACGCTCGGCATCGGCGCCGATTTAGGGATTGCACTGCCTCAGTTGATCGAGGCGGTAGCGCCTGGAAATTACGCCGCGTGGCGCGCGCGACTCGCCGCCATGCAGCTTGCACAGCCACTCAAGGTGCATCCGCGAGCGACGCTCGGCGGACCGGCTGCGATTGAGTTACTGTCCGAGATGACCGGCGGTGACGCCTTAGTCACAGTCGGCGTTGGGCAGCACCAGATGTGGGCCATGCAGCACTATGCGATCAACCAGCGGCGATCGTTTCTGTCCAGTTCTGGCTTCGGCACGATGGGTTACGGTTTGCCGGCTGCGATCGGCGCGAAAGTTGGCTGTCCGGACCGCCTGGTGATCGACATCGATGGCGATGGCAGTCTCAACATGAGCATTCACGAACTCTCGACCTGCCATCGCTATGGCATCGGCGTGAAGATCGTGTGCATCAACAACCAATGGTTGGGGATGGTGCGCCAGTGGCAGGACATGATTTATGCCGGGCACCGCTCAGGTTCATCCTTGGGCGATCCGATGTCGGTGAAGCCCGCTGGCGAGCAGGACATCTACCCGGATTTCGTGACAATTGCGGCCGGCTATCGCGTGAAGGCCGAAAGAGTGCGCACGCTTGCCGAGCTTGCCGCCGCGTACACGCGCATGCTGGCGGATCCTACAGAACCTTATCTCGTCGATGTGATCGTCGATCGCGAACAGAATGTCTATCCGATGATTCCGGCCGGCGGGAGTTACAAGGACATTATTCTCGAAGGAGATAATTGAAATAGGGCGGAAAAGCGCAGCGCACCCGCCGCATGAGGTCACCTACCAAACCCCGTCATGACGGAATCTGATGTCGACACACGGCGGAAGGCGCTGCGCTTTTCCGCCCTATAGGTGAGAACGACTGATCATATGAAAACGCGCTTAGGCGCTGAACCCGCCATCTACGCCGATAATTTGGCCGTTGATGTAACTCGCGCCCGGTGAGACCAGAAAATCGACGACTGCACTGACTTCTTCGGGCCGACCCATTCGCCCGAGTGGTGTCTGGTTCACCATCGCCGAGATCACCCCTTGCGCCAGCGCGTTACCGGCGAAATCCGGCGAATGCACGATCCCTGCATCGATCACCGCCGGCGCGATGCCATTGCAGCGCACGTTATAGGGGCCCATTTCGCGCGCAGCTTGTTTGATCAGTGCACTAACCGCCGTCTTCGGGCACCCGGACATGCCATCGTTCTCCAAGGTTCGCAGCACCGCAGTGGTGAGAAAACACACGATGCTGCCGCCACCGGCGGCTTTCAGCGCCTGCGCTCCGTGTTTGATGACATTGAACGATCCGCGCACATCGGTCGCATAGACGCGGTCAAAATCCTCATCTGCAACGTCGACCAGCGGCATCAACGGAATCGCCGGGCCGGTCGCGCACACAATGGCCTGGAGACCGTCTTCGAAGTGGCTCGCGCGTTCAATGAAGCGCGCCACCGAAGCGGCTTCGCGGATGTCGACTTGTTGCACGAGCGCACGACCGCCAGCTGCAGATACAGCTTCCCCGAGCGCTTCAGCCTTGCGCTGATTGTGGGCATAGCCGATGCAAACGGGCGCGCGGCGGGCCAGGGTCATCACGGCATTTTCGCCGAGTCCGCCGGTGCCACCAAAGATCGCGATGCACTTCATACCCACCTCGAATTTTCAGTAGCGATAATTGAGCCTAACTTCTTCCGCTGCGCGTTCATCCAGTCAGCGCATATTCTGCAAGATCCGGTGCCGCCATTTCGGCTTGAAAACGTTCCAAGGTCCAGGGCCACAGAATCGGTTGGCCGTTCTTATCCAGATACCAACTCCGACAACCACTCACCCACACCGTGCCTTTCATCGCATTGCGAATATCCTGATTGAAGGCCGCACAGGCCGCCGCTGTGGATTCGATTGCACGGCATCCACCACTGCGCAATGGCGCTAGCAGTTGCAGCAGATAGGCGACCTGAAGCTCAGCCACCATGATGAGTGAGAAATTACCGATCGGGCTGTTGGGTCCGATCAGCATAAAGAAATTCGGAAAACCCGGGACCGACAGGCTGCGATGCGTATGCGGGGCGTGGGCCCACGCATCCTCCAGGCGCACCCCATCCGTACCGACAAAATCGATGTCGCGCATGAAGCGATGCGCATCAAAACCCGTGGCGTAAATCAATACGTCAAGTTCCTGCAGCCGACCATCGCATAGGCGAACGCCGCCAGCCTCGATGCGCGCAATCGGCGTAGTCTCAACGTTAGCATTCGGGCGCTGGATCGCCTCGTAAAAGGTCTCCGACATGATCAGGCGCTTGCAGGCCACCTGGTAGTCCGGCGTTAACTTGGCGCGCAGGGCGTCGTCACGCACGCTGTTCGCGAGATTGTCGCGGCAGGCCTGTGCGATTTTTGCCATTTGTTCTTGATCGCCGATGACGGCGCGCGCGATGGTCGTGCGAATTCGATCGAGCCATTGGTGATAGGCGTGATCGAGGGTCTCCGGGTGAGTTCTGAAATGCGCTTTCTGATCTTCCTTAAACGCCGGATTGGGTAACGGCAAAACCCATTGCGGCGTGCGTTGAAAAAGGGTGAGCGAGGAAACATCATCCACCAGCGCCGGCACCAACTGGATCGCCGTCGAGCCGGTGCCAATGATCCCGACCTGCTTGTGCTCCAACTCAACCTCATGGTTCCAGCGCGCCGTATGAAAAGCCGGTCCTGCAAAATTGCCGATTCCCGCAATCGCCGGCAACACGGGATGATGCAGCACCCCGGTCGCCGCGATGACCACATCCACCACCACCGCGGTCTCATCCGCGAACTTTAAATGCCACACGCCCTCAAGCCAGTGCGCGCTTAGCAGTTCCTTGTTGAACTCGATTTGCTCAGCGACGCCATGCTTCGTCGCGACACTCTCGAGATAAGCCAGAATCTCCGCCCCCGGCGAGAACAAGCGGCTCCATTCGGCACTGAGTTCGAAGGAGTAGCAATAATGCTGAGAGGGAACATCACAAGTGAGACCAGGATAGGTGTTGTCGCGCCAGGTGCCGCCGAGGCGCGCCGCCTTCTCGAAAATCCGCACCTCGGTATAACCCGCCTCGCGGAGTTTGAGCGCGGCGAGAATGCCGGACATCCCTGCCCCAATCACGGCCACCTTCAATCCTGACGTCTGCTCCGCGCGCGGCTTAACCGACATTGGCAAGCCTCACTTCGGGCGCAGCCCAACTGCAGATCACCGGCATCAATTCCTTCGCGAACGACTTCATGCCATTCATGGCGACATCCAGCGGTGTGCCAGCACGAGCGCGATTTCGTCGGCATAGCGCTGGGCATCAGAGGTATTTTCGAAGGCGAAACTGGGCAGGACTTGGGCAATACCGATTTCCATAGCATTTTCTCGTTAGGGTGATTCGCGGGGCAATTGAATTAGAGTTCTGGGGCGAACTCAATTGGTACGCTACCGTACTATAATCCCGGCGCATTCCAAGCGATCACGAAGCGGGTTGGCCCGCGATCAGGAGTCCAAGTCATGCCGATAGAAAAGAATCGTCAAGTGGTGCTGGTGGCGCGCCCCAACGGCATCCCGCAGGCCACAGATTTTGACATCGTGGATCGCCCGTTGCCCGAAATTGCCAACGGTGAAGTGCTGGTCCGCAATGAGTTTCTGTCGGTGGAGCCGGCGATGCGCGGCTGGGTGTCGAGTGTCGGCAACTATTCGGAGCCGGTGGCCATTGGCGCTGTGATGCGTGCACTCACCGTTGGGCGGGTGGTGGCCTCCAAGTCAGCTGATTACGCCGTTGGTGAGTATGTCACTGGGATGTTCGGCTGGCAGGACTATGCGCTCGCCACCGCCCAGAATATTGATCGCAAAGTCCCAGCACCTGGCTTGCCTATCTCGACCGCTCTCGGCGTGCTCGGGATCAATGGCTGCGCGTCCTACTTTGGCTTGCTCGACGTGGGTCAGCCGAAAACGGGCGAAACGGTGGTGGTATCGACTGCGGCCGGGTCAGTCGGATCTTGCGTCGGCCAGATCGCGAATATCCACGGCTGTCGCACGGTCGGCATCACCGGCGGCGCCAATAAGCGCCGTCTGTGCACAGAGGAGTTCGGCTACTCGGTCGCGATCGACTACCACACGGAAAATTTAGCTGAAGCACTCAACAGCGCGTGCCCGGCGGGAGTTGATGTGTATTTCGATAACACGGCAGGGGTGATCAGCGATGAAGTGCTGCGCCATCTCAATCCGCGTGCACGGGTAGTCATTTGCGGCACCGCCTCAGTCGCGAGCTGGGACCCGCCACCGCTGGGCCCTCGCGTGGAGCGCCATTTACTCGTGAAGCGCGCCCGCATGGAAGGTTTTGTGGTATTCGATTTCAAGCCCCGCTATGCCGAGGCCATCGCGCAACTCACCACCTGGGTGACCGCCGGCCAGCTACGCTATCGCGAAGATATCCTGGATGGCATCGAACATGCGCCAGACGCCATCGCCGGCCTGTATCGCGGCGAGAATCTCGGTAAGCGGTTGATTCGGATCGCGGCTTAAGACCCTGGTCAAAATTATCTCTACATTCGGCTGCTCGTGAGCGGCCGCGGCGGCGACTGGGAAGGCTGGCTCGAATTTTTTTGTCGGAATTCGGGACACTGCGCAGGGCGCCGTCAAAGCCGCGGAGCGAATGCTTGAACTTTAAATGGTACTCGCGCTCGAACGCGCTCGGCTCATTCGACGGACCCCACAGCGCGCGCGGAGCATTGAATTGCTCATCGAACTCGAATATCTCCCAGCCCTTAGATCGCACACAACGCTCAATCGATCGAAATCACTGTGACAAGGTACTAGCCGCTATGGGCGGTTGTTGGAGGGGCTAGAGGGATCCGAGATAAGACTTTCGAAGCTGGAGAGAACCAAACGGCTGGATACCAAGTTCTTTTCAAAGAGGCATCTGCGCGCTTCGAAGTTGCTCGCCCAAAACGACACGGAGAGTATTGCCTCAAGCGCCCACCTTTCGGACGGCAATCACTTTTTGATTTCAAGGCTTCGGGTTGACGCCCCCAGACGGAGTCGATTTAATACGCCCTCCCCGCCGGTCCTAACCTGCGGCGGCCGTCCAGCGATCTCTCTGGCCAGGTAGCTCAGTTGGTAGAGCAGCGGATTGAAAATCCGCGTGTCGGCAGTTCGATTCTGCCCCTGGCCACCATAATTCTCTATGCAACTCATCGTGTTACGACGTTCGAAAATTTAGCGGCGACGTTCTGAGCATCGATGTTTCCAAAATGTTTCCATTTTGATTTGAGCGCTTAGCTCGCGCGCGCTTGGCAGAGCATGTCGTGGCCAATCCCGTGGCTTCGTTTATCAAGTAAGCCGCCGTTTCACAGCCGATCCAGTGGGCTCTTCACTCCGCCGCCGCCACGGTTGAGCACGTGCGTATAAATCATTGTCGTTGCAACATCCTTGTGCCCGAGAAGTTCTTGGATCGTCCGAATATCGTAACCGTCTTCGAGTAGGTGCGTCGCAAAACTATGGCGTAGCGTGTGGCATGACGCGGGTTTCACGAGTTCGGCCCGCTGGACCGCAATAGTCATCGCACGCTGCATCGACTTTTCGTGAACGTGATGGCGGCGCAACACGCCCGTCTCCGGATCACGGCTCGGTACGCGAGCTGGAAAAACGAACTGCCAACCCCACTTCTGCGCGGCCGCCGGGTATTTGCGTGACAAAGCGAATGGCAGCCAGACGTCGGCGCGACCACTCGCCAAGTCCTGTTCGTACCGTATCCGCACATTCGCAAGGTGGAGCTTCAGCGGATCGAGAACCGCTCCGGGCAACATTGTCACGCGATCTTTGGCGCCTTTGCCATCCCGCACCAAAATTTGTCGCCGCTCGAAATCGAGATCTTTCACGCGAAGGCGTAGTGCTTCTAACAGACGGAGCCCACCGCCATAGAGCAAGTGCGCAATCAAAAGCAACGGCCCCTCCAGCTGAGCAAGCAGGCGACGAACTTCGTCGCGGGTGAGCACTGTCGGTAGGTGCACCGGTTTTTTGGCCCGCGCGTATTTCCCGAGTCGAGGCAGATCTTGCCCGAGCACACGTTGATACAGAAAAAGAATCGCGCTTAGCGCCTGATTCTGGGTGGATGCGGCGACCTTGCGAGCGGTCGCCAGCCACGTTAGAAACTGTTC
>CAMATU010000046.1 GCA_945861225.1 Klebsiella pneumoniae
GTTTACGCCACGCCGAGCAACCAGTGCCGCAGCAGCGACAGTTTTACCAAAGGCCGTCGGCGCGCACAGTACGCCAGCATCATGTTGCAGCATCGCCTCGACCGCCGCTTCCTGGTCTGGCCGCAGCGTGCCGCCAAAAGGAACACTGAGAGCCTCTCCAGAGTAGCGCTCATCACGTAGATCGCAGCTGATATTGTTGTCGCGCAAGAGTCCCAATGCAGCGTCGAGGCAGCCGCGCGGCAAGCCGACGTGCTGCGGATAGTTCTCAGCACACCCGATCACGCGTGGTTTGTCCCATACGGACATCCGCATCGCTTGTGCTTTATAGAACTCCGGATTCTGGAATGCGGCAAGTCGGATTAAGCGATTAGCCAACGGCTGCGGCAGCGATAATTTCTCGAAGTAAATGAGATTCGCCAGAGTGATCTTGAGCGATTCGGGCATTGTTCCCGGCAACTTAGCGGTCGAGCGTATCGGATTACGTTTCCACGGTGTCGCCAAGTCTTCCTCGTCGACGAAAGTGACGTCAAGCGGATGACCTCCACCCGTGGCGCGCAGGATTGTGGGATCGACGTCGTGGGGTGCCATGGATTGAATAGATGAGAGGAACGCCCACTGATCGGAATAAGGACGAAACTCGGGATCCACGAACACGCTGCAGCCGTTCTCACGCGGCTTCTTTTGCAATGGCAAGGCGATCAGATTTCCGAAGCCTCCCTTTGGCATGATGTCCTGATTCGGGAAAAGACGGTCGTAAGATTCCAGCTTCAATTGTCGGGTACGCGCACAGCAATGACTGAGGATGCTGGTCCCCAATCTACGAGCATCACGGGCCGATACCTTTCCAGCAAAAAATACCCAGGCGTGACCTCCTTGCCCCGAACGCGAAATCTCCAGTGCCACCGGTACACTGAGTTCGGCGCAAGATTGCGCGAAGCCACGTGTGTCTTCCCGCCACTCCGGCCCGTCGAAATCGACGGCGAGAAAATAGCAAGTATCGTCTTCGAGCAGCGGGTAAACGCCGACGGTTTGTTCACCAGACAAATGCTTGTAAATCACGGCATCCGACAAGGGAATCAGCAGACGGTTGCCACAGTCACTGCATTTAATACGCGGCTTTTCGCAGATCCCAGCTCGCCACTCGTTGGCACAGGCTGGCGCATAGCCCGCTTTGCCGGTGGTTTTGCTCTCCCAGCGGATTGGGTAGATATCCGTGCGACCACGAAACAATCGACGGAAAAGCCCTACTTTCTCGTCCGTAGAGAGGCGCGACGACTCTGATTCCTGGACGGACGGCGCAGGCCCGGGTGGCAGCCGCCATTCGACTCCGTGGGATTCCAACAGCGCAATCAATCGAGCGTTCTCCGCCCGTAACGTCGCCTGCGAATCAAGATCATTCAATGCAGTCACACCCGGCTCGGTTACTATTTACATGCCGCTGCTAATTACTGAGGGAATCAATTTTGGATTTACAGCTAGCGTCGTTCAGTGAAACGCGCTCGCATCGTTTAAAATTCCACTAGCGCTCCGTTGCCAAATAAAGTTGTAAACACGTTCCGAAAGCCGCTCCGCGTCCTCGTCCGAGAACGGTGGGCGCGGCAATTGCTCCCATAAGGTGTCCAGAATGAAGACCCGAACTTCTGCTTGAGTCGAGCTGTTTTCCGTCCACGTTGGCATTGGTTCTAGCAGGGCGTGGAGCGATTGGAGGAGAGATTTGCTGGCCTGTTTCAATCGTTCGCGATCCGCTTTGGAGATGGATTCCCGGAACAGCAGATCGAACAGCGCCAACTCGTCATCGCTAAGACCTTCTTCCACCGCCCGACGTTGCTCCGCGTCGAGGTCGGCGGCGAACTGAACGAGCAGGGCGAATGTAGCTTCTACCGTCGCACGGTCTTTCTCGCGATTATAGTCCGCGACAATTTCTTGGTACTTCTTGTAGTAATCCATCCGCATCGGATTGAGTGCGAGCATTCGGGCAAGTTTCTGCTCGATCACGTCCCGAATATCCTGAAGGGCCGCGTGTTTGCGGCGAACTTTATGGGCGAACTCATCCCGCAACTTTTCAAAATCAATCCGGCTCAAATCAACGGTGAGTCCTTCGGCGTGATCGCCCCCTGGAGCGGCAGCGCGAATAGCCTCGTTGACGATGCGGTGCAATTCTTTGAGAACCTCCGTTACGTCGGCAGTATCCCGCCTGTCCTGCAGCTTCTTATAGATCGCCTCGATATTGTCATGTCTTTCGGCATAAGCGAGGGCGCTCGGTTCCATGAGCAGCGCCTTGAATCGGATAAACATCTGTCGAGCGATGATCTCGAACCGGCGCTTGGCGTCATCGGAGGTATAGACCGCGTCTACTGCGTCGCGCAAAGCGGAGATTCGGTCAAACCCCGTAGCACCATGTAACCGAGTCGCGTTGAACCCCAATCCAAGCAGATGAGTTTCGGCGGCCTCTATGGTCTGGATGAGAGCGGTGACGAGTTCCTCTATCGGAGCAACGATATGCCCTTCGTCGCCCTCATCGTCGTCGTCACCGAGCGCATATTGAGCGAGCGCCTCACGCAAACTTTTCAGCATGCCGTTGTAATCGACAATCACGCCGCAGTCCTTGCCGGGGTAAACCCGATTCGCGCGCGCTATCGCCTGCATCAAATTGTGGGCTCTCATGGGTTTGTCGATGTAGAGAGTGGCCAGGCACTCAACATCAAACCCGGTGAGCCACATGGCGCATACAATGGCTACGCGGAATGGATGCTGTGGGTCTTTGAAGGCATCCTCCACGGAAACGCGTTTCCCATCCGGGGTTTCGAAGCCGTTTTTCATTACCACGCGGTGCGGGATGATGTCGAAACCCCACTTCCCGAAATCCCGAACCTCGTTCTGCGCTTCGCTAATCACGATTTCGATAAGTGTGCTTGCCATCCATTGCGCTTGGCTTTGCCGAGACTCAATCTCTTTTGTCAGGCGTTCCTGTACATCGAGGTTGGATGCAGCAGTCAGTTCAGCCTCACGGAGGGCGAGCTCCGCTCGGAGGTTGTCGAGCCTATTCCGCCAACGCGGTTCTACGCGCTGCAACGTCCGTGCACAGGTAAGTTTATCGATGCACACCAGCATCGATTTGCCGGTTTCCCAGCGCGTTGCGCAATGCTCGACAAAGTCGTCAGCCAGTTTATCCAGGCGATCATCGGCCGTAATGATTTCGTAGTCTTTCCCGAGCAACTTTTCCAGCAAAGCGATCTGGTCGGGGTCAAGTTCCGCGCGTTCAATCGCCTCGGCAATCCGGTCGTTCAAATCGAAGCGTGCGATGCCGAGCTTCTCGCCGCGGTTCTCGTAAACAAGTTTGACGGTCGATTGGTCCTCTTCTGAACGCTTGAAGTCATAGCGTGAGACGTAGCCACCGAAGATACGGCGCGTCAGCTGATCGTGTTTGAAAAGAGGCGTGCCGGTGAAGCCGATAAATGAAGCGTTCGGCAATGCCAGCCGCATGTTCCGCGCGAACTTGCCAGCTTGTGTTCGGTGCGCTTCGTCTGAAATGACGATGATGTCGTCACGCTCGCTGTAGGGTTGAGTTACCGGCTGGTTGAATTTATGAATCAGACTGAACACGAAGCGATAGTTCTCGCGCAAGATTTCTTGCAGCTCTTTGCCAGAGCCGGCGCGCGGTGTTTTGTCATCCGTCACTTCGCAGCCAACAAAGGTGCGCCAGATTTGGTCATCCAGGTCTTCGCGGTCCGTCATCACTAGGAATGTGAAATTACCCGGCACCGCTCGGCGTACTTTCTCGGCGAAGAAGGCCATCGAGTAGGATTTGCCGCTCCCCTGTGTATGCCAGAACACCCCGAGTTGCCCGAGTTCAGGATGTGCGCGCTTTATCAGCGGCAATTCATCGTCGTCTGGACGCTTCGCGACCGTTAATGCGGTATAGCGGGAATCCTCCGGTGTTTCGGCAGCCTTCAGGAGCTTCGGTTTAGGCACGCGGTATTCCATAAGGCGTTCCGCTGCGGGATATTCACGCTTCAATTCTTCCTGACGAATGACAGACTTGACTGCATTGTTAACACCCATCACCTGATGATTACGCGCGACCACCTTGCGTGTTCCCCCGGCACGACTGTCGTCGAACAGAATGAAGTTCTCTACTAGGTCCAGGAGCCGTTCTTTGGCCAGCATCCCGTCGAGTAACGCCTCGGCGTCCAGCCGAGCCTTGTCACTTTCGGCGTTGCGCTTCCACTCGACGAAATGCTCCCACTTGCTGGTAATGGATCCGTAACGTGCCTGATCGCCGTTACTTACGACCAGAAACACATTATGGTGAAAAGCGTGGGCGATGCTGTGCTCGTGCAGGTAATCCGTGAGGTTGTCGTCGAAGCCAGAACGGATGTTCCGATAGACGGCTTTCAATTCAATGAAAACCAACGGTAGGCCATTCACGAAACACACGAGATCCGCGCGCCGATTATAGTGTGGCACGCGCACGCCCTGGATCTTCAGTTCGCGCACCGCCAGAAATCGGTTTTGATTTACGTCCCGAAAGTCGAGTACACGCGCATGCGCATGGCGGGTTTCACCTGCGGCATCGCGCCACTGAACCGGTACGCCACCGCGAATGAAACCGTAGAACTCTTTGTTGTGCTGCACGAGTGAACGGGCGAAATCCATGCGGGTTAGCTTCTCAATGGCCTGCTCGCGCGCCAAGGCTGGAATATCTGGATTCAGCCGTTCCAATGCCGCGCGAAGGTCACGCGCCAGCACCACATCCCGCTCGGATTCGCGCCCCAGCATGCCGGCCCGTCCAAACGTCTCCAGATCGAAGGCATACACGCTTTCCCAGTGGTGCACCCTCTCCAGATGTTCGGCGAAGGTCCGCTGGACCAGTCGGTCTTCGCTGTTGATGTCGGTAAGGGCCATCGGGTGCCTTCTATTGGACAAAACTGCGCTTTATCAAGGACATTCTGACACAGTGTCTTTTATAAATACTCCTTTAAAACATGGGGTTGGGAAGTTGGTCTGGCGCCGATGCAGGTCGCGTCATGATAATTCCGTACCCCTTTGTCCTTTATCTCCCTTCTGGAACCAGTCGCTAGCGCCGCCAACGTCGCTCACCCGAGATATCAGCGCTCATGGCGACGCAAGCTTTTTAGCGACTCGACGCACCGTCGCGATGGCTTGTTCAAGGTCGAAACGCACGAACTCCTGTTTACGCAGCACTGGCCGCAGTTGCGTGCCCGACTGCCGCCGTACTTGCTCCATTCGAACATCCGAAACATCGACTGGCCCGGTGCGCGGAATGGCGATCTTCTGGCGCAGTAAATCGAGAAAGGCCGGCTCGCTTGCATCGAAGTTGGCATTGCGCGTCGCATACTCAACGTCGAAGAAATCACGGATTGCGACCTCACTCCGGCAAAGCGCTGCACGGAACTTTTCGGCCATGGCTTCTGAATACGAAAGACAATGCACAGTAAACGGATCCACGAGCGCCCGTCCGCTTACGGGGTTGAGAAGTGCCGTTTTGGCAGCGCCAGCCAGCACGTCCGTTAGATTCGGTTCCCGCACACCAACCTCGACTCTGATAGGTTCCATGTGCCCGTCGATCAAGGACTCATACTCCACTACCGCGTTGTACTGTGTGGAACTATTCGCACCTGCAAGAGGTTCGCGAATTCGGAAGGTGGGCAGGTGCACGGGTAGGGCGGCCGTGACCGTCTTCAGTTGTGCCGCGCTTCTGCTTCGTTCTGCCCGCGTAGCCCCTACCGTGGTCGAGATACTGAAATCGAGATCTTCGCTTAGCCGGTAGAAGCCGCGGTGGATTTTGGACAGACAGGTGCCGCCTTTAAACGTTAGGCCAGCGCCGCTCGCGGCGAGATACTCCAACACGACGCTGCAGAAATAATCCTTCTCAACAAGGCGCGGATTGAACCCAGTTTCCCGCGCCGTGAAAGAGATTGCCTCGCGTAGTAGTTCCTGGTCATCGATATGCAGGCGGATCGACACGCTCATGCCTCTCCGTTCACGACCACGCCCCAGCGGCGGTCAACGCTTCCGCGTTTCGGCGCCGTGGGTATCCAGGGGATCAGGCTGGTCGATTGCGACAGCTTCTTCTCCAGCTTGCGCAGTAGCTGGGCATCCACGGTCTCGCGCTCCAGCAGTGCGCCCATCCGCCGCACGGTGCCGACATCGCCATAGCGCAGGGTCAAGTCGATCAGCTCCGCAGGCGTGACTCGCTTGTTGTCCAGCTCACGCCGGATCCACCCGTATCCGCGCGGCAGGCTATCGAAGCGCGACCAGTCGTAGACGGCATCAATCAGCGTGCGCGCACGTGAGGAGTAGACCACGGTCTGCCCCTCGCGCGTAGTGAACTTCTCGGTGCCGCCCAGGCGGGTGCCGGCAACCTTAATCAAGGTGAGCGCGATGGCGCCGACGGTTCGTTCTCCGGACAGCTTATCGTTGTACGCGTACACGCGATTGGGAATTTGCTCGGAGAATCCGTAACGGTTG
Source organism: Klebsiella pneumoniae (assembly GCA_945861225.1). Taxonomy (GTDB): domain Bacteria; phylum Pseudomonadota; class Gammaproteobacteria; genus CAIKBL01. The sequence continues at coordinate 6,493 of CAMATU010000046.1, forward strand.
AACGCATTGGGACCACAGATCTGATAGCGCCCGCCGCGATCACTCATCAAAGTGTTGAGTGCGAGCGCCTCGTCCGGTGTCCACGCTCCGGCGAGCGGCAGTTCACGCGGCACCAAGTACAGGCCCCGGCGTACCTGCGCGATCAGCCCCGCCCGCGCGAGGCGGCTGTAGAGTTCGCGCTCCTGTTTGGCTGTGATGCCCAGCGGTTTCTGCAGCTCGCCCGTCCGCAACTCGCGAACTTTGCGCAGTTGCGCATAGGCGAGGAGTTGTCGTTCGAGATTTCCGAGACGCCGTTTCATGATTGCATTCTATTTCTCACAGATTGCCCGTCAAGCAATCTGAGAGAAGCAACATGCAAGCCAATCAGACCGTAATTTCTCCGCTCACTCGGCGCGGGAGTAGAAGGTCACGGGCGGCGCGGAGCTTCTCGTTCTGCTCCCTTGGTGATCGTTCAACAATCACCTCAAAAAATTCTCCGACATCTAGCGCCTTCCGCATGTGCGGCAGCATCTGCACATTCATTGTGAGTTCTGCCATGCGCTTGCGTAGTCGATCCAACAAATCGTTAGCCACGGCTTGACCAGTGGGTGGCTCCGATTCACCGTCTTCGATGTCGATCAATAGTCGCCCGCCTGCGCCGCTGGCGAAGCATACGCAGGCTCGCGCCAAGGAGTCCCAGTCCGCGGTTCGATCCGTCACCAGTCGCAACGATTTGCGGTCTGTATGCTGATCCTTAAAGGTCATTTGCAGTTGCGGATCAAAGGTATTCGATGAAGGCAGCAAACTGCGGCGAGGTAAACATGACTTTCCTTCGCGGCTTCCAGAGATCTTCGAATGCCGTACGCAGGAAGCCCGTCTCATTCGAGACAAGAATGTCCGCATTCAAGAGATGCGTCATCAAGTCTAAATCGGCTTGGGCATTGAGATCGATCGCTTCGTTGGCGCGTGTCATCGCATGGCGCGCCATGTACATCATGTTGACTACGAAGCTTGTGAAGAAGGGGTACTGAGCCTTCCCTTGAGACCAGCGTTCCGCCGCCGCTGCCGGATTCTTCGCCTGAATGAGTGCCGAAATAAATCGACGACCACTGAAATCGACTTCTCTTTCAAAAACCTCTTCGATTTCCTTGGTCTCATGCTTTTTGAATTTATAGCACGCGGCTTTACGCCAGTCCGCGACTTCCTTACGCATTTCTTTCGAAATCTCTCGCTGCGCCGCGCGCTTTTTATCTTCTATCTCCCGATCAATTTCCGACCTCATCCAAGGTCGCCAGGTCCCGTCCAGAGGAATAGAAATTAGACTTTTCTCGAAGCTTTCGTAGTCCCGACGCGACATGAAAATACGCGCATGCGGTCCACGTCCCTGAATGAGTTCCTCGCGCCAAATCGTGACAAAGTCGTTACATATCCGATCTGCTGTCACGACAATGAAGGGGAGCCATTTCGTTACAAGATCTTCCCGTCTGCTTTCGACCCCGTAGGCTCTCAGAGTCTCTTCAAGAAAGACGTGGCTGTAAATGGGTTGGATATGTCCAGTGCGGCAAAGCTTGCGTAAGGGACTCTGCTCCAGCAGATCGAAGTATCCTGGACTAAAAGCGTTGGTATCAAAGACAACGCGGAGTGGGTTCATGCTGTGCCTGCCTGTAAAAGCAAAGCGGGACCCAACGATTGCGGAGACTTCGACGGCTTCATTAGACCGAAATCTCGCCACTCATCAATCTCGGCAGCAGCAGGTCGCGGGCGGCGCGGAGCTTGTCGTTTATCTCGTCGAGCTTCGTGATCTGCTCGTGCAGCGGCGCAGCCGATTCCAGGAAGTCGCGAACGAAACGCGCATCAGGCATTGACAACGGCCGGCTATAGGCGAAGTCCCTGTTCAGCCCGGGCACCGCGACATCAGTGCTGATGAAGTGCATGTGCTGAAGCGCGTAGTAGAGCCAAAGATTGCTCGTGCTGGCGTCGATGAAATAGACCGTGTCGATCGGCCAATAGTCCGTTGGGCACCAATAGACACTCCCGACATTGCCTTTGCGACCAACAACGATACCTGGAGCGGCTGCCAGCGCTTTCTCATGTACACCTACGATTCCGCTGGACCCAAAAACTGGATAAGGACCGTCAGAACGATTTTCCGCCTTCAGTGCCTTTCCGTAATTCAGAGTGGCTCGCTTACCCAGTGGCACACGTTCCCACCCTTCCGGCACGCCGTTGGTGATTCTGGTGTGCTCGTGACCGGGGAAGCGAAGGCGGACGAACCACTCGCGGTATAGCTGTCGCGCCGCGTCCTCCAACAGCGCCATCCGCCGCCGGTTGTTCTCGATCAGGTCGTCGTAGGCGGAGAGAATGTCGGCAATCTTCTTCTGGAGATCAATATCTGGGAGAGTGATGCTCATCTGTTTCAAGTGAGATGAGCCCAAAGTTCGGCTGCGCCCCGCCGGTAACAAAACCCTCCACTTGATTGATGAACTCGGGAGACCGGAGCCAACCGAAGAGAAAGTCGTCATCCAGGCGGATTTTGTCTCCACTATGAAACCGGATGACACTCGTGTTCATCATCAGTGGCAGGTGCTCAGTTCGAATTCGACCCACTTTTCCGTAAGTATTTCCTGAGCTGGCAACGACAATGTCGTTCTCTTCGACTGCGAAATGCGCATAGCGCATCTCGAATTCGTCCAGCGCAATAAATTTGTCGGTGTTCGTCACGTCGACTGAGCCATCACCAATGATGTTGGTCACGTTGATGACCTTCATGCCATCGACCGCCCATTGGTGTGTACGAAGTCCGGGGCCCTCTTGGAAGAAAGCCACATCGCGAAGTGGAACCCTCTTTGATGGACGACCTGAGACGGTCATAGCCCCAACTCCTCGAAGTTCTCCTGAATCTTCGCTGCCAGATCCACTGCTTCCTTGTTTAGGTCGGCCAACTCCACATGGATGTCGCGCAGCGTCTGCTCGAAGTCGAAGTCCTCATCCTCTTCCGGCGGCGCGACGCCAACGTACCGGCCAGGGGTGAGGCTCCAGTCAGCAGCCTCGATGTCTTTGCGGTCCACGAGCTTCACTAGCCCCGGGACGGCCTCGAGCTCCGCCTTCGGGAAACGGTCCTGCAGCCAGGCGACCTGCCGGTGGAAGTAGGCCGCATGCTTCAATTGCTCGACGGCGGTCTTGCGCTCCTCATCGAGCTGCTTGACCAACCGAGCCGTCGCGCGGCGGTTATAGGCGGCGGAGATTGCATCGTCGACCGCGAGTTCGGCGGCGAGATCCGCCGCACGCGCGGCGAACTTGTAGAGCAGGTCCACCTGCTTGACGAGGCCGCGGATCGCCTCCGTGCTGGGATCGAACGCCTTACGCGCCGAGTGCTGGGCGTCGTTGTTGTCGGGCAGTGCCTTGGCGTGTTTCTGGTCGAAGGCGGCGAGGCTCGCGAGAAGGCTCGATGCGTCGGCCTCGTAGGGCGTGGCAGCCTCGCCCAGTTCGGACACGGAATCAGTAAGCGTCTGTCTCTTGCCAGCGTCAATGTCAGCGTGCTTTGTCGCCGCCTCAGCGATTGCATCGAAGCGGCCGCGCAGCTCGGTGAGCGTGGCCTCGAATGGTGCGAGGATTCTCGGCACCGCCGCACCCTCGGCGCAAACACGGCCGAGGTAGTCTTTCACCAGCCCGAGGAAGCGCTTCTGCTGCCCGCGGTAGAGCCAGACAATCGCCGTGAGATTTTGCATCTGTTCGGGCGAGAAATCATAGATCTTGCGCGTGACCTTGCGGTACACATTGCGCGCGTCGAGCATCAGCACCTTGTCTCGGCGTTCAGGCGGTTTGGCGCGATCGAAATGCCACAGCTCGCAGGGGACGGCACGGGTGTAGAAAAAGTTGGAGCGTATGGAAATCATCACGTCTACGGCGCCGGTTTCAACGATTTTTCGACGCACCTCTTTCTCGCCATGTCCGGCACTCGAAGATTGGGACGACATGACGAAACCCGCGCGGCCCTTATCGTTTAGGTAGCTCCAGAAGTAGGAAATCCAGAGGTAGTTTCCGTTGCTGACCTTGTTCTGTTTGTTCACGCCCGGAAGGCCGAAGGGCACACGTGGATCAGCTTTCACGCGATCGGCATCAACCAGATCCACATTGAACGGCGGATTCGCCATCACAAAATCGCTGCGGCCGGGTTCCAGCGCTTTTTTTGGTCCTAGGTTGTGTTCGTCCTGGTAATAGGTAATGGCCTCTGCAATCTTCCCCTCCAGGCCGTGGACCGCCAGGTTCATCTTGGCAATGCGGATGGTGTCGCGGTTCTTTTCCTGCCCGTAGAACACGACTTTTTTCGCGGTATCCCCACCCTCGTGCTCTATAAAGTGGCTGGACTGGACGAACATGCCGCCTGAGCCGCAGGCGGGATCGAATACCGTGCCATGGTTCGGCTCAATCACATTGACGATCATCTGAACGAGAGACGAGGGCGTGAAGAATTCGCCGTTGTCGTGCGCTTTCTGCATCGAGAACTTGGCCAGGAAATACTCGTAGATGCGGCCAAACACATCACCGGTGGCCCGCTTGATCTGGTCGCTATCAAACACGCGCATCAAATCTTCGAGCACCTTGGGCTCAAATATGCCGTAATCCTTGGGCAAGACGCCGTTCAAAGGTTCGAAGGCGGTTTCGATTGCCGTCATTGCATCCGTCACTAGTTTTGGGAGATCGGCGCCGCTCACGGCAGCCTGTCGCACGATCTGGTCGAAGCGCGCCTGTTCCGGGAGCTATAGGGAGCGACGCGCGATGTAGTCCGCCGGCAACACCTTGCGCTTAGGCATCTTGCCGCTGGTCTGGTCTACCTCTATTTGCCTGTGCGGTGCATCAAATCGATTGGTCGCGTGGCGCAAAAAAATGATACCCAACACGGGCATGAAATAATCGCTGGAAGTGAGCTTGGAATTCGCGCGGAGATTATCCGCCGCCTCCCATAGGTCGGATTCGAGTTTCTCGATACCGCTAAAACTACCGTCTGTCATTCGAACCTTTTTCCTTCTTATTTTGGGGGAACCTCACACGGCCACGCATGATTGTAACGTTGACCCCTCACAGGGTGGCGGGTCGGAATGCAGGCGCCGTACCAAAATCCGTTGAGCCGGGGGTGCCCATGCTAGCCGCCAACGACCCGCGTGCGCGCCGGAGGTTCCAACGGCATAGGCGGAATTTCAACGGCAGAATCAGTAGTAACCGGTTGCTCGGAAGGGGCGGGTGTTGTTGGTAGTTCCGATGGCTGTGCTGGAGAGGATTTTGTTGCGCGACGTTGCGCCGCTTTGTTCTGAATCTCTGCGACGCGTTGGCAGAGCGGATTGGACCTGACATCGGGGTAGACCGGATTTAGCGCACGCGGTATTTCTGCGGCCAACGGGGCAGTCTCCGCGCGAATTCGCGGTACGCGTGTCGTCCGATGCGCTAACGGCCGGCACGGCACAAATGTCCCTGCCTCAGCCCGCCTGGTAAGGCCGGTCAGGTACGCCAATGGAGTTGTCTTGACGTCGCCGCGCCACATTCTGTCACTGAGCTCGTCGAGTAGCTGCTGTGCGAGTTTTGCCGGAATTCGGTGTAGTCGCCGCTTCGCTTCTCCCTTTTCTTTTTCCGAAAAGCCGCCCGGGTAAATCAACACATTTGTTTCACCACCATCCGTAACAACGACCGGAGCTGCGATGCGCGGTAGTGGTGGTGATGGATCAATAACGGTTCTATTGGTGGTTCTAGGGGTGACATCCGTGTCAGGGGCCCCCCGACATCCGTGACACCCCCCGGTGACATCCACGACAGGGGCCCCTGTCACAGTGTCACCCCCTCCCAGATGCAACACGTAACGGTTTGACGTGGTCGATCCGTCGCCGCGTTGTCGCGGATCGCTGTGAATAAGATTGGCAGCGATCAGATCTTGGAGCGCGCGTTGCACCGTGCGCGTCGACATCACACATCGATCCGCGAGTGTCGACACGCTTGGCCAACAAGCGCCGTTGTCGTCGGCCGCGTCGGCGAGTGCCAGCAGCACAAATCTTTGGGTCGACGTCAGCGGCTGGCGCCAGGCCCACGTCATCGCGCGAATGCTCAAGCAAGCGCTCCCGCACGCGCGTGGACTTTGGGGAGAACCGAAAGCGGCGCGCTGAAGTGCAGCAGATTCACTCGCGGCAACGCCTGGCGGTACATCTGCGCGTTCAGAAGGTCGTTCTCGTCCCTACGGCACGCGGTAGGGACGAGAACGAAAACATGAGATGCGATCACAGGTTTATGCATCGTCGGCGACAGGACGCACTGAGGACGACGTCATAACGAAGACTTCGAGGGGAAAAATATTTCTCTAGTTCACTAACGTGCACACACGTTCCATAACGTCGTCTAATGTTCACTAACGTACGGATTCTAAAAGAAAATATTGATTTTTTCATGTTTGAAAACAGCATAGCTTCCGCTAGAATTTTCTTCCAGGAATTTATGCGTGGCCACGACGCTTATCGTGGCAACAAGGCATTTCAAAGACCTTCAAGAAATGCGGCTGTCGTAAGACAGTTGGTCGTTGTCTGGGATGAACGCACGTCGGTCATCTCGTTTCTGCGCTGACGTTTCATCAGACCCTCGTGCTTAGGTTTCCGGTCTGATGAAACGTGCGCTACACAGTTCGAGAATTTTTTGACTCGACTGTCATTCGGTGCTTCGCACCACGCTGGAATGAAGTCCGCAACGGGCTGCTTGTTGGAATGGCGCGGCGACTCCTTCTGCGAAGAAAGTCCGCGCTGCCGGAGACCGGCATTTTGAGGTCTTGGGGAGTCGTGTCCCCGATCATTCACGTGATGAGCGTGCGCAAGTGGCTACGGCCCTTGGGAGATCATTAACACTTACCAGAAATATTCGAGACACATGCGCGACCTCAACTACCAACTGAAACAACTTTGTTTGAAGAATCGTGATGGAAGTTACGCGACTCAAGCGCAACGCCTATGGTTGTTATCGCTGATCGCCAATCAACTGCACGAACTCGGCTACCGGCAACTGGAAGCGGGTTCACTCAAACCGAAGCACGTTGAAGCCCTGACACAGCACTGGCTCGCGGAGGAACTGGCAATCGCAACGATCAAGAACCGCCTGTCGGCTTTGCGTTGGTGGGCATTGAAGGTCAATCGCCAGAACATCATCGCAAGAACGAATGACCACTACGGGATCCCCGACCGCGTGTTCGTCACCAATGAGAGCAAGGCGCAGACATTGATGGCGGAATCACTTGTGAAGGTGCGCGACGAATATGTGCGGATGAGTCTCGAACTGCAGGCGGCATTCGGACTTCGTCGGGAAGAAGCCATTAAGTTCATTCCGAGCTACGCCGATCGGGGCGACTACCTGCTGCTCAAAGATACCTGGACCAAGGGCGGCAAGGCACGCCAGATCCCGATCCGGACAAAGGATCAGCGCGAGGTCCTTGACCGTGCGTATCGTCTGGCCGGTCGCGGCTCGTTAATCCCGGCAGACCGAAACTATGTCCAACAACTGCGGGTGTACGAAGGGCACACGGCGCGGGCCGGGCTTTCCAAGTTGCATGGGCTGCGCCATGCCTATGCCCAGCAGCGATACCTGGAACTGACCGGGTGGCGATGTCCGGCCGCCGGCGGTCCTGAGTCGAGCACATTGACGCCGACGCAACGCGCCCACGACATCGAGGCGCGACTTACCGTCAGCCACGAACTTGGGCATGAACGGGAAGCAATCACGGCCGTCTACTTTGGGCGCTGAGACCGGAATGGTCATAGACCAGAAACCGGCAAGGCCGGCACCCGTTGCCCCGCGGCTCCTCCGCTTTCGCGATGCCCCCCGCTACCTCGGCATGGACCGCAACCGCTTCAACGCCGAAGTCCGCCCTCACCTCACTGAAATCCCGATCGGTCGGCAGGGAATCGCCTTCGACCGTCTTGAACTGGATGCCTGGGTCGACCACCATAAGTCCCGCAACGGACGTCCCGGTCAACTCAAAGGAGAATTGACATGGGACGAAAACGGATCCCTGGCCTCTACAAGAGACAGGGAATTTGGCATGTCGACAAGGTTGTCTTCGGCCGGCGCCTTCGCGAAAGCACTGGCACGGGCGACGCGGAAGAAGCCGAGTGCTTCCTAGCGCGGATTACCGAGTCGATACGTCAGCAAGTGGTCTATGGCGTGCGTCCAGACCGCACGTTTCGCGAAGCGGCGACGAAGTATCTCAATGAGACGTGCAAACGCAGTCTCGCGCGTGACGCCCAGGATCTCGCGACTCTGGATCGGTTCATCGGCGATCTCCGTTTGCGACAAGTTCATATGGGAACGCTTGCGCCGTATATCGCAGCCCGGCGTGCCGATGGAGTGAAAAGTGCGACGGTGAATCGAAGTTTCGCGGTCGTGCGACGCATCCTGAACCTGGCGGCGCGCCTGTGGCGAGACGAGGCGGGTATGACGTGGCTGGAAACCACGCCAATGCTGCAGCTCGTGGACTGGGGGGATCGGTATGAACCGTACCCCGTCTCCTGGGACGAGCAGACGGCACTGTTCCAGCGTTTGCCGCCGCATCTCACCAGGATGGTGTTGTTCAAGGTCAATACGGGTTGCCGCGAACAGGAGGTTTGCAAGCTTCGATGGGACTGGGAAGTGAAGGTGCCGGAGCTGTCGACCTCGGTATTCATCATCCCGCGTGAGCGGGTAAAGAATGGCGAGGACCGCCTGGTGGTGTTGAACACGATCGCGAGATCGGTAGTGGAAGGTGAACGGGGCAAGCATCCAACGCATGTCTTCACCTACCGGGGCAATCCGGTCACGAAGATGTACAACGGGGCTTGGAAGCGGGCGCGCGAAAAGGTCGGTTTAAAGCGGGTGCGGATTCACGATTTGAAGCACACTTTCGGTCGCCGATTACGCGCTGCGGGCGTCCCGTTGGAGACACGTAAAGTGTTACTCGGGCACAAGTCGGGTGACATCACCACGCACTACTCGGGGCCTGAATTGGAAGAGTTGTTGGAAGCAGCGAATCGAGTTTGCGGGGGTGGGTCCCGCAAAAGTCCCGCACTGGTTGTACTGCGTAAGCGGATGGCCTGAGCGAGATGAGAGATTTTGCTGTGGAATCAACGAGTAAATTGGTGGCTACGGGTGGACTCGAACCACCGACCTCAGCATTATGAGTGCCGCGCTCTAACCAGCTGAGCTACGTAGCCATCTTTGTAACGCGTGACTGCCGGCTAAGTTCCATGGGGTGGAACGAATGGTCGGCCCGGGTGGCGCGATTTGATCGCGACGCTGCGCACGTCGCGTGGTGCCCTCATTGCGGGGAACCGATTGCCGTCAGCCCGTGTGATCGAGGCGCGCGATTGTCCGGGAAACGGCCGGGGAATTCAACGGAACAGAAGTTCAGCGCACGCCGAACACGACGATGGTCTTGCCGCTGACGCTCAACAGGTGCTGTTCTTCGAGGCTCTTCAAGACGCGCCCGACCATTTCTCGCGAGCAACCGACAATCCGGCCGAGTTCTTGGCGGGTGATACGGATCTGCATGCCGTCCGGATGGGTCATCGCATCGGGTTCCTTGCACAAATCGAGCAGCGCGCGCGCGACTCTGCCGGAAACGTCCATAAAGGCCAGATCTCCGACCTTGCGATTCATGCGCCGCAGACGGGTGGCGAGCTGGGAAGCAATCGCAAACAGGAGATCAGGGAAGACCGCGGGAATGCTTTTGAGTTTCTCGTAACCGATTTGAGCGATTTCGCACGCGTTCTTGGCCCGTACCAGTGCGCTGCGATTGGTGTGTTCGTTGAACAGGCCAATTTCGCCGAAGAAATCGCCAGGATTGAGATAGGCCAGCACCAGCTCGCGCCCTTCATCGTCTTCCAGCATCACGGTCACGGAGCCCTTCATCACATAGAAAAGGTCGTGGGAAGGATCGCCCTGGCGGATGATGGTGCTTTTGGCGGGAAAGTTCTTGCGGTGGCAGTGTTCGAGAAACCGTTGGATCGCGTCGTCCGTATGAGGCGCCTTGATTGGCCCGAAGGTGATTTTCCCCATGCCACCGCCTAAGGTCGTTGCCATACGCGATCTCCCGTCCTACAACTTTCGTGAACTTTATTACATTGGTTTATATAAAACCACTGTAACACGCGAATTCTATTCGTCTTTGCGCGAGATGCCTAGTAAAGTGCTGCGCGCCTGACAAGGCTCTTTAAAGAGTTTTTGAGATGAACCTGGAAACTTCAGTTGACCGCTTAAACAGGTGAGTAAGCGTATGTCTGGAATGGGATCTGTCATTCAGATATGCGTCACCTTTTGGGTAAGGGTCGCTACGCCGCGCGCCGCGCGCCGCGCGTCCCCTGGCGCGCATGGCGGCGTTGCAACTCGTCGCAATAGCGAAGCTTGTCCCGCCTCATCGCGCCTTGCCCTGCACCCCACGGAACACATGAGGTTTCTAGGATGAAAGCAACCATCAAATGGCTCGACGGCGTGTCCTTCGTCGGCGAGAGCGAATCCGGCCACGCGGTAGTGCTCGATGGTCCGCCCACGGCTGGCGGGCGCAACATTGGTATTCGGCCAATGGAATTGGTACTGATTGGGATGGGTGCCTGCAGCGCCTTCGATGTGGTGTCGATTCTGACCAAGGGCCGCCACGATTTGGTGGACTGTCAGGCCGAGTTGAGCGCGGAGCGCGCGCGCGATGAACCCCAGGTGTTCACCCGTATTCACGTGCATTACATAGTTACCGGGCGCGGCCTCAAAGCCAGCGTGATCGAGCGGGCGATTCAGCTTTCGGCGGAAAAATATTGTTCGGCGTCGATCATGCTCGGCAAGACAGCCGAAATCACGCATGACTTTGAGCTCATCGAAGCCGCCTAAACCTTAAGGATCCAGGCAGCTGTGCGTGCCGGTCCAATGCGGGCTGTGGGCGAGGCTCGCGGCCTCCGCGCGGCGTACCAGACGCACGGCGTCATCGCCGCGCCGCCAGGTGGCGCTGCCCCAAACCACCCGCACGTCAGTCATTTCCGTAGGCCAGCTGGCATCAATGGCTTGCGCCAGTTTGCGCTGTAGCCGGTAGGCGGCGTCAGTCCCGGATTCAGGCAACAGTATCAGCACCCTATCCGTTGCCCACTGGACCAGCACATCAACCCAACGAAGTTGTTCCTGCAGCAAACTGGTGAGCGTCGCGAGACCTTGCAAGGTCGCGCGCTCAGTCACGCCGTTGGCGCGTCCAATCAAGCAGGACAGAGGATTTTCGTAACGCCGGCTGCGCGAAATCTCAAGCGTCAGGCGTTGCAAACCTATCTCGCGCGTTAGCAAGCCGGTCGGCACGGGCATCTCGGGCCCGAGCAGGCGCGCCGCTGGCAGCGCGGCTTGCACAGGCTTGCGCGGAAATATCTGCAACAGGCGCCCGACCATCGGTTCAAGCGTGAGCGTTCGTTCCACGACTAATAAGTCCCCTACCAGCGCGAATTGCTCGCCTTGGTGTGGGCTATCGCGCAGCGGAAAAGGCAGGCTGCTGGCCGGATCACCAATCAGATGGCGCTGATCGGTGCCGAGTAACGCGGCGAATTCGCCGCTCGCCCACTGGATGTAATCGTGGCGATCCACGAAGGCAATGCCGCCCGGCAGTGCATCAAGCAGGGCACGGGAAAATTCTGGATGAAGTTCAATCATAAGAGCCGCTTAGCGGCTCGCCGATTGCTTAACTTGAGGGAGTGATCATCTCGAGGAAAGCCTGCTCAAGGTTCTGTGCAGGATCGCGTGCGCGTAGGACAGTGATCTGATCATCGAAGGCCACCCGCCCGGCGTGCAACACCACCACACGCTCAGCCAACCGGGCCACGTCATGCAAGGCGTGCGAACTGAACAAAAGCGTGATTCCTGCTGCCTGCGCGGCGCGCAAACGCGCGCAACACAGGCGATGTGCCAGGGGATCAAGACCGCTCATCGGCTCATCAAGAATCAGAAATTCGCGGCGCGCGAGCAAACACGCAATGAGCCCAAGTTTCTGTGTCATGCCTTGCGAATAGTCACGCGCGCGTCGTTGCAGCGCGCGGGGATCGAAGTCGAGTTGCTGGCATTCCGTGAGGGCAGCGGCCGGATCGTAGTCAACCGCATGTTGCTGCAACAAAGTCTTTAGCAGCTCCGCGCCGGTTAGATAATGCGGCGGCAGGAAGCGTTCCGGCAGATAGGCAAGATTTTTCCGGGCGGATGGCTGGTGTGCGGGCACCCCGCTAAGGGTTACCTCTCCGCTATCCGGTGCACACAGATCGAGCGCGAGACGCAGCAAGGTGGATTTGCCCGCGCCGTTCAGACCGAGCAACGCGGTTGAGGTGCCGCGCGGAATTTCTAAATTGATGTTGGATAGGACGTCGCGCCCGCCATAGGCCTTAGTGACCGCCAGGAAGCGCAGCAGAGGTGCGCTCATCGGGCGCGGCGTGGCGGGGAAGGCGCGCTCAGTATAAATAAATGGCGTTGCAGATCTCTTCGTTGCCAGCGATGTTCCAGATGGGGGGGGTAACTGCAGAATCCACGCAAGCCGCTGTTGATTGGCCTGCTTCACCAAAAGTCGCGCCGCTGATCAGCGCATGCCGCAGCACGCCCGATTGCGGCAGTCCATCGTCCACCTTGAGATCCAGCTCGCGCATCACATTCACTGGGATGCCGCGGCCCATCGTCAGGTTCAAACGATCAGTCGGATTGGTAACCGTATCGAAATAATCGTTGGAACGAAAAAGAACTAGAAACCCGTTAAACGCATTGCGCGGCGCTTTGTCCGTGTCGGTTGCGGTGGGTTCCTTGTCGCCCCCGACATAGGCGCCCTGGATGAACCCCGCCCTGGAAAGCTGCTCCCACAACGCCAACGCTTCCACCCAGTCGCCATTAAGTCGCCCATTCCCATCGCCACCGGTGAGCACGCCTGGAATCGCTTGTGCCGCGTTTACCGCCGGCCAGTCGCCCGGCACCTGCCGGAAACGATCAACAAAGCCGTAATAAGCGGCTTGGACACCGGAATTCTGATCGGCGATGTTGCGCACCCGCGCGCTCGTGATTAACTCCTGACCTTTCAGGATGCCGCCAAGCAGCAGGCCAATGATGACCAGCACGATGGCAATTTCGACCAGGGTGAAGCCCTGTTGTTTTCGTTTGGACATGATGTGCGCTCTAACAAATGGAATTCGAGAAATCTTCGCTGTTCCTGTGCAGGATTTGGACCAGTCCAACCGCCGTTGATTCTCTTGCGTATTTTCCAGCGTACCGACACCAGTTTGTTGGCTGATCGTCAGGTCTGTCGAGAATCTGACGACAGTCAGCACATGAAATGCAGCCGTGGCGAGTGACCTCGTCCAGCTTCACTGTCGCGGGTTCCGTCCGAGGAAAGCCCGTTTCTTTCGCAAGCCCCAAAGGCATCGTTGCGCGCGAATGCGAAGCAATCCAGTAGACAATTGCATATCGCGCACGCTTCTCCTGGATTGCAGCAAAGCCTACGGCTCCTCGCAACGGCGCCGCTCGAGCTATGGCGTGGCTGAGTTACTGCGCAGCGCGCGCGGCCTCCTCCAGCACCTTCAGTCGTTCCGATAACAAGCGCTGCTCATGCGGATCAGTGATCTGCCCACTCGCCAATAAGCCACCGAGTAGAATCTTCGCCGCCTCAAGTTCGCCCAAATCCTCGAGCACGAAAATCTCGAGTTGGCGCGCCCAATGCGGAATTCCTGGCGCGCCGGCAGCCGCCAGGGTTCGTGCAAATTCGAGCGCAAGCGGTTGGTCGTGTAACCGATGACGTGCGACATACACGGCGTGCGCCAGCCACGGCCAGCGGCGGGCGGGATCTTCCGCGAATGCCGCGCGCACAAAGTTGAGCATTTGGCGACTGCGTGCGGGATCGGGGATCTCGGCATACAGCCGGCTGGCCGCCAGCAACGGATACTGCGCGCGCGGATCGAGCCGTAGACACAGCGCCAGCCATTCGATCACGCGCCCGTAATCGAGATCGCGAAGCGCGATCGAAGTACCGGCCTGGGTATCGAAGGCCTGCAACCACAACATGCTGTACTTGGACCATGCGAGCGGATCGCCCAGCGCCTGCACCTGTGCAATGGCGAATGAGGGCGGGGTTGGCAAGCCGCGTGCAGAGCTCGCCAAGGTGGGAAGCTGGCTGCGCCAAATCACGTGCACACTCAGCAAGAGCGCCAGCGCGATACCGCCACCCACCGAGACATCCTGCCAAGAACGATGACCAGCCCGGCGCTGCAACATGGCTCACAGATTCCGGCGCTGAAGATCAAGCATACCGACCACCAGTAACAAACTTCCATAAAGCAGCGTTTCGGTCGCGACGAACCCAAGATCTCCACGCATTGGCGCGGCATAGATCAGCCACGCGCTCTGCGTGAAGCGTGCAAAATCCGGCAGTAGATAACTCATGCCCTGCACACTCCACGCCACTGCATGCTGGAGGTAAGTAACCGGTGCCAGCAGCGGATCCTGACTCAGCAGCACCACCGCGTGCATGGCACGACCGAGCAGATAAAACGCGGCCACCGTACCGAACGCGAGCACGCTATGCGACAGGCTCAAAGCTGCTGTCAGCGCGGCCGCACTCACTAGCAGGAGTTCGCAGGCCAACGTGAAACTCCACGCCAGCGCGGCCAGGGGGGGGCACATGAGGCACAGTAAAAGTGCGGCCAACAGCGCGGCAAGTATGCTCGCCAGCGCGTAGCCGGTGAACTTCGCGAGTACCCACACGCGGCGGTCAAGCGGTCGCGACAGCATCAACTCCAGGAATTTATCGTCTGCATCGCGCACCGTATTCACGATCACCAGCAGACTTAATGCAACCACCAACCCAAGTCGCACACTCGCCGCATAAAAAGACACGCGCAGCGCCGCGCTTTCAGTAACGGCGAGCGTGGCCGCGAACTCGGCAAACGCATAAGCCGCGAGGATGACCCCACTCACCAGCAACAGTCCGCGCGAACGCCACACTTCACGCGCGGTAAGAGCAACCAGACTGTTAAACTGCGGCCATTGCACCGCCTGATTGTAAATCGCGAAGCGAACTCATTGCACCATGCGCACACTGTTTGACGTTACTGCTTTGCTTGATCGCCGGCGCGATCACTGGGTGCTCGCGCTGATGCTGTTGTTGCTGCACTCGGCGCTTCAGGTGGATCTCGCGAGCGCGTTGGCCCGTGCGCTGATGACGACCCACCTTGGTCTGTTTTTCCTGTGGCAGCCTATCTGGCAGCGTGAGCAGCGTCTGGATTGGCAGGCTGTCGCCTTGATTCTGGCGTTTGTCGCCACTTTCGTTGGCACCCTCAGCGCTTGGTGGTTGTTCGCGTGGCTCATTTTGTTGATCGGCATCGTGACCGGGCGCGCGCGGTCAGTGCGCCGCGAACGGCTCACCTACATGCTGACCCTGGCCTGCCTGGTGTCCGAATTGCTGATCAAGGTGGTGCCTTTGCTGTTTGCAACCGGCGCGATTGATCCCGCAATACAAATTGCTTTCCACGCGGGCTTGTACGCAGTCCCGCTCGTCATCGGCCTGATTCCGGTCGCGAGCGGTGCCCGCCAAACCTACCCTATCGATTTTTTTCGCGGCATCAGCGTCGCGCTGCTGACAGCCCTGCTGGCACTCGGCAGTGTGCTGATCACCTTGCGCCAAGCCCTCGACTATCCCACGGCGCTGTTTATCTCACTGCTCACAGTGGCGACTTTTCTGCTGTTCATCAGTTGGTTGGTCACGCCCGCCACCGGCACTGGTCTGGGCGCGCTGTGGGAAAAATCCGTGCTGAATATCGGCACCCCGTTTGAAGTGTGGATGGCAAGCTTGGCCGATCTCGCTGCGCGAATCGCGGTTCCGGACGAATTTCTGCACGCCGCGCTGCTAGAGTTGGTGGCAACTCCGTGGGTGGCCGGTGTGCGCTGGCAGGATTCCTCCGGTGCGCATTTGAGTGGTGCCGAGACCGCGCGGAGCACGCGCATCGAAACGCAAGGGCTGACTGTTACGTTGTTTCTTGATCACCCGCTGGGCCCCACTTTGCTCCTGCATTGCCGGCTGCTGATCGAGACCTTGAGTTACTTCCACGCCGCGAAGCAGCGCGCCCAGGAACAGGCGCATCAAGCACATTTACAGGCGATATACGCGACTGGCGCACGCCTGACGCATGACATCAAAAATCTATTGCAGTCACTCAATCTGCTGGCCACCGCCACCACCCGCGTAGGTCACGAAGAACAATCCCTGCAGCTCCTGCAACGCCAGTTGCCGCTCATCGTGAATCGACTGCAGGCCGCACTCGATAAACTCCAGCGACCCACCGAGGAAACCGGCGAGAACCAAGCGCTTGCGCTGTGGTGGACGCAGTTTTGCGCGCGCCATGTGGGAAGCGGCGTCACTTTCACTGCACACCTGGAAGATGGCGAATTGCCGGTGCCTGGCGAGGCGCTCGACAGTGTGCTCGAAAATTTGCTCGACAATGCGCGCGACAAAGCCGCCGCCGATGAGTCTTTAAGCGTGCAGGTTGCACTGGTGAGCCAGCGCGATGAATTGCGCCTCACGGTGACCGACAACGGCGCGCCGGTGCCCGCTGCGACCGTACCGTTTTTGTTTCGGCAGGTGGTGCCTTCGCGCAACGGCTTAGGCGTAGGTCTGTATCAGGCCGCGCAACTCGCGGCGAAAGTGGGCTTTAATTTGCGCCTAATGACTAATCGACAGGGTGCCGTGTGTTTTGAGGTGAGTAATCGGGCTTCCTCCTAGGCTCCATCCTCTACATCAAGAACCCGTAAAAAATGGTTCGTCAGTAAAACCTGTGGGTGAGTTCTGGCTCGGGCAGTTTTCCAAGTGCATGATAGAGCGCGATTTCCATCATGCCAAACGTTCGGAAGCCGTAAGCTTTTCTCATAGTGACTTTGGCTTTGTTGTTCAAGCCTTCGATC
>CAMATU010000047.1 GCA_945861225.1 Klebsiella pneumoniae
CCTGCTCCCAAAGCAGGTGCGCTACCAGACTGCGCTATACCCCGTGACGACATTTCCGCCGACCCTAATCCGGGGTTGCCTGCCCGGCGAAAGGCTGGCCATGATACGCAGCACGTCCAAGAGGGTCAATGAAAAACGACCGCTTCACAGATGCGCCAGAGGTCCTGATGTCTTGCGCGTCCCGGGCGCATCCCGCACCATCGCGACCTTCATTCCTAAGCGAGAAACAAGCGTATGTCATTGCCGCAAGTGCGCCTTACTACTTCTCAAGGCGATATCACCCTCGAGCTCTTTGCCGATCAGGCGCCACAGACCGTGGCAAATTTTCTTCAATACGTAGCGGACGCGTTCTATAACGACACGATATTTCACCGCGTAATCGACGGGTTCATGATTCAAGGCGGCGGCATGGACGCAGAAATGCGCCAAAAACCCACCCGCTCCCCGGTACTAAATGAAGCCGATAATGGCGTCACCAATCAAACTGGCACAGTCGCCATGGCACGCACCAACGATCCGCATTCCGCCACTGCCCAGTTTTTCATCAACGTTTCCGACAACACCTTCCTGAATCATCGCGCGAAGTCGCCAGATGGCTGGGGCTACTGTGTGTTCGGTCGCGTCACTGAAGGTCTCGAGGTGGTGAATACGATCAAAGGCGTAGCGACCACACGGCGTGGTGGCATGCAGGACGTACCACAAGAGGCGGTTACGATTCTGAGTGCGACCCTGCTCACTTAATCGAAATTCAGTCATGGGGAATGTGCTGTTCGCATCGGACTTACACTTAAGTTCGGTGCGACCGGATAAGGTTGAGCTGTTCCTCACCTTGCTGGCGCGGGTGCGCGCGCAGGTCACCGCCGTTTACCTGCTCGGCGATTTGGTTGAATTCTGGTTAGGCGACGACGATGCAGATCCCGTTCATCTGCGCTTAACCACCGCACTGCGCGACTTGACCACGAGCGGTGTGGCGCTCGCGATTGCCACCGGCAACCGGGATTTTTTGATGGGCGCGCGCTTCTGCGCGGCCACCGGCGCCGACCTGCTTGGCGATTACACCGTGATCGATCTCCACGGCACCCCGAGCTTGCTCACCCATGGCGACTTGCTGTGCGTGAAAGACGTGCAGTACCAGCAATTCCGGCAGAGCGTACGTGAACCCGTTCGCCAGCAACAATTTCTGGCGCTGCCGCTTGCCGAGCGGCGCCGCATCGCCACCCAAACCAGAACCGGAACCCAACAATCCATGTTGGACAAGGATGACTTCATCATGGACGTGGATGACGACGAAGTCGCGCGCGTGATGACCGCCCATCACGTCACGCGCCTCATTCATGGCCACACGCATCGACCGGCTGTGCATTCCTTGGCACGCGCGCCAGGCGAAAGAGTGGTGCTCGGCGATTGGTATATGAATAACGAGGTGTATTGGGCGTCTGTCACCGGCAATCGCCTGTTGACGGCTGAGTGCCTGCTGGAGGAGTTAGCCTAGATATCCCTGGCCGAAGTGACAAGCCGCCTGTGAGTTGATCTCAAGGGGATCGTAGTGGGGCGATCTTCGAACTGGAAGGTCGTATGGGTAAGAGATCGGTAGCCATCGCGGTATGCCCTCGGCAGAGAGCAATTGGTAGAGCGTTGCCGGGTGGTGCTGTGGTCGGCGACGGGTCGACATAACGAATCACAGGCTGGGGAGTTGGGGATTGATCGCCAGCGGGTTCGTCGGTGCGGCACCGCTGGGCGCGGGGGATGGCGTCGTTGCAGGCGGCGGAGAGTGCAGGGGCGAAGGATCTTGATCTGGAGAAACTGATCCTCGGTGTCTTAAGTGACGCTGCGCGCAGTGGGGCACCCGCGAAGTTTAGCGCCGAGCAGATCGTGGGCATCATTGCGCTGGCCTGCGGGCCGCCGTCGGACAGCGGGTTGCCAGTGTCACACTGGATGCCCGAGGAGCTGGCTCGCGAAGCGCGTGAGCGGGGCCTCGTTTGGTCAGAACAAGGCAACTTGTGTCGTTTATGGCCTGCCCAAGGAAGCGCACAAGCGCGGCGCGGTCCAACACGAATTACCGCTTGAATCGATCGCGCGCGAAATCATGGCGTACGGTAGAGCTGCGTCGGCGTAAGTGAGGCCGCGCCCCAACAGGCGCGGGGCGCGCTGCCTACGCCGCTTCTGCCGCTTCTGGCGCTTCCTGCATCACGCTGGCAAGCAACGCGTAAGCCGCGGACCAGGCCTCGGCGACATCTGCGGTATACGCCGTACCTAATCCTTGTTCCAAAGTCCACAGCAGAGCCGCGCCTACGGTAGCGTAATGTTGTGACTCAACGCCATAACCGCGATGACGACGACCGAGGCTCTGCACGACTGGTATGAGCGCCTCTAATTGCGTCAAGCCGCGCACCGCGCCGCCCAGGGTTTGCATCAACATGCGCTTCTGAGCGAGTAAATCGTCCTTAAAGAGTACGCGGAGCGCCGGGTCGAGTTCAAACAACCGCTGATAGAACAAGTCGGCAGCGACGTCGGCAATCGGCTCGACTTGATTGAAGGTATCTTGCACAAGTTGGATCTGGCGGAGATTCATGGGTGACCTCTAGGCGAACGGTTACGGAGCTATTGATGCGTCATTCGCCAAGGGATAGCGGCGCGCGATTACGTTTCTTGACTGAGAAGTCGCCGAGAATTCGATACATCGTCGCGTATCAATTAGGGCTATCCGCGTCGCGCTTGATCGGAAAATACATTCATAGAAAAACCTGCAGAAAATCAGCTCTTCAGATGTGCGGTTGGGGATGGGTTGGGGAGGGTTGGGGGACATCCTTCATTTCGGAATTAATTTCAAATGAAATTTTAGTGAGTGCCCCCGATGCTGGATTCTCGTAGCGCCGCGCTGAGCGCGGCCGGCAGACGCATAAGCCCCTGATAGCCCGTCACGACATCGCCCTCCGGGGCAGGCGACACGTTCAACAGCAAGAGCTCATCGAGCACCGAAGCATAAGCGGTAATCCGCGCCTGACACTCAGCTGGCGTACCCGCGATCACGATGCGGTTCAGGCACTCGTCGGAAATGGCCTCCATCGCGGCTGCTAATTGTCCGGACGGCATATATTTCAATGCGGCATCGGCCGCCGCGCCGAAACCCTGCTCGCGCATGGTGTGTTCGTAATAGGGGTGGGGCAGCGGCGCGTAGAAATGACACAGCGCAGAGCGCGCAGCGGCGCGGGCCAATGCACGCTCTTCATGCATGGCGATTACGCCGACTGCCGACCAGCGCAGCGTAGCTGGGTCACGCCCAGCCTCTGCCGCCGCCGCAGCAGCTTGAGGACGCAGGACCTCACGCAGATAATCAACGCCTAGAGTCGCACCGCCGCCGACCCCGTCAGCGACCCGCGCCGCGATTTTCAACATGCTCGGAAACACTGCCGCCAAAAGGATGGGAAAAATCTTGTCCCCTGGATCGATGGCCGGTGACCAATGCATGCTGTGCACAGCGCCATCGAAATCCACTCGTCCACCCAGTCGAGTCGCTGCCATGCGTCGCACGATTTCAACGTACTCTGTCATCTTGGTCAGAACCCGGGCGTGGGGAATACCTTGCCACTGTTCGTTGATGATGCGATTACCGCCACCCAACCCCAGTACCAATCGGCCGCCGCTGAATTCGTTGAGGTCAATCGCCGACATGCCGGTCAACAGCGGGCTGCGGCCGTAGGCATTCAACACATAGGGGCCAATGCGCATGCGCTGGGTGACACTCGCGATAGCGGTCAGTGGCACGAAGCCAGTGCGATGGACTTCGGCCATGTACATCCCATCGAAACCGGCCGACTCCGCCTGACGTGCGATGGTGAGCAGATCGGCGATGCGCATGCCACCGCCGGTTACCAGTAATGATAGATCCATGTCTTCTCCCCGCGTAAAAACCCTGCGTAGTGCGCCGCGCTAACCTAACCCATGGGATCGCGATTCGATCACGAAGGTCGCGCGGGTTTCAGCCACGAACGGCCGGTGACTTCGCGGTGAATGCGCTGCGCTGGCGCGTCAGCACCAGGCGGCTGATCCGCCAGCGGCCGTTCACCAACCGGTATTCCTCTTCGTAGTGGCCATACCCATGGTAGACCTCGTCCGCAAACTCGAGGCGATCGTATAGCGACCAGAAGCCGGTGGCCGACTCAACGCTGGTGATTTTGACCTGTGGATCATGACCGTGATGCACCGAGATCACTTCCGCGAGCAATGGACTCAAGAATCCGACCGCCGCGGTACCGCCGACGAGCACCCACTCGGGTGGGGACGGCTTGATCTCCGCGCGCCCGTGGTTATCGATCAGATCAATTGCGTGGCGGCTGTAGTCGATGACCGCATCAGGCGTAAAGAGTGCTGCGAGCTCAGTCCATTCCTTGCTGTCGAGGCGCTGGAAGTACTGCGCCTTGAGCTGTTTGATTTCTTCGATCGCCAGGAGCTTCGTCACAGGATCCATAAGGGCACCTCGGGGGTTAGGGTGGATCGCGACTGCGCTCCACTGTACGCATCGATATTACATCAGGAATCGCGCGAACCTGTCGTCGATCGGTTCGTACATCGTTTCGTCTCGAACGGCCCGACCGAAGACAAGCATCGGGGGTATCGCGCGACCCTCTGCGCCAACGACACCCTCACAGTTGACCCGACGCCGGTGATCGCCGCGGCGCGCGGTGTCGGGCCAGGTCTCGAAGGGCAATTTATTTCAGCCGATGACGCCGGCCGAGCTGTTCAATTATTACAAAACCGGCACCAGCACCGTCGAGATCACGCACGAATTGTATTCGCACAGCCACCAAACTGATTTGATTCAACTGAGGTTTCTAGGTTGATTTACACTTGCAAGACGTGGCCCTGCCCGCTGCGTTAGTCGGCTTTGCTGCAGCGTCAGCGGTGCTGCTTACGCGCCGCCGCAGCGCGCTGATTCGTGCCCATCTCACGCGACACCGTGAACCCTTCCGTGGGCTAAATAATGACCCGGCAGGACACCATCGTGGCAGTCGACTCTCCTCTCGCGCGCGATTCCCTTCCGATGGCAAATTCTGCCAAGATCCAGTGCCGAGGAATCCATGCTGGCCAAGATTCCGCCATGAGTAAGCTGATGACCACCACCCGTCTGCCTCATCCAGAAAGCCGCCGTGCGCCACGCGAGGATAGCGTCCGCGTCGAGGCGTTACGGGGGTACGTGGAGGCAGTGGCCGAACTTGGCGGCGACTCGGCGCCGCTGCTGGCGCATGTCGGCATTTCCGCGCAGACGCTGCTGGCCACGGACGCCTTCATCTCGTACCGCGCGATGGCCGAATTGCTGGAAGTGACGGCGCGCGTACTTGAGTGCCGCGATTTCGGTCTGCGACTCGCGGCGCGCCAGGGCGGCACTGCGGTGCTCGGCCCGCTCGATCTCGCGATGCGCAATACCTCGACCGTCGGCGCAGCGTTCCGCTACTGCGCCGAGCATCTGCAGGTCTATAGCCCGGTGGTGAAGATCGCGCTCGAGGAAAACGCCGAAGCCGGTCATCACCTGATGCATGTCGGTATCCTGCTGGAGGGGCTGGCGTCGAAACGACAGGTGGTCGAGAACGCGCTCGGCTCTGCGCACCAGGCGGTGCTGGCGCTGTCCGCCGGGCGCTTTGGCGCCCGCGAAGTGTGGTTCGCACATCCATCGGGCATGCCGCTCGCACTGTACAGGCGTTATCTGACTGGCAAGATCCGGTTCAATGCACCGTTCGACGCCGTGGTGTTTCGCAGTAGTGACTTCGCGCAACCGATTCAGAACCGCGATCGCCATGCCTTCGAGCTCGCCGCGAAGGACATCGATCTGCGGTTTCCGGCGGGCGCTATCGATCTCGTGAATCGGGTGCGCCTGCTGGCCGCGCATCGGCTGCAGTCGGACGCATGTACCCCACAAGCCGTCGCCGAACAGTTAGGCGTTCACTCTCGCACGTTGCAGCGGCAACTGAAGCGAGCCGGCACCTCGTTCGAACGGCTGAAGGACGAAGCCCGACGCGAATCCGCCGTGCATTACCTGCAGCACTCGCTGCTGCCCATTACGCGCATCGCAACCTTGCTGGGTTATAGCGAAACAGCGGTACTCACGCGCAGCTGCCGGCGTTGGTTCGGCTGTCCGCCGCGGGTGCTGCGGGAGCACGGCCCGCGCTAAGGATCCGCAACGACTCTGCAGCCTGTCGCCAAATATCAATACACAGCGACTCGCACTTCTTACGCTACAGGTCCACGCACGAGCCGCAGGTTGCACTTGCAAAAGCATGGCCGACGACTCAGTCCCGCGCTCCGATCCCCCTGCAGGAGGTTTTCATGGCTGCATTCGACACTCTCATTAAAAATGGCATGATCGTCGACGGCACACGCATGCCGCGTTACCGCGCCGACATCGGCATCACCAACGGGCGCATCACCGCGATCGGTCGGCTTAAGACCTCCGACGCGAAAAAAGTGATCGATGCCTCGGGCCTGATCGTCGCGCCGGGCTTCATCGATCTGCATACCCACTACGATGCCCAGGTGTTCTGGGATCCGTATTGCTCGATCTCAGGCTGGCACGGCGTGACTTCGTGCGTAATCGGCAACTGCGGTTTCGGCTTCGCACCGGTCGCCCCGGAAATGCGCGAACGCGCAATGCTGACGATGACGCGCGTCGAGGCGATCCCGTATGCCTGCATGAAGAACGGCATGCCGTGGGACTGGGTGACGTTTCCAGAATTCCTGTCCAGTATCGAGCGCACGCCGAAAAGTGTGAACCTGCTGCCCTATGTGCCGGTCGCGCCGATCATGGTATGGGTGATGGGACTCGAAGCCGCCAAGTCCGGCCGCCTGCCAACGCCGGAAGAAACCGCCGCAATGCGCAAGCTCATCCATGAAGGGATGGACGCGGGCGGCTGCGGCTGGTCTGCGCAGCGGCTCGGCGTGAACAGTCCGCAGATGGACTACGACGGTACGCCGATGGTGACGGACATCATGCACCACGAAACCAGCCTCGCGTTCGCCGAGGTGCTCGCTGAGCGTGGCGAGGGCTTCATTCAACAAACGCTGATCTCGACCACCGGCGACAACGCGGATTGCGAAAAGCATTTCGAGGATCTCGCGCGCGTCAGCGGCCGTCCGGTGCTCTACAACGTGGTGCAGGCCAGCGATCGCTTCCCCGAGCGGCACCGCAATCAGTTGAAATGGCTAGAACGCTGCCGCGACCAGGGCCTGCGCGTGTACGGCCAGGGCGTGACCACCGATCCAGGCTTCACGTTCACCTTCGAAGACTGGAACATGTGGGACGACGACGCCGCGTGGCGCGAAGTAACGCTGGGCTCACCCGCCGAGCGCAAGGCCAAGCTCGCCGATCCGGCGCGGCGCCCGTCGCTGCGCCATGAGACGTCGGGCATCGTGTCCGATTCGTTCGAATCGATTTATGTGCATCGTGTGCTGAAGCCCGAACTGAAGGACTGCGAAAACCTGACCTTGCGCGAACTCGCCAAGCGCCAGGGCAAGCATCCGGTCGATGCGATGCTCGATCTCGCCGTCGCCGACGATCTGAAAACCGAGTTCTACACCACCATTGGCTGCAGCCTGCCCTACCTCGCGGAGATCGTGCGCAACGATCTCGCGATCCTCGGCGTCTCCGACGGCGGCGCGCACACCAAGTTCTTCACCGCCGGTCGTTACCCGACCGAGACGCTGCAGAGCCTGGTGCGCGAAAACGAGATCCTCTCGCTGGAGGAAGCGCACTGGAAATTGAGCGCGGTACCCGCGCGGTGCGCCGGCTTCCGTGATCGCGGCACCTTGGTCGAAGGTGCGCCGGCGGATATTGTTATCTACGATTTCGAGAAGCTGCGCGTGCTGCCGCAGGAGGTTGCCCACGATCTGCCCGGCAACGAATGGCGCCGCGTGCAGCGCGCTGAGGGGTATCGTTATGTACTGGTAAATGGCGAAGTGACGGTCGAGGATGATCGCCAGACGCACGCGCATCCCGGCCAGCTGCTACGTCACGGGAAGTCGGCGCTCTGACCACGCGGGGATGGTTGGCGGCGCTGGGCAGCCAACCGTCCCCGCAGAATTCTGACGCCTGCTGCTGACGCTTGCCTCGTTCCTGGTCTTCGAGGGGCATTTTCTCGGTTCTGCCTCCATGCTGGTGATCGCGGTGATCGCAGGTTACAGGTCGCGCCTCGTGATTCTGCACTTCATGGAAGCCACCCACGCCCCTGCGCACTGCCGGTTTCTCTACGAGACCCGGAATTTTGTCGTGGTGGCCATCATCGTCATCGGCAAGCTGCGTGCAGGCTGTGCCGTGAACCAGGCGGCAAGCCGCACCACACGGCGCAGCCGCCGGCTGGCCCCTGCTGTATTGGACCGCTCGCTGCAGATCAACACACGAAGATCGATTCGGTTGACGGGCCTTGACCCAAAAATCGACATCGGAATTCTGACGCAACCAGACTTCCTGGTTTGGGCGAGTTGCCGCCCACCCCAGATTGGGCGAAATCCGCTCCGCCTCTGCGGAAAGTCCCACACATTGAATATTCCGGGACACCCGGATATTCCGCCCAGCCCAGGCTTTTTCCAGCTCTCCGGTGCTCAGGACCCTGGTCAAACTCGATAGATTCCCCAGACGCTTCCCGTTACTCTAATCCTGGAAGCGGCAGTGGACCGCTGCACAACGTGAGCAAGGCCTTTAGCTGATTCTGCAGCTACCTTCCTTGACTTTTTTTACGCATTAATCGCGCGCTGAGCTGTTGCGCAATCGCGGCTCAATACCAAATAACCAACCACGGAGACTTTATGACCATGAGCGCCAAACCCATTACAACGCAACCCGAATGTGATCTCTACGACCACGAAATCAAATGGCAGCCCTTCGCCGGGATCGAGAACCTCGAACTCACTTTGTGCGATATCGACGAAGCGCGCCAAGTGGTCGATCTCATCGTGCGCTTCGCGCCGAACAAGACCGTAACGATGCACAATCACTTGGCACAGACCAACATGCTTATCATTCAGGGTGAACTGCGTATGTACGAGCCCGACGGGCGCATCCGCGAGGTGCGCCCTGCGGGGCGTTATTACCGCGGTCGCACGGATGACTCGCACAGCGAGGGCGGCGGTCCGGACGGCGCGGTGGTGTTCTACAGCATGCGCTGCGACGGCGCGCGCAACGTACTCGAGATTATGGATAACGACGCCAACGTGCAGGCAACGTTGACCATGGACGATGTTCGTGCGGCGTGGGCTGCGCAGCAGGCAGCGTGAATCTCGTTTCGCGGGCGCAATCTTCAGAAAGGGCAGCGCGGCAGCTGACGCGCCTCATCCCGATCGCGCGTTCGCACACACTCGCCAACTGTTCAACCGAGAAACGGCAGTTGAATGTCAACTGCCGTGTGTTCCATGGCGTGCAGGACAAGGCGCAATGAGGAGGAACAGCGAGGCTATTGCGACGACTTGCAACGCCATGCGCGCCACGGGACGCGCTGCGCGTGGCGTTCAACTGAGGTTTCCAGGCTAAAAGCACTGACCAAATCTTATTTTCTCAGAAGAGATTTTACTCAAGTGACTTACCTTCTCGCCGCTAATTCCCATGTGCGCACAAAATGACTGCACTTTGTATATGGGAGATTTTTCGCAATGAAAGCTTTGAAAAATTTGGCGACATGGCACAGCTTGGCGGAAGCAAGAATGCAGACCAACTGGAAGCGTCTTGGTTATGCGGCATTCACGTTCTATTGCTTGAAGGGCATGGCCTGGTTGACTGTCGGTTGGTTCGCTTGGGGGTAAGCCAGTCTACACTCGGTTTTTTTTAAAGAATTGACATACGCGAGTGGCTGGATGCGCTGTTATGTAGCGCCTCAGAGTCAACTCGCCCAGCGCTGCATTTCCCCAATGATCCGACGCGCGCAGGACACCTTATAGCGAATTCTCGGTTTGGCGAAGCAGCCGATCCGCCGTCCGCATTCAAGCTTGGCGCGGTTCACACCGCATGAAGAATACGTCGCTACCTTGCCGCCATTGCAGCAAGCCGTGTAAGACGAAAATTCAGGTGCGCCCCGAGTTGTCTATGACTGCAGTGCGTTTGCCACCAGCAACGCCACTCGAAATAAACTACCCCGCACCTTCAATGATCCGCCCAGAGTCTACTTATAAATCAGGGATTGTTGTGCAAAGGATCGGAGCCACTTCTCAAGTTGGTGGCTCGCGTTCTGCAGTTGCCCCTGCCAGATCGGCAGTGCCTTGTCGCAGAGGGCTTTGAGGCTGTCTGCGAATACCGCTTCATTCTCGCGCTGGCGCGACGCCAGCGCGGTATCTCGTGCTGCGACGATGAGGCTTTGAGCACGCCATTGCCTGGCCTGTTCGACGATGACGCCCGCGGCGAGCGCGATAATGAATAGCGCCGCCCCAAAAGTAGACGGGCGGGGACCGGTCAGCGCCAACAGGATCCCAGCAGCGAGCACCGCAGGCATGGCTGTCAGGAGAACAGGTGGTGGCAAGCCGAGCTTCATTTGAGAATCTTTTCCATGGGTCTGAGCTCGCTATCGGAAATATCGGTTAAAAGCTTTAGAGCGTTTTCAAAAAAAATTTTCCGAAGCTGATCTGGCACGATGGAATGCGAGATCTTGAAAGCTCCCAGAAGGCGTAGATATTTTCCAAATAGCTGATGTTTCTTGATTGTTTCCTTTGAATTTCGGATATCCGGGGACTCAAGTCCTCGGTTGGACAGGCCGATGGCAGACTTCGAGGACGTGCCGCATCGTCAGAAATCGATTAATTTTTATTCGAATTCAAGAAGACAACAAAAGGAAAGCTCAATGCCCAACCTTCATGCTTACAGCGAGGAGGCGCTCACTGGTGCGGGACCCCACTGCTCCGCCTTCAACTCCCCGCGCGTGCGGCCGTCTCCACGGTGCTATAACCCGGTCCCCGTCGGTAAATTCCTGGCGAAGTTTCCGCTTAGAGCAAACGAGATCTCGGAAGCCCCGCAAGATACCTCCCCAATGTCGCAGGTGCTCGCGCAAGGACTCTCACTGTGGCTAGTGGAGCGTACCGGATGATTGGCGAGCTGGTGACCGTCTCACGGCGGGTGTTAGTGATCGAGGACGATATGTCGCTCCGGCGACTGGTCATCGACGTACTCGACGCCGCAGGCTTTGAATGCGAATCTGCGGGCGATGGCGAGGAAGGCTGGCGCATGCTGGCTGAGCACCCCGGTCACTATGGGCTGGTATTGCTCGATCGCCGGTTACCGCTACTCGACGGTCTCCAAATCCTGCATCGAATAAAACAGGAACCTCAGATACGTGATGTACCGGTGGTGTTCATGAGCGGACTCAATAGCGAAAAACAGATTGCCGATGGCATCGAAGCCGGTGCCTATTACTATGTCACGAAGCCTTTCCCGCCATTGTTGCTGGTAACCATCGTGCGCGCTGCGCTCGAGAATTTCACGGCTCAGCGTGTCCTGCGCGCTGAATTGGAATCCTCAATCAATGCGGTTTCGTTGCTCGCCAGCGGAGTGTTTCGCTTCCGGCACCTGTCCGAAGCTCGGGCACTCGCGGGACTGCTCGCGAAGTGTTGCGCGCGGCCGGCGCAGACGGTGACCGGGTTGTGGGAGTTGCTGCTGAATGCCATCGAGCACGGCAATCTCAATATTACCTATGCAGAGAAGTCGCAACTGATCGAAGGGGATGGGCTGCGCGCCGAGATTGAACGGCGGCTTGCCACTGCCGAGTACAACGCCCGACAGGTCGAGGTTGAAGTCGCCCGTGAGGGGCAGGAGGTACTGTTCACCATCCGCGACGATGGCGCCGGGTTCAATCCGGAGCGCTATCTTGATTTCGATCCCGCGCGCGCGACTCACGCGCACGGCCGCGGCATCGCGATGGCACGAAGTTTCAGCTTCAAGCGGGTAGAATATCTCGGTAATGGCAACGTCGTGCGCGCAAGCGCCGACGGGGCCTGATTCGCAGGTTCCGAGCAAGACACGGGATTCGACATGAAAAAGGAAGTGCGGGCCTATCTGACACCGAATCAAGCGGCGGAAATGCTGATGGTTTCACCCATCACAATTCGGCAATGGGCGCAGCGCGGATTGCTCAAGGCCGAACTGACACTCGGTGGTCATCGCCGTTTCCTGCGGGCGGAAGTTGAGCGGTTTGTGCGCGAGAATCGCTTGCATCTCGCCGAGGCACCGCCGGCCGAAGGATCCCGGATTCTCGTGGTTGACGACGACCGCCAGCTCGCGCGCTACATCAAGGAGCTCCTGTCGGAGTTGCCGAACACCCGAATCGAAACGGCCTACGATGGTTACGCTGCCGGGCAGATGATTCTGCGTTTCGAACCCCATACCGTCTTGATGGATTTGATGATGCCGGGGTTGGACGGTTTCGAAGTCTGTCGTCGCATCAAGGCTGACGACGCCACGCGCCGCATCCGTGTGATCACGATGACCGGCTACTGGACCTCCAGTTCTGTCGGCAAGGCGCTCGCGGTCGGGGCCGAAGAATGCCTCGCCAAGCCACTGGACTCTGCGGCGTTGCTGTGCCTGTTGCAGGCGGCGCCTGCGGCTATCGGCGCCAGCCGCGATGTCGTGCGCGAAGCCAGATAGCGCCCGGAGCATGTCGAACTCCAAGCCCAGCGCTGTACACCTCGAGGCCGAAGAAGAGGCCCAGCAAGCTGACGCACAAGCCGCGAGGCTGTGGCACGCTGTACTCGAGGACGCTGGCAGCGGCGTGTGGGAGTGGAATCCGCAATCCGGCGCCATGACTTTCTCGGCTTACGCCAAAAGCATGCTCGGCTATGGCGAAGACGATTTGGAGGAACTGCGCGATACATGGTTTGGCTTGCTGCACCCCGACGATCTGGAACCACTGGTCGCGATGGTCGAGGAATATCGGCGCGGCGCGCTCCATAAGCACCGGCGCGAAGTTCGATTGCGGTGCAGGGATGGGCATTACAAATGGATCCTGACGGTTGGACGCACAATAGAACTGGATTCTCAAGGTCGTCCGCTGCGTGTGACAGGTATCCATACCGACATCTCGGAACTCAAGGACATCGGAGAATCCCTGCGCCAGAGCGAGCAGCGGCTGCAGCTGGCGATGGAACACGCCCACATGGCGTGGTTCGAAAGGAATATCACCACGGGCGAGATCCGCTGCTCACAATCGTTATGGGCGATCTATGGCTACGAGCCCGCAGCCGGACCGTTCACCTTTGAGCATGTGCTGCGACGAATGCATCCCGACGATCGGGTGCAACACGCCGCCACGCAGGAACAACTGCGGAACCAAACGCACAATGACGAGAAAACGCGCGTTATCACCTACCGGGTACAAATGCCTGCGGGCAAGGAACGGAGGGTGGAGATCCGCTATCGCGTATCGCTCGACGCCAATGACGGTCAAGGCAGCGTTTACGGATTGACGCTCGACATCACCGATACGAAAAAAATTGAAGACGCCCTGCGCGCAAATCAGGCGCGGCTTCTCCTGTCACTCGAAGCCGCTGGTACGGCTTCGTGGTACTGGTTGATCGACGAGAACCAGGTGTTCAGTCCCGATCATCTCCGTTCGGTCTACGGACTCAAGACGCTCGGTCCCTGGTCGTTCGACGAAATTTTCGAAAACGTCCACACCGATGACCGCAGCGAGGTCCTGCAGGTGATGGAGAAGGTACGGCAGCGCCAAACCGATGCCTTCACGCTTGAGTTTCGGCTGACCCTGTCGGACGGTCGCCTGCGCTGGTTCGAAGTCCGCGCGCGCGCCGAGTACGATTTCACCGGAAACATGAATCAGATGTTCGGCGTGTCGGTCGACATCACTGAGCGGAGGCAGGCCGAATTCAATCGCGAGCGCATGCAGCAGCAGTTGCAGCAGGCGCAGAAGATGGAGGCGCTCGGGCTACTCACCAGCGGGATGGCGCACGACTTCAACAATATTCTCGGTTCGATCCTCGGCTATACCGGGCTTGCGCAGCAGCGTTTCGGACAAATGATGCCGCCGAAGCTCGCCGAATACATCGGGGAAGTGCAGGCCGCCGGCGAGCGCGCCCGTGATCTGATTAGCCAGATGCTTGCGTTCGGCCGCGGAGAATCTGTCGAAAATGTGCCGGTCGAAGCGACAGACCTGGTCAGAAGCGTGATGAAAATCCTGCGTCCCACGCTCCCTTCCACCATCGAGATCCACCTGAACCTTCAGCCCGACCTGCCGCTCACCGCAGTCGACCCAATCCAGTTCCAGCAGGTGCTTATGAATTTCTGCCTCAATGCGCGCGATGCGCTAGGCGGAACTGGCAACATCTGGATTGATTTGAGCGTACGCGACTTCGCACACTGCGTATGCAACTCCTGTCACGCAGACTTCACGGGGCATTTCATCGTACTGGCTGTACGAGACGATGGCCCCGGCATACCGGATGCAATCCGACCGCGCATCTTCGAGCCCTTCTTCTCGACCAAGGTCGCCGGTCGCGGCACCGGCATGGGGCTCGCGATGACGTACAGCATCGCCCATCGACACGGGGGACATGTCCTGCTCGAAGGAGTAAACAGCGGCGGAACCTCCTTTGAACTGCTCCTGCCCTACGTTGTCAGCGAGGCAGTAGCACTCGCCCCTCGGGATCGTATCGACATCACTCCATACGAAAACCATTCGGACATACACGTCCTGATTGTCGATGACGAAGCGCCGATCGGTCGGTTCGTGGGAGAACTGCTGGAGATGAATGGCTATCGGGTCACTGTCGAATCAGATCCGTCGCGGGCATTGCAGCTGCTCAAAGATGGAATCGATCGGTTCGCACTGCTGATTACCGACCAAACCATGCCACGGATCACCGGCGCCGAGCTGGCGACCGAATGTCGGCGACTCAATCCGGCGCTTCCGGTGATCATGATGACCGGCTTCAGCGCGACCATCGATGCACAGAAATCCTGCGAACTCGGCATTGCGGAGTATCTGCAAAAACCATTGCACGCCGACGACCTTCTTGCGGCGATCAGAAAGTCCTTGGGCGACAAGAAACCTCACACAGGTAACTTGTCCCAGTAGCGCGTCTTCGAGTGATGGGTACTCGCAAACTGCGGGACCGTCGTGCGACTGCCGTGCTGAGCAATCATAAGAATCCGCTTCCTACATCAAAACAACCATTGAGGAGAAGGCCTGTGCCTGATTTGGAAAGTGACTTGTTCAATCTCGCAATGTCCGCCGAGGCGCGGCCGCTGATGGAGGCGGTCCGCAAGCACATCAAGGACAACGTCGTCCCGATCACCGAAGAGTTCTTTGCGCTGAATGCGCAGAAAGCGAATCGCTGGACCTGGCATCCGCGTCAGCTTGAATTGCTGGATGGCGCCAAGACGAAAGCCAAAGAATCCGGCTTGTGGAATTTTTTTCTGCCGGACTCCGAACTTGGCGACGGTCTCACGAATCTGGACTATGCCTACATTGCGGCGGAACTCGGCAAGTACGAACTCGCCTCCGAGACCTTGAATTGCAGCGCGCCGGATACCGGCAACATGGAAGTTCTCGAGCGGGTAGGCACCGAAGCGCAGAAAGAGACTTGGCTGAAGCCCTTGCTGGCTGGAGAAATTCGTTCGGCCTACGCGATGACAGAGCCGGGGCTGCCCTCCTCGGATGCCAAAAACATCAGCACCAGTGCGGTGCTCGACGGCGATGAGTGGGTGATCAATGGCGAGAAATTCTATATCTCTGGCGCGGGTGATCCGCGCTGCAAAATCATGATCACGATGGTCAAAACGAGTCCGTTTGCCGCGCCGAGCAAGCAGCAGTCGCAGATTCTGGTGCCCATGGATACCCCCGGCGTTGAAATCCTGGAAGGCATGGAAGTCTTTGGCCATGACCATGCGCCGCGCGGTCACATGCATCTGCGGTTTAACAATGTGCGCGTGCCAAAAGAGAATTTGCTCCTTGGCGAGGGACGCGGCTTTGAGATTTCGCAGCTGCGCTTAGGCCCAGGTCGCATCCATCACTGCATGCGTTCCATCGGCAAGGCGGAAAAGGCTTTGGAGCTGATGGTGAAACGCGCCGGATCACGGGTCGCGTTTGGCAAGCCGATCGCCAAGCTTGGCAAGAATCTCGAAGTGATCTCGCGCGCACGGATTGAGATCAACGCCATGCGCTTAGCCGTGTTGCAGGCTGCCAAGGCCATGGACGTCCTGGGCAACAAAGAAGCACGGGTCTATGTGAGCGCCGTGAAAGCCATGGTGCCGGAGAAGGTGTGTTTGATTATCGATCAGGCCATGCAAATGCACGGGGCGGCGGGCGTTTCGCAATGGACGCCGCTGGCGGCGATGTACGCCGACATGCGCCATCTGCGCTTCGCCGACGGTCCGGATGAGGTGCATCACATGGTGGTTGGGCGCGCGGAAGTACAGAAATACGGTCTTTGGTAGCCATGCGCGGACGTTGACTTTCAGCTACCGGTGAAACGCGGCGTGCGCTTGGCCATGAAGGCCGTGCGCCCCTCGCGATAGTCAGCGCTGTGCATGCAGCGCGCGATCAAGGCTTCGCAAGCGGAGAAATCGCTGGCCTGATCGACCATCGCGTTGATAGCGGCCTTCGAGGCCGCCTGCGTCAGCGGCGCATTGGCGGCCAGATCTAACGCGAGTGCCCGCACATAATCAGCGAGACCGGCGACCGGCAGTACACAATTGACCAGACCGATCCCGTGTGCGCTCACTGCATCGTAACGGCGCGCACTGAACATGATCTCGCGCGCATTGGCGTGGCCGACAGTGGCGACCAGCCGGCGATGGCCGTGAAGGCCGTACCCAATTCCAAGGCGCGCGGCTGGGATCGCGAATTGGCTGTCATCCGCGCAGTAGCGCAGATCGCAGGACAGCGCGAGCGCGAGACCGCCACCCAAACAGAAACCTTGGATCTGCGCAATCACGGGTTTCGGCGAAGATTCCAGTGCGCCATGCGCCGCACCAGCCGCGACTTCGTAGGCGTGGGTCGATACATCGCTGGAACGATTCTGTTCGAATTCGGAAATGTCCGCCCCGGCGGCGAACGCGATTTCGCCCGCGCCGCGCAACACGATGCAACGGATGGCCGGATCGTCATTCAAGCTCGTGATGAGGTTGGGAAGCGCGCGCCACATCGCGGCGCTGATCGCATTCCGGCGCGCTGGATTATCGAGTAACACGTAACCGATCGGTCCGTCCCGTTCGATGCGCAGAATCCCCTTGCTCATAAGCCGTCCCCGCTAATTTCGTTGAATATCATTTCTTGCTCGCGCTAGATCACCTGTTCACGCGCGAGGACCTCAATCTCCTCATCGCCGAGACCCAGCTCGCGCAGGATCTCGTGCCGATGTTCGCCCGCCGGACCCAGCGTGCGCCGCAGCTGTGCCGGCGTACGCGATAACGCAAAGGCCGGTGCCACCAGCGCCAAGCTATCGCCCTCAGGTGTTGGCACTGAGGCGGCGAGTCCAAGATGCTGCACTTGGCGGTCGGCAAACACTTCATCCATCTTGTAGATTGGCCCACATGGCACACCGGCCGCATTCAGCAGCGCGACGAGATCGGCTGAGGTCCACGTGACAGTGCGCGCACTGATTGCCGCATTCAAGGCTACACGATGCTGTGAGCGCAGCGCCGAAGTAGCGAAATCGCCATGCGCAATCAGTTCCGGTGCGCCGAGCGCGTGACACAGCCGCGCATAAATCGCGGCACCACTGGCCGCGATATTCACAAAGCCATCCGCCGTGGGATACACACTGGTCGGCATGGAAGTCGGATGATCATTGCCGGCCTGGCCTGGGACTTCGCCATCGACCAACCAACGCGCGGCCTGAAAATCCATCATGCCAACCATTGCGGCGAGTAGCGACGTGGTGACCCATTGCCCGCGTCCGGACTGCGTGCGTTCCGCGAGCGCGATCAAAACACCGAGTGCGGCGAACAGGCCTGCGCTCATGTCTGCGATTGCTGTGCCTGCGCGCAGCGGTCCCTGCCCCGGCACGCCGGTGGTCCACATAAGCCCGCCCATGCCCTGCGCAATCTGATCGAATCCAGCATGCTCGCGATAAGGACCGTCTTCGCCGAAACCCGAAATGCTCGCGTAGATGAGACGCGAATTCTCCGCCGCCAACGTCGCGTAATCGATCCCCAGCCGTTGCTTCACCGCTGGCCGGTAGTTCTCCACCAGCACATCGGCAGTGCGTATAAGTTGTTTGAACACCCTGAGGCCGCGCGGATCTTTTAAATTCAAAGTCAGCGAACGCTTATTACGATGCAGATTCTGAAAGTCCCCACCGTCGCGCGGACCGAAGCCATCGTCGCCCTCTATCGGCTGTTCGACCTTGATCACATCCGCGCCCCAATCGGCAAACTGACGCACACAGGTCGGGCCTGAACGCAGGCGGGTTAGGTCGATCACGCGCAGATGCGCGAGCGCGCCAGTTGCTGTCATGGCGCGCGCCGCGGCCAGCGACCGCTCTCAACCTGTTGGAAGAACTGCTCGAGCAGATAATTAAACAGCGCCGGCTCTTCCAGGTTCAACACATGTCCGCTATTCGGCAAAACTGCCAGCGCCGCGGCAGGTAACGTGCGCTTTAACATCAGCCCTGGTTCGAGCGTGGGCTCGTCTTCATCGCCGGCAATGATCAAGGTCGGCGTGGTCATCGCACGCAACGCGTCGGTCAATTGATACAGCGACGGGCGTCGCCCCTGGTAACCCGCCATGGTGTTCCCGGCGCCGAGGTCGGAATGATCGGCGAAGATGCGAATGAATTCGGCAAAGCCCCGGGGATCCTTGGCCTGTAATTGCACCCGCCCCGGCCCATGGCCATAGGTCGCCGCGAAATGCACGATGCCATGCGTGCGAATAAGCTCTGCATTCTCGCGCGCATGCGCCTGAAAATCCGCATAACCCGCGAGGTGTGCGCCATAGCCACAGCCTGCCACCACCAGCGACAAGGCCCGTGCGCCATAGTGCATGCCAAAGTGCAAAGTAGCGAAAGCACCCATCGAAAGTCCGACAATGTGCGCACTACTGAGACCAAGCCCGTCGAGCACCGCGAGAATGTCGTCGCGTGCGTAGTCCTGCGAATAGCTTTCAACAGTAGGCGGCACCGCCGATGGCGGATAACCCCGCGCATTAAAAGTAATGCAGCGATAGCGCCGCGCGAAATGCCGCACCTGCGGTTCCCAGCTGCGGCAGTCACCGGCGAACTCGTGCACGAACACAATCGGCGTTCCAGCACCCGTGTCTTCGTAATAGAGCTCGACGCCATCCGGAGTGGTCAGCATAGCCATCTCGTCGCTCCCTTTTTTAATCCAGGGACAGTTTACTGATTTTATGGATGGGCTCGGCACAATCAGGGACGAGCGCATAAAATCGCGCTGAGTTCTTCGACCACCCCGGCTGCAGTGCACAAGTAGGTGCCACATGGCCAGTATCGGACGGGTCGTCGGGCCCGGCTTTCCGCATCATGTCACGCAGAGCGGGGATCGACGTCAAGCAACGTTCTTCGGTGATATGGCCGCGAGCCATGACGTCGCTTGTAATCCCACTCGACTCAAGCTTACGTAT
Source organism: Klebsiella pneumoniae (assembly GCA_945861225.1). Taxonomy (GTDB): domain Bacteria; phylum Pseudomonadota; class Gammaproteobacteria; genus CAIKBL01. Next base: position 19,557 of record CAMATU010000047.1, read on the forward strand.
CGCCGCAGCTGAATTGTATTGAGGTTCGTGGTTCTGGCGCCGAGCACAGTGATGCACAGACTGCAGGCTGGGGTGAGCAACGCGAACCCCAGCGTTGTGAGACCGCATGACGCAAGCGACGAATGTTGGGGCTCCACACCACTTCCATCTCGTGACGCAGCCAAGTGTTGTTGCAAAATCGGGCGATGACTACAATGCTAGCATTGCTTTCATTCGCCGAGTTGCTTTCATGGCCAATCTCACTATCCGCAATCTTGATGAAGACTTGAAGACGCAATTGCGCGTGCGCGCTGCGCGGAATGGATGCTCAATGGAGCAGGAAGTGCGGGAGATATTGCGTAAGGCGGTATCGCCTTCAGTCGTAAACACTAATTTTGCCGAACGTATTCGGGAGCGCTTCGCGCCTCTCAAAGTAGACACCCTGCCAGTTCCAAAGCGTCGTCCTGCCCGTCTCCCACGTACCCCGAGATAATGGCCGCGCGCTTCTTGCTCGATACCAACGTTCTCTCGGAGATCATGCGTCCGGCGCCTGAGCCTCTTGTATTGCGCTGGTTCGAAGCGCAGCAAGGCGCGATGCTGGCGACCAGCGCTATTACGCGCGCCGAGCTTTTACTCGGTGTGGCATTACTTCCAGTCGGCAAGCGACGTGAGCAAATTGCACACGCTATCGAGCAAACATTTGACGAAGACTTCGCGGGAAATTGCCTACCGTTCGACGCAGCGGCGGCTGGCGAATATGCAATCCTGGTCGCTGCATGCGCGCGCGCGGGGCGGCCGATAGCCACCGAGGATGCGCAGATTGCAGCCATCGCGTTGGTCCATAATCTCGCTTTAGTCACCCGTAACCGTAAAGATTTCGTGGCGATACCCGGGTTAACCTTAATCAATCCGTGGGACAAATAAGTGGCCGAACGAAGCTACACCCCCGCAGCCTATGCCGCCCTCGACCTCGAACTCGCCGCAGCGCAAGCCACCGGGCACCGCGAAGATCGAACCGTAGGCTGGGGTAAGCAACGCAAACCCCAGGTTCGTAGGCTGGGGTGAGCAACGCGAACTCTCAGCGTTGTGAGACCGCATGACGCAAGCGACGAATGTTGGGGTTCGCGGCGCTCACCCCAACCTTGAACACGCCGCCCGCCTCCGCCTAGGGCGTAATGAAAGTGACCTTTTCAGGGACAACTATTTGATCTGGGCTGATGTACACTTTGATGTACAACTAAGTCCCGGAGATCGCACATGAGAGACGCCACTTTCACTGAGCTGCGCAATCAGGCTAAGCGGTTCTTCGATCTCGTGGAGGCCGGGGAAACTGTCCGAGTCTTACGTAACGGCAAGCCAATCGCTGAAATTCATCCAATCCCCAAAGACTTCCCCTCATGGAAAAAGCGCCCGGCACGGCCCCTGGTCGTGAGTGGTGCGGAAATCAGTCAGTTGATTCTGCAGGCGCGCGGTGCTTGATGCGTGTCTATTTCGATCCGTCTGCTTACGCCAAACGCTATATCAATGAACACGGAACGCAAGAAGTGCTCGCCTGGTGCGAGCAGGCGACTGAACTCGTGTTGTCAGTGATCGCGATTCCTGAATTGATTTCTGCGCTGTGCCGGATGCGGCGTGAAGCGCAACTGACTTCGAATCAGTATCGCCGGATTAAGCAGGACTTGATGGCAGATATCGCGGATGCATTGATTTGCGAGACCACCCCGCGGGTTATTCAGAATGCGGTGAACGTCCTCGAAGCGAACCCTCTGCGCGGCATGGATGCAATTCACATTGGTGCGGCGTTAGCCTGTTCGGCTGAAGTGTTCGTCTCCGCGGATAAACGGCAATGCGACGCGGCGAAGCAATCGGGCTTAACCGTCGTGCCCTTGTGAATTGCGGTGCGCGTACAAGGGCTTTCATGAGTATTGGAGGTTCGTAGGCTGGGGTGAGCAACGCGAACCCCAGCGTTGCGAGACCGCCTTGACGCAAGCGTCGGTTGTTGGGGTTCGCGGCGCTCACCCCAACCTACCAGTCCATCAATGCTGATCAAATCTCGGCAGGTTAAAGCGAATGGCTAACAGCAAAAACTCCCCGGCATCCCATGCCACCCTCGAGCGCGAGCTCGCCGAAGCGCGCGCCTTCCAAGCCGCGACTGCGGATCTTCTGCGACTTGTGAAACGCCCCGCGACGGATCCTCAGCAAGTATTCGAGGCGATTGTCGATACCTGCCATCGCTTGTTCGCCGCCGACAACGCCGGTCTTTGGCTGTTACGGGACGATGGGCAGGTCGAACTCGTCACCCATCGTGGCACACTCTATTCTTCTGGTGACGTTGGTGATGTCCCTACCTTAGCCCCAGTAGAGAACACGGCCACCGGCCTCGCCATGCAGCGCGGCGAGACCTTGCATTACCCCGAAATTAACGCCGAGACCGAGTGCCCGCCATTGCTGCACGCGTGGTATGACAGCATCGGCCCCTATTCCCTGGTCATCGCACCGATGCTTAACGAGGGCCGGGGTATCGGCTCGCTGGTGCTTTCGTGCCAACCCCCGCGCGCTTTCACTGATCCGGAAATTTCACTGCTGCAGACCTTCGCCGACCAGGCCGTAATCGCGATCGAGAACGCGCGCCTGTTCCGCGAAACGCAAGAAGCCTTAGAGCGCCAAACCGCGACCTCCGAGATCCTCCAGGTCATCAGCCGCTCGTCAACCGATGTCCAGCCGGTGTTCGATGCGATCGCCGAGCGCGCGGCGCTGCTGTGCAACGCCGCACGCGCCGTGTCCACCCGGTTCGACGGGGAACTGCTACACCTGGTCGGGTTATACGGCGACTCGCGCGAAGGCGAAGACGCGTTTCGGGCCAGTTTCCCGCTGCGGCCGGATCGCAGCACGCTCAACGGGCGTGCAGTATTGGATCGGGCGGTCGTCCATGTGGCCGACATGTTTGCCGATCAGGCCAATCCGCTGCGCGGCGCGATGATGCAAATCGGCATGCGGAGCGCGCTGATGGTGCCGATGCTGCGCGACGGCGATGTCGTTGGCACCATCGGCGTCTCGCGCGCGGAGGCCGGCTATTTCTCCGAGGCGCAGGTCAAGCTACTGCAGACCTTCGCCGATCAAGCGGTGATCGCGATCGAGAACGTGCGCCTGTTCAACGAGACGCGCGAAGCGCTGGAGCGGCAGACCGCATCCGCCCAGGTGCTGAAGGTCATCGGCAGTTCGGTGGCGAACACCGCCCCCGTGTTCGACAAGATCATCGAGAGCTGCCGGCAATTGTTCAACACTGGTCAGATCTCCATTTTCCTGCTCGACGAGGCCGGGCACGTCACGCTCACGGCGTCGCATGAAAATGTCTTCGACGAGATGATCCAGATCTATCCCCGTCGGATCGACGACTCCATAAACGGCTTTGCAGTGCGGACATTGCAGACGCTGCACTACGCAAGTGTCGAGGGGATCGCAGACAAGCCGGGCGACATGCGCGAAGTCTATGCCAGGGTTGGCGATCATTCCGTCATCGTTGCGCCCATGGTGTGGGATGGGCGGGCGATCGGCACGATCCTCGTTGGCCGCACCCCGCCGCAGCCGTTCACCGACAAGGAAATCGCGGTACTCACCTCCTTCGCCGACCAGGCGGTCATCGCGATCCAGAATTCGCGCCTGTTCCATGAGACCCGAGAAGCACTCGAACACCAGACCGCGTCTGCTGAAGTGCTGCGCGTGATCAGTAGCTCGGTCGCGAATACGCAGCCGGTGTTCGAGAAGATTCTTGATAGCTGTGAGGCGTTGTTTGCGGTCGAGGAAATGGCGCTCATGCTCGTTCACGACGATGGCCAGGTCCATGCCGGAGCTTG
>CAMATU010000048.1 GCA_945861225.1 Klebsiella pneumoniae
GACACGAACACAAGGCCACTGCTGGTCGACGAGCCGCCGTTCTGACTGTCCGTAAAGGCTCGCGGCGCCAGCGCCGCAAGCCTTTACCCAAAGGCCCATCGACAAACGTGAAAATCACACCATCAAATCAGCTGACCGCTCTCACCTGGTCACCTACGTATTAGAAGCGCTCGAAAAAACGGATGAACTGACCGCCGAAACGGTCAAACACGTGCAGATTCTGCTACCGGCGGACGCAGAGATCCTGCAAATCAAATTTTTGCGCGCGCGCGGCTTCAGTTGCCGCCAACGGGGCGCGCCGGCGGGGCGTTAGCGGCTTCGCTTTAAAGCTTCTTCGATTAGCGGCATTCGTTCCGAACCCCAGAACAACTCACCGTCCAGGCGCCAACTCGGAACCCCAAACACGCCACTATTTTCGGCCTGAAGCTGCAGCGTTCTGAGCAACTCGGTGCCTCGACCAGCAACGAATTCCTCGAAATTCGTCACCTCAACACCAGCTTCACGCAACACGGCGGTGATGACGGCCAGATCCTCAATATCCAAATCGCGGCGCCAAAATCGCTCATATACCAGCGCATGGTAAGCGCGGAAATTCTGCTGTTCGCTGGCATACAGGAAACCCAGATGAGCCAGTGCGCTATCCCAAATTTTCTGGGGACCTCTAATCGTGAGTCCGCGCCGATTGGCCTCGCGTCGGCAGTCCATGTAGCTGTAGCGCACGCGGCGCCACTGGTGCGCGCTGCGCGTTCCCACGGTATCTTGGCCAGCTGCATCGAGTCGCGCCGTGCCGAGAAAACCCGGGATATCGAGGGTGTAGGGCACTCGCGTGACAGTAATTTCGTAGTGTCGCTCCAAAGCATCGGTAGGACCCTGCGCGAGATAGGCATAGGGACTTTTGTAATCAAAATAATGTACCAACTCAGGCATTCGCAGATCCTCTTTTCCAATGAGCATGCAGCGTAACCGTCGTGGCTGGGCATCAGCAACCAACGGAGTCAGGCTGCTAGCGCGCGCCTTTTCCGGCAGAATAAGCGCCAAGATAATGATTAAACTCAGCGTGTCTGAAAACTCACTCCTCTGCGTATGCTGAGGGTTGTCCCTCACCCAGCCGCAGGCGGGCCTGTGCGCCTTTTCCGAATCGCCAAAGATAGCGCCGGCCTAATCCTGATGTTGTCGATGTTGCTGCTGTTTAGCAGCAAATCCTTACCCAACATTCCCGCCGGTATCATGGCCCTTTTAGGGTTCTACTGGTTTTTGGCAGCGCCTCGCCTCTATTGGGCAAACCCCCTCTTCAGACTTCTGTTGGCACTGTTCGCGAGTCTTTGGTTGCCGATGGTTTTTTCACTGGTAGATGCAGTGAATACCGAACGCGCCGCCGCGACCACATGGCCCTATGTGCGCTTTCTCGGGATGGGCGTTTTTGTGCTGCACGAAAGTCGCAAGCCAGATCTGTGGCCCAAACTTAATCTTGGTGCTTTCATCATCATCACCTTCTGGTGCGCAGATGCGTTGCTCCAGTTTTTCTGCGGATGGGAGCTGCTCGGATATCCAGCCGCCCCCGGCACCATTTACGGCGTGTTCTACCCCGAAATCACCTTGGGGCACGTAGTAGCGGCGTTATCCCCGCTCTACTTTCACGTCGTTTACACCAATCGGAAACGCTGGCCCTGGTTATGGATATTGCTCATCCCGTTGACCATGGTGGTCGTGCTGAGCGCGCGGCGTGCCGCGTGGATCATGTTGGTCGTTAGTATGGCTGGCTACGCCGGTTTTTGGTGGCGATCTGCCGCTGATCAACAACGCCTGCCGCGGCGCTTCGCGGCACTCGGCGCAGTACTGGCGCTGGTGGCGGTCCTCACCGTGCTCGGCGACGCTTCATTACGCCACCGAATCCAGGTAACCCTCGGTCTGTTTAGTGGAGATTACGCGACGATGAACGAGGCCACCGCGTCGCGTCTTAACTTGTGGTCAACTGCCGGCAACATTATCCAGGCGCATTGGTTGAACGGTATCGGACCACGGGGTTACCGTTATGTTTACACGCAATACAGCGCCGAGGACGATCCCTTTCATGTCGAGGGTCAGACACACCCCCATCAACTCGTACTGGAAGTGTGGTCGGAAACGGGCTTAATCGGTTTAGCGGGGCTCGGAGTTTTCTGCGTCGTCAGCTTTCGTTTCCTGCGCAAAAACGCCCTCGGCTGCGTACTATTTCCAGGGTGTTTATGCGTGATTTCGGCGACGTTCCCACTGAATACCCACATGGCCTTCTACGGCTCGTATTGGTCTTCGCTGGTCTGGTGGTTGATCCTGCTGGCGCTGGGCGGCGCTGCGTTTGAATTAGAAGGCAGGAAAAGCCCTGCTGTTGTCGTTGGACGTGCGGCATCGACATGAAGATTCTGGTGATTAAGTTGGGCGCGTTGGGCGATGTCATTATGGCCACCGCAATCTTGCGCCAATTGTGCGCGGACTATCGAAACGACGAATTATGGTTGTTAACTGTGCCGGCATTCGCACCGCTATTCAAAGACTGGTCGGGACTTAATCTTCACGCGCTCCCGCGACAGGGCGTGATGGCGACTTACCGCACGGTGAGGTGGCTACGTCGCCAACGTTTTACGCGTATCTACGATCTGCAATCCAATGACCGCACGCGGCTGTGGTGCATGCTCGCACGCGGCGCAATCTGCGTGGGCAATCATGCGCGTTATCCCTACACGCATCACCCGCCGGAACCCTATGTAGGCCAGTGTCATGCCTTCGATAGAGTCAATGAGATTCTGGTGAGTGGTGGCCATCGCGCGGCGGCGCCGAGACCTTTTCTCCCAACCAGTGATCTCTCCCGCGCGCACGTACATCAATGGTTGGCTCACCATGCGCTGACTGATCAGCCTTTCGTATTGATGCACGCAGGCGCGAGCCGCAAGCATCCCGCAAAGCGCTGGCCTTACTATCGCGAGCTTGCACAAGAAATCGAGCGGCGCGCACGGCGTGTCGTGTGGATTGGTGGTGAGGAAGATGCTGAGCTCAACAGCGCACTCGCCGCCCAAATTGGGATCGACGCCACCAGTTTATTCAGCGTGACCGAACTCGCGGAACTTGGCCGCCACGCCTGCTTTGCCATTACCAATGACTCTGCGCCCATGCATATACTTTCCTGTGCGGGCGTTCCGATCTATGGCATTTTCGGACCGACAGACTGGCGTCGCACCCACGCATTGGGCCAAGGTTCCAGAATCATCACGCTCGACTGCGGCCGCACTCGCGCAGATTGCAGCCCTGAGGCACGCCGACTTGCGGCAATCCCGGTGGCAATGGTGCTCGACAAGCTGCAGGCCGATGGCCTCATCTAAATCCATGATCGTGATCACCACCCAATGCTTTCCCCCGCGCCCTGGGGGTATCGAACATCTCATGCATGCCTGTGCCGCGGCGCTCGTGGCGAAGGGAATTGCAGTGGCGGTATTGGCCGATCACAACAATGATCCCTTAGCGGCCGCTTTCGATCGCGCACAGTCCTTTTCCATCCGCAGATTCGGCGGATTCAAACCGTGGCGCCGCTGGCGAAAAGCGCGCGCGCTGGCTGCACTTATCGCGACCCGACAGTGTACAGGCGTAATTGCGGACTCTTGGAAGAGCCTGGAATATTTCAGACCAGCGCGCTGCGTGCCCACGCTGTGCCTCGCGCACGGCACCGAGTTACCGGTGACTTCCACCGCCCATAAAGCTCGCCGAATAGCTGCCGCGTTCGCGCGGACCACGGCCATCATTGCGAATTCCGCGTACACCGCAGCGCGAGTTTCCCGCTATGTGAAGGAGGCTGCCCGCGTCCACGTAATTCATCCTGGTCTCACGGTGGCGGAACCACCAAGCGCCCATAATGCCGCGCACATTGACCAGGCACTGGCCGGTGCGACACCGCGGCTGATCAGTGTCGGCCGGCTTGAGCTGCGGAAGGGACTTGATCGCGTATTGCGAGTCTTGCCACGATTAATTACCCAATACCCTCAATTGGTTTATCTCGTCATTGGTGATGGATCAATGGGGCAAGCGCTGGAGACCCAGGCGAAAGCGCTGGCGGTGCTCGACCACGTACGCTTTATTCATGGCGCCTCAGATCAAGTTCGTGATGCTTATCTCGCCGCCTGCGATTTATTTGTGTTGCCGGGCAGAATCAAGGGCGACGATGTTGAGGGTTTCGGTATGGCCTATATCGAAGCAGCGTGGTTTGGCGTGCCGGCGGTAGCGGGCAATGCGGGCGGTGCCGTTGAAGCGGTTCTCCACGAACAGACAGGGTTAGTCTGCCAGGGAGATCAGGATGAGGATTTATATGTGGCGATAAAGCGGTTGCTCGATAATCCAGAGTGGCTTCGAGAATTAGGTGCGCATGCGCAGACGCGTGCGCACGATTTTCTATGGGACAAGGTGCTAGATAAATATTTATTGCTCCTCGGAGTCCCGGACTTTGCTTCAATCCGGTAATTCGTGCGCCCCACACATTTTCTTGGCTGGATTGCTTCGCTTTCGCTCGCACCGACAGCAAAAATAAATACGGGATTAGCGTCCGCGAGCCGTTGGGCATTTCTCTAAGCCCGGCGTTGCGAGGAGCCGAAGGCGACGCGGCAATCCGTAAAAGCTTCGGTGCCGTTATTCGACTTCAACCAATGGCAGGCGACTCACCAACGCATATTGATCTGCCTGGCTCATCCGGCGACCGCGCCGGCGATGGGTGCGGAAGGCTTGCTGCGAGGTGACGGCCGGCAAGGCGGCGACAGCAGCCAGATCACGCCGCACAAAAAAACTGTTAACCCCGCGACTGTCACAGCCGACCAACACGTAACCTTTGCGCGTGCCCAAGCGGCACAATGCGGCGAGTGATGCGCCGTGATAGTAGCGATGAGGTGGCTGATTCACCGACGACGCGGGATAGGGAATGGTGACAGCGCGTTCCGCACCAAAGGACGCGTTGTATTCAATCACCACTACGCGAGGCCTAAATCCTTCGAGCGCCTGCCACAACCAGTAATCATGACTGTCGATATCGATCGACAGCACATCAATCTCCATCGGTACTTGCTGTGCAGCGAGCAGCGCGTTGATCGATTCAGGTAGGGCTCGTGCATTCAGGAATTGAAGTCGCTCCGCCACCCCGCAGTGCGCAAAATAGGCGCTTCCGCGGGTGACTGCCTCCGCATTCATTTCCACCAACAGAGCGCGCCAGCCAAAATTTAAAACGAGATTGGCGCTGTTACATTCACGCCCGTCTTCGGTGCCGATCTCAACGATGAAATGCGCATCTGCCCCTACCTTGGAGAGCAGATGGAGGATCAAACCGTCTTCCCCGTTCTGCGAGTACTGACTGAATTCATAGGCTTGAAAGGGTGGTTCAAAAGTGGCCGGCCGCAGCGCCGGATAACCTTCCAGGTAATCACGATTTCCGAGCCGCGCGAGCGCCGCATGATCATCGATCAGTTGTTGCTGGGTGCGTTGACCGAGCAACCGTTTGCGCAGCGCCTGTTTCATCTGAAAAAACATACGGAACCTTACAGACTATTTCCGAGAGCATACGCAATTTAGAGGAAGTTCGGCCATCAGCGGCGACGCATTAACTAAAGCTGCTCGTAGATGACAGCCGCGCACTATTTCCTTTATCCTCCGGCACCGTCTGATGGATAGAATAATCTTGTCCGCTTCCGGTAAGTGGGCAAAGAGTTTCGCGCATGAATACCGCAACGCCTCGCAACGCTTGGTCGGCTTCTCTGGCGGCCCTCGCTATCCTCGTCTGGCTAATTACCTTCGGTGATGTGTGGGTGCAGGAGATGCATGGCACCGCAGCTTTCTATGCGGCATTAGCGCGCGAAATGGTAGTCGCCGGCGATTTTCTGGCGCCGTTCGAAGGCCCGCAGGCGTATCTTCTCAAACCGCCGCTCGCGTTCTGGCTGAGCGCTTTTTCGGCACACCTGTTTGGGCTCAACGATTTTGCGATGACTTTGCCCTCGCGCTTGGCCGGGCTCGGTTGTGCGGCGCTGACCTTTCTCCTCGGCCGGCGACTTTACGGGTTCACTGGTGGATGGTTTGCGGCGCTGGTGTTCGTGACCAACGGCATCTACATCCAGTTCACGACGAATTTTCGGATGGACTCACTGATGACCCTCGGTGCGTTGTTGACCGTCTGGGGGTATCTCCATCTGCATCTCACACGAGGGGCCTGTTATTTTTTTCTGGGTCTGGCGATTGCGACGCTCACCAAAGGGCCAATGATTTTCGCCATCGCACTGGTTTTCATTCCGCATGCACTGGTGGTGGGGCGGTGGCGCGAGATCGATCTTCGCGCCGCTTACTGGATGGGATGGTTGGTCTTTCCGTTGCTGTGGTTTGGCTATCTGTGGCTGCAACATGGCGCCGAGGTCTCAGCGCAGCTGAATGCAGATTTTTGGCGGGAGAATTCGGCCTTCGGCCTCTCGGCAATGGATTCGGCCGTGCTTGAGTATCTGGTTAAGCCGCTGAATCGCCTGTGGCCCTGGCAACCGTTCATGTTGCTCGGCCTCGGCTATGCGCTGGCTGCGACCTTACGCGGACGTGCGCCGCGTGAGTTGCGTGCCGATATCGCGTTAATCCTGGCCCTATTTGTCCTGAACTATGGAATCGCGGCGATCAAGCCAGATCCGGATGTTCGCTACCTGTATCCCTCGCTACCGTTACTGGCGGTGCTCACGGGAGGATTCTTTGCGCGATTCACGGCGCTTTGGTTTTCGCGCTGGGCGAGTCGCAGTGTGCTCGGCTTGATCGTGCTGGCAACGGCATTTATCGCAGTGACGAGTTATCGCGCGATCCCGGATCAGCAGGGGCTAAGCGCAATCAAAATTTTGGGTGCCAGTAGAACATTGACGAGCGCCAACACGGTAGTTCTCAATGACGACATCCCCCCGCCAGATGCCCCCCGGCGCAACGATCCGCTGCGTGATAGTGCGTACTTTTATCTCGGCTTCGCACCGCCCAACCTGCGCTGGCCGGCAGATGCCGCCGCCCTGCCGCCGACGGTACAATTTTTCGTTGCCCGCCGTAAGCGCAGCTATGCAGCGCGGTTGCTTGGGTTGGGCCTGCAACCGCGCGCGCGTTCGGCAAAATTGTTGTTATTTGAAAAGCGCGGCGAACCAGCGAGCTGATTAGCCGGCTCGCGATACGTCCCGATAGACTTCAAGCGTCGCGCGCTGCATGGCGCTGAGGGTAAAGGGATGATCCACTGGCACCAATACCGGGCTTTCCAGTAGCGCTCGCGTGCGCGCCGCCGCCGCTTCGATATCGCCCACCGCGACCAGTCCCGCGGGAAACACCCGGCGTAGAATTTCTCCAGTCCCACCATGGTCGTAACCGATCACCGGACGCCCGAGACTAAGCGCCTCGATGGTGGTACGGCCAAAGGCCTCTGGTGCACGAGTTAACGAGTACACCACATCGGAAACCGCCAGTATTTCGCGTAGATCACTGCGTTGGCCAAGGAAGCTCACGACCGATTCAAGCCCACGATCCCGCACGAGTTGGCGGAGTTCGGCTTCGAACTCGCGCTTACGCGGGTGCGGGCCGCCAACCATCAGGCCGTGAACGAGCGGTCGATGCTGCACCAATCGCTGCAGCATTTCGATGAAATCCTGCTGGCCCTTCCAACGCGTCAGGCGCGCCGGCAGACACAGCACACGGCGGCCGTCCAACGCGGGATGTTCACGCCGCCATTGTTGCAGCCAGCCCGCCGAAGGCTCAAAGCCATGCACATAGCGCGCGCGATCAACCCCGCGCGGGATCACTACCACCCGTTCGCGTGGAGTGTCCGGATAGGCTCCGAAAATATACTCGCGGATGAACTCAGAGATGGCGATTACCCGGACGCCTGAGACCATGATCCGGCTATAACGATTGACCGTGTAAGGACCGTGCACGGTCGTCACCCAGTGTGGGCGACGGGACACCTCAATCCCGCGCAGCGCATGATGCCCGATCCAGGCCGGCAGCCGTGAGCGGGCGTGCACCACATCGACTGCTTCATCCAGCATCAAGGTGCGCAGTTTGCGCACCAGGCCTAAGGTCCCTATGCGTTTGCGCCCAATGGGTAAGGCCACATGCTGCGCGCCGGCGGCCGTGAGCAACGGCACCAGGCGACCACCGGCGGAGACCACCAGCGCGCGATGCCCGGCGGCGACCAGTGCCTCCGCGATTTCCAGTGTTCCTTGCTCGACGCCGCCAACTTCCATTTCCGGTAGGAGTTGTAAGACGGTGAGCGGTCTCCCGCTCATGGCCAACGGGCCAGGATTAATGCTGCGCAGCGCGCGGCCTCGGCGAGTGGCGGCTCTGCCGCGCGTAATGGCTGGCCTTGCAGCCAACCCTTGAACGAAGTCACCTGTCGCTGCGCAATCAGAGAAGCCGCCAGCGCTTCGATGCGATCGACTTTACGCGCCGGCACCTCAAGCAGGCCCACACCCAGGCCAGCAGTCAGCGCTTCAAAAATCATGGAAACACTGTCTGCCGTGACCCACGCCGCATGCGCGGTGCTGAGTGCACGCGGCAGCCAATCAGCTGGTGAAGTCGCGCTTGATTGATACACCACGCCGGGTTGCACAAAGGTGGCCAGTGCTGTCCGCGTGCTCGCTGGCGTGCGGCGCGAATCGGCGATGATGAAGGCGCGGGTCGGGCTGCCGAAAATGATCGAGGCCACTTGTTTCAGCAGCGCAGGCTCATCCCACTGGTGGTGACGCGAGGGGCCGCCGATCAATAGCAGGGTGTGCGCTTGGCGCGCGCCAGTGTGTTGTTGCACGTCGTTGAGCACGCCACACGTCGGTTCGACATGTGTACTCCGCTTTGCGCCATCGTGCCGCGGGATCAGGCACAAATCAAAACACCCGGTCGGTAGCGCAGGTTTCATGCAGTAGATGGTGCGCCCGCCGAAGCGGCGACGCGCGGCGAGTAACGGCCACTGGCAGGCGCGCCCCGCGCCCACTAGCAGGGCCGGCATTTCATTCGGCGTTGGCAATGGCCAGCTGCCGCACAAGAAATGCCACCACGGCGCGGGCAGAGATGACACCGCAATTTCCTGCACCCGCAGCCGCCGCTGCACGCCAAGTGCCGCAAGCAGCCCTGCAGTCTGACGCTCGTGACCGGCTTTGCCGTCCCGGAAACGCCAGACCTCCAGCGGTGTGTTCACCTAATCCGCGGCAGATCAGCCACAGAGCGTAAGCCAACCGGCCGGGCACGTGCGCTTGCCTTGCACAGTATCGAGATAGCCGCGCTGCAAACGTGCCGTGATCGGTCCCGGGCGGCCGCTGCCAATGGTGCGATTGTCGAGTTCGCGAATGGGCGTGACTTCGGCCGCGGTGCCGGTGAAAAAGGCTTCGTCCGCGATATAAAACTCATCGCGGGTGATGCGCTTCTCAACGACCTGGATGCCCTCCTCGCGAGCCAAGCGCATGACCGTGTCGCGCGTGATCCCTTCCAGCGCACATACCGGATCAGGCGTGTAGAGGATGCCATTGCGCACGATAAAAATATTCTCGCCACTACCTTCTGCGACCATTCCCTCGTGATCGAGCAACAACGCTTCATCATAGCCGTCATGGGCCACTTCCTGCAGCGCCATAATGGAATTGAGGTAGTTGCCGGTCGCTTTGGCTTTCGACAACACACTGTTCACATGATTGCGGGTGAAGGACGAAGTCTTGATGCGAATCCCTTTCTCGAGCGCATCGCCACCGAGATAAGCGCCCCAGAACCAGGCGGCCACCGCGACATGCACGGAGAGATTGGATGCGTGCAGCCCCATGCCCTCGGAGCCGTAATAGGCCAACGGCCGCAGATACGCCGTCTCCAGTTTGTTGAGCCGCACGCAATCCACACAGGCCTGGCGCACGGCCGCCTGCTCGAACGGCACCTTCATCCCTAAGATATGCGTGGTATCAAACAAGCGTTTGATGTGTTCGTCGAGGCGGAAGATGGCGGTGCCTTGCGCGGTCTGGTAGGCGCGGATCCCTTCAAAGGCACCCACGGCATAGTGCAGCGAATGAGTGAGCACGTGCGTGTTGGCGGCCCGCCAATCAACCATCTGGCCGTCCATCCAAATCACCCCATCACGATCAGCGAAACTCATCTCTCTCTCCTTAGGCGACTATTGGCGCATGACGCGCGACCATACCGCTGACACGGCTTGACGCTCTGCGCTGAAGCAAGAATTATCCACCAAGCCATCAATTTCCTGTAACGCGCAGCGATGGATCTCGGCGCGATAGGCGAAATAAGCCGCGCGCAGCTGATCGCTATCCACGCGTGAGATGAGGCCAAGATCGGCGATCAAATCGAGGAGGCGCAGATTGTCGGTGTAGACGCTCAAGACCTGGTACTGCCAGGCCCAGTGCAACACCACGTATTGCACCATAAATTCGATATCGGTAATACCGCCGACCCCGTGCTTCAAATCAAAGGTCTGCGCGCTCGAACGATCGCTCGCGTGGCGCATGCGAGTACGCATGTCGGCTATCTCTGCGCGCAATTTCGCCGCATCACGCGGGACACGTAGCACCTCGCGGCGTGCGGACTCGAAACGTTCACGAGTGGCGGGATGACCGGCAATCGCGCGTGCGCGGACCAGTGCCTGATGTTCCCAGGTCCAGGCCTGGTGCCGTTGATACGCCACAAAGGCCGCCATAGAAGTGACGAGCAGGCCTGCCGCACCGCTCGGCCGCAGGCGCACGTCAAGTTCGTAGGCCGTGCCCGCCGGGGTGCGGGTGGCCAGCAGATGGATTATCCGTTGCGCCAAGCGTGTGAAGAACACTTCGTTGGCAAGCGGCTTGGCGCCATCGGTTTGGCGCGCCTGCTGGTCACCATCGAACACAAACACCAAATCGAGGTCCGAGCCATAGCCAAGCTCAAGGCCACCGAGCTTGCCGTAGGCGATTATCGCGAAGCCGCCGATACCGGGCGCGTGCGGTCGACCGTGTTTTGCAATCAATTCATGCCACGCAATGGCGCGCGCGCGATCAATCAACACTTCGGCGATCCAGGTCAAATGATTGCTGACTTCGGCAATTGGAAACGCCACCATCAGATCGCTCGCAGCCACGCGCAACACCTGCTGATGCTTGAACACGCGCAGCACTTCCATCACCCGTTCGAGGCCATCTTCGGCGGAGTTTGCGAGTGCCTCGTCGAGCTGGCTCTCAAGGCGCATGCGCGAAGGCGGCGAAAAAAGATTGCGACTATCCAGCAAATCGTCGAGCAAAATGGGACTGGCAGTCAGTTCACGCGCGATCCAGGCACTCGCCTGACATAAATCCACCAGCCGTTTACGCGCGCTTGAATTTTCCGCCAACAACGCGAGATAGACCGAACGCCGCGCCACCGCGCGCACAAAATTCGCGAGCCGGTTTAAAGTGACTGCGCCCTGTGGGCGTTGCGCACATTCCATGACCAGGGCAGGCATCAGGCGATCGAGGCGCGCGCGCGCCTCCTGACTTAAGCGACCCAGGAAGCGCGGATCCTTCAGTGGCGCGAGCACCTGCGCGGCCTGTTCGCGATCGGCGAAGCCCGCCAACGAGAGCATTTCCTGGGTGCGATCGAGATCGAGATCGAGTCCGTGACGCCATAGCAAGTCGGAGGAGGGTGATACCGGCGCCGGCGCTTCGAGTGGACTGAGCAGCGCCGCGAAACTGATTTGAACCCGCGCACGGTGCGCATCGAGCCCGGCCAAAAACGCCGCCCAGTCGGCGTAACCCATGGCGTAGGCCAGGCGCGCACGTTCGTCCGGGGTGGTGGGCAGGGCTTGGGTTTGTTCGTCGTGCACCTGTTGCAGACGATGCTCGGTCACCCTCAAAAACTGATAGGCGGAGATCAGGCCAGCGACTTCCGCGGCCTCGATCAGCGCGAGTTCCTGACAGGCGGTGAGGACGGCGATAATCCCGCGCTGGCGCAGACGGGTCTCGCGGCCACCGCGGATCAGCTGAAACATCTGGCCGATGAATTCGACTTCGCGAATCCCGCCCGCGCCGCGTTTCACATCCTGCTCAAGGCCATACTTCGCCACTTCGGCATTGATCAGCGCTTTCATGTCGCGCACCGCTTCCAGTGCTCCGAAATCGAGATAACGCCGGTACACGAAAGGGCGCGTGATCGCTTCCAGGGCTTGCAGATCCTGCGGCACGCCATCAATTACCCGGCCCTTGATCAGCGCGTAGCGCTCCCAATCCCGGCCATGTACCTGGTAGTAATGTTCGAGCGCGCTGAAGTTCGCGGTCAGCGCGCCACTGTCGCCGAAAGGACGCAGCCGCATATCAACGCGATACACGAAGCCATCGGCAGTGGTGTCATTGAGCATCGCAATGAGCTTCTTGCCGAGGCGATCGAAATATTCCTGGTTGGGCAAGGAGCGCCCGCCACCGCGGGATTCGCCCTCCGCGCGATATAAGAAAATGAGATCGATGTCCGAGGAAAAATTGAGCTCCAAGCCGCCGAGCTTGCCCATCGCGAGCACCAGCAAATGTACCGGCGCGCCTTGTTCGTCGACAGGCGTGCCGTAACGCGCGGCAAACACGCCAGCCAACCAATCCCGCGCCGCGCCCACCAAACTGTCCGCGAGGGCCGACAATTCACTTAAGGTCGCCGAGAGATCTGCAATACCTAGTAAATCCCGACAGGCGATTCGGACCAGTTCTTGATTTCTCACTGCACGCAGCGCATGCCGCGCAGTGTCTTCAGTGGTCTCGGCCACCAGGTGGGGCACCAGCGCGGCGCGGTAGGCCGTCACGTCTTTGCGGCAGTTGAGCGAGTCAGCCGCACTCAGCGCGACAAACTGTGCTGGTGCTCGACACGCGTATTCCGCCACGAAAGGGCTCGCCGTGAACAGGCGATCCAAGTTGTCCGGCGAGAACTCGCAAGTCAGCGACTGGTCTGCCAGCGCGCGCGTAAAGCGGGCCTGATAGCGTGCGGTATCCGCCACCAGGGTTGCTGGCAAGGTGGCGAGATCAGCGACGGGAAACATCGCGTAAGGCTGAACAGCCGCGCATTAGTGGCGAGCGCTTTGGGGTTGACGAAACATTCACGATAATGGCGCCATGAACCTTCATATTAACAGCAAGCTTCCGCATGTCGGGACCACCATTTTTAGCGTGATGTCGGCGCTCGCCGCTGAACATCAGGCGATCAATCTCTCGCAAGGATTTCCGGACTACGACGGACCGGAAGCGCTCAAAGCACGCGTGAAGCACTATCTCGACCAGGGCTTCAATCAGTACCCACCAATGGCGGGTGTGCTCGCTCTCCGGGAAGCGATTGCAGACAAAGTGCAGCGCTGCTACGGCGCCACTGTTTCGCCTGACACTGAAATTACCGTCACGCCAGGCGCCACTGAGGCTATCTTCTGTGCAGTGACTGCGGTGTGTCGGGCGGGGGATGAGGTAATTCTGTTTGATCCCGCCTACGACAGCTATGAGCCAGCGGTGCTCCTGGCGGGCGGGCATCCAATTCGGCTGCCGCTGCTGCCACCGGCGTATCGCATCGACTGGCAGCGGGTGGCAGAAGTCATCACGCCGCGCACCCGCATGATCATGGTGAATTCCCCGCACAACCCAACCGGTACCTTGCTCCGTGCGGAAGACATGTGTGAACTCGAACGCCTGGCTGAACGCCACAATCTGATCGTGTGTGCTGATGAGGTCTACGAGCATCTGGTGTTTGATGGCGAGCGTCACGAAAGTGTTTTGCGCTATCCCGCACTCGCCGCCCGCTCGTTCGCCGTGTTCTCTTTCGGCAAGACCTATCATGTCACGGGTTGGAAAACCGGTTACTGTGTGGCGCCGTCGGCGCTCACCCAGGAGTTGCGGCGCGTGCATCAGTTCGTGACCTTCGTCGGCATTACCCCCATCCAATGGGGACTTGCCGATTTCATGCAGTCCCATCCCGAACATCTCACAGGCCTGCCCGCGTTCTACCAACGAAAGCGGGATCTCTTCAACACCGCACTTGAACATTCGCGCTTCCAGCTCACACCATCAGCCGGCACTTTTTTCCAACTCGCGGATTACAGCGCGATAAGTGATCTGCCGGACCAGGAATTCGTGCGCTGGTTAACGATTGAGAAAGGGGTTGCCGCAATTCCACTGTCGGTGTTCTATGCAACCCCACCCGCTGCGCGCTATGTCCGCTTCTGTTTTTGTAAGGAGGACGACACTCTGCAGCGTGGCGCGGCGCGGTTGGCGGCGCTGTGAGAAGGGTCGGTTATCTCGCCAGCAAGTCCCGGTGGAAATTTACCGAGACCTCACAACTATCGGTGGCCCGAGGCTCCGCCTACAATGAATTGGTGCGCGGCAGAGCGATTTTATCCAGGCGCGTACGAACTCTCAGCGTCGCGCACGGTCTCTGTTAATTACGAATCCCCGCACAATCGCGTGGATAACATGTAGAGAATTCCTGGTGATGCGAACCAGCGGGTGCGAAACTTGAGACAACAATCCTGCGTTGCGCAGCGCGATCTGCATAGGGCGGAAAAGCGTAGCGCCTTCCGCCGCATCGAACGTTGCAAGCGAGTAACACCGACGGCGTTCGGCGGAAGGCGCTGCGCTTTTCCGCCCTATTTATTAACGGGCACCTCTACAAATTTGATCAAGGCGATGATGGTAAGGCGCAAGCGAGCGAAAAAGCGGAGTTTACAAAGCGCAAAGGCGCATTTTGAGCTCGGTTGCAACGCCGCCAGCGCGCCTTCAGCGAATTTATAGAGG
Organism: Klebsiella pneumoniae; assembly: GCA_945861225.1. Taxonomy (GTDB): domain Bacteria; phylum Pseudomonadota; class Gammaproteobacteria; genus CAIKBL01. The sequence continues at coordinate 14,751 of CAMATU010000048.1, forward strand.
AGCCCTACGCACGATCTCTGCGATCCCAAAATGTTTATCGTGACACATCAGTCCTACCGTCTATTGCTATTGCTGTGCCTGGCCGCGTTCCAAATCGCTGCGAGCGCCGGCGGCGTGCTTGATCGCCTCGACCAACTGAGTTCGGGCGCGCGGCTGCCGACTCGCGAATTCCTGCCGCCAGATATCGCGTTCAAGTTGAACCACGACGCGCAGCCGGAGATCCTAGTCCTGAACTTCGAGATCGCCCCGAAATACTATCTGTACCGTGATCGGATGAAAGTCGAGGCGCTGACCCCGGGGCTTGAAGTAGGCGCACCGGTGCTGCCCGATAGCGAACCCAAAGACGATGCAGAGTTCGGACGAGTCGAAATTTATCGTGGTAACCCAACCATTAGCGTGCCCATTAAGTCGCCGCCCGGCGGCCCGGCCAAAGTACGGGTGACTTATCAAGGCTGCGCGGAAGACGGCATCTGCTATCCACCGATTAAGCGCGAGATCTCGCTGCCAGGCCAAGTCGCGGCGGCCGCGCGGCCGGAATCCGTGGCACAGCCCGGCACGGCCAAGGCTGATCGTCTGGCGGCTGATCTAGGGCGCAAGTCATTGGCGCACATCGTGCTGTGGTTTTTTATCGCCGGCCTCGCGCTCGCGCTGACACCCTGCGTGTTTCCGATGATTCCAATCCTGTCCGGAATCATCGTCGGCCAGCGGCAACCGATCAGGGCTGGGCACAGTTTTTTGCTGGCGCTGATTTATGTGCTCGCGATGGCGACCACCTACGCCATCGTCGGTCTGGCCGCTGGCCTGTTCGGACGCAATGTGCAGGGCCTTTTCCAGCACCCGGCGATATTGGTGGGCTTCAGTGCGATGTTTGTCGCGCTCGCCTTGTCGATGTTTGGCTTCTTCCACTTGCAGGTGCCTGCGTTTATTCAAAGCCGACTAGAGGCCACGAATCGGCGGCAGACAGGTGGCAGCTTGCTCGGCGTGGGGGCGATGGGCGTCCTCTCGGCGGTGATCGTTGGGCCCTGCGTGGCGCCCCCGTTGGCCGCCGCGTTGTTATATCTCAGCCATGAAGGCAGTCCAGTGACCGGCGGCGTCGCGCTGTTTGCACTCGGCCTCGGCATGGGTGCGCCACTGCTGGTACTCGGGGCCTCGGCCGGGCGCCTGTTACCGCGTACTGGAGCCTGGATGGAAACCGTCAAACACGCCTTTGGGGTCGTGTTTCTCGGCCTCGCGATTTGGTTCCTTGAACGCCTGATCCCACCATCGGCGACCTTGGCCCTGTGGGCCACGTTGCTGATCAGCTCGGCTATTTATCTGGGGGCATTGGAACCGCTGCGCGACGCGGCCTCCGGCTGGCAGCGTTTTTGGAAGGGTATCGGACTCCTCTTCTTATGTTACGGCGTGGTGCTGCTGGTGGGTGCCGCGGCTGGCGCCGAGGACCCCCTGCGACCGTTAGCGCCGCTCGCGGGACGCGGGGCGCACGCCGAAACCCCCTTGGCGACCTTTCTCCCCGTCAAAGGCCTTGCCCAACTCGAGTCCGCGGTGGCCAACGCCGAGGGCCGGCCAGTGCTGGTCGATTTCTATGCGGATTGGTGCGTGGAATGCAAACGCCTGGAACGCAATACCTTTGCCGACCCGGCTATCCAACAGAAGTTAGCGGGCTTCGTCCTATTGCGGGCCGACCTGACGGCTGCCGACGCAACTGATACCGCGCTCCTGCAGCGTTTCGAATTGCAGGGCCCGCCGGCCGTGTTGTTCTTTAATGAAGATGGCGAAGAACTGCGGCCCCATCGGCTAATCGGTTATCTCGCTGCGGACGAGTTCGGCGCACTGCTCAGCGCGGCGTACGGACCTTGAACCTGAAGGATTGGAAAATCCTGGTCGTCGCACTGGTCGCGGCGACTCTCTCGGCCTACGCGGGGTTCAAAGTCAGTAGCGCGCGGGCGCCTTTGCGGGCCGACTTGGAATCCACGATGCCCGCCCCGCGCGCACTCCTGTCAGTGGCGAAAGAGGAGGCGCGAATCAAGGATCTTGAAGGCCGCGAGCATTCACTCTCCGAATGGGGAGGGAAAATCCTCGTGGTTAATTTTTGGGCCACCTGGTGCCCTCCCTGCGTAGTGGAAATTCCCGCGTTCATAAAGCTGCAGGCAGATTTCGGGGCACGGGGTCTGCAGTTCGTCGGTATCGCGCTTGACGATCCGAAGGCGGCCGCTAAATTCGCGACCGAGCGCGCCATCAACTACCCCATCCTCGTGGGAGACGATGACGTCGCGCGGCTCATGGAAAGTCTCGGCAATACAATCGGTGCCCTGCCATATACCGTGGTCTTCGACCGCCAAGGGCAGATTGTCCATACCCATCAGGGGGAATGGGCACCGGCCGACGCGCGCCAATTATTAGAACCGCTGCTCGATCCGCAGCCGGGCAATCAACAGGTGGCGCGTTGAGCGAGGCGGGGAGCGCATTCAAGTCGATCCCCTATTTTCAGTAATAGGTCCGAAGTTCCACGAACGGGGCTTAAAGTTCGTCATCTCGCTCGCAACGACCTAAGTGCTGTGCTACTTTGCGCGCCGCCGTACGAATCCAGCGGCGGGTAACGAGGGCTGTTGGTGGCGACTTTATTACTCATTAACGGGCCGAATCTAAACTTACTCGGGACGCGAGAACCCGCGCGTTACGGGCACGCCACGTTGGCCGAGTTAGAGTACGCCGCCGCGCGCCACGCCGCCAGCCTTGGCCACACGCTGGGGTGTTTTCAGAGCAATGCCGAGCATCTGCTGATTGAGCGCATCCATGCTGCTAAAGGCGAGCAGATTGCGTTCATTGTGATTAATCCCGGGGCGTTCACCCACACCAGCATTGCACTGCGCGATGCCCTGCTGGGTGTCGCGATCCCGTTCATCGAGGTTCACCTCTCCAACGTGCATGCACGTGAGGCGTTCCGCCAACATTCCTATTTCTCGGACTGCGCCGTGGGGGTCATCACCGGTTTGGGCGGTCAGGGTTACGAATTCGCGATCAGCGCAGCCACCCGCTGGCTCGCGCTGCCGCGGCAAGACACCGCTCCTTAAGCAGAGACACATATGGATCTACGGAAAGTTAAAAAGCTTATCGAATTACTCGAAGAATCCGGTATCGCCGAAATCGAGATCAAGGAAGGCGAGGAATCGGTGCGTATCAGCCGCATGCCGCCGGCCATGCAGACGGCGCCTATATTGGCCGCACCGGTCGTCGCCCAGGCGCCACTGCCGAGCCCACCACCCGTGGTCGCGAAACCGGACGGAACGGTAATTACCTCGCCAATGGTGGGTACCTACTATGCCTCACCGTCACCGGACGCCCCGCCTTTTGTGAAAGTTGGCCAAACGGTCAAGGTTGGTGAGCCGCTCTGCATTATCGAAGCCATGAAGATCATGAACCCAATCGAAGCTGATCGGGCGGGCACGGTGCTATCGATCATGGCCGAAAACGGCCAGCCGGTAGAGTTCGAGCAACCGCTGTTCATTATTTCCTGACCGGCCATGTTCGATAAAGTAGTGATCGCTAATCGGGGCGAAATCGCGCTCCGCATCCTGCGCGCCTGTCGCGAGCTCGGCATCAAGACCGTCGCGGTACATTCCACCGTGGACCGCGACCTGAAGCACGTGCGTCTCGCCGATGAATCGGTGTGCATCGGCCCGCCCCAGCCAGCCTTGTCTTATCTGAACATCCCGGCCGTGATCAGTGCGGCAGAAGTCACCGACGCCATGGCCATTCATCCCGGCTATGGCTTTCTTTCTGAGAACGCCGATTTCGCCGAGCGGGTGGAACAGAGCGGCTTTGTGTTCATTGGCCCCCGTTCAGACACCATTCGTTTGATGGGCGACAAAGTCTCGGCGATCACCACGATGAAAGCCGCGGGCATTCCCTGTGTGCCGGGTTCCGGTAAACCGCTCACCGACGACATGACGGACAACATCCGCATCGCGCGCGATATCGGCTATCCGATCATCATCAAAGCGGCCGGCGGCGGTGGCGGACGTGGCATGCGGGTGGTGCATGTCGAGGCGGCGCTCAAGAACGCCATTCAGCTCACCAAGAGCGAAGCCCTCGCGGCCTTCCAGAATGATTCGGTCTACATGGAGAAATTCCTGGAACATCCGCGGCATATCGAATTTCAGGTGCTCGCCGATCATCACGGCCACTGCATCCATTTGGGTGAACGGGATTGTTCGATGCAGCGACGGCACCAGAAGGTGATCGAAGAATCTCCTGCCCCCGGCCTCGATCCGGCCACCCGCGCGCGGATGGGCGAGCGCTGCGTTGAGGCCTGTTTGGCCATCGGCTATCGTGGCGCGGGGACCTTCGAATTTCTGTATGAGAACGGCGAGTTCTATTTTATAGAGATGAACACGCGCATCCAGGTCGAACACCCGGTCACGGAAATGGTGACGGGCGTGGACATCGTGAAGGAGCAATTGGCCGTGGCGGCGGGCGCGCAACTCTCACTGACGCAGGCCGATGTCGTGCTGCGCGGCCACGCGATTGAATGTCGAATCAATGCCGAGGATCCGAAAACCTTTCGACCCTCGCCCGGCACAGTGAAAACCTTTCACACCCCAGGCGGTCCCGGAGTGCGCATTGATTCCCATCTCTATGATGGCTATGTGGTGCCGCCGTATTACGATTCGTTGGTGGCGAAACTCATCACCCATGCGCCGGATCGCGCCACTGCACTCAGCCGCATGTCGAATGCGTTGAATGAGATGGTGGTGGATGGCATCGAGACCAACATCCCGCTCCATCGCGATCTGGTGCACGACGCAGCCTTTGTGGTGGGCGGCACGGATATCCACTATCTCGAGCGCAAATTGGCACTGGACTGATCTCAATTCTCTATCAGATGCCGAGCCGAGATGACTGAACAAGCCTGGCGTACCTTACATCTCCCGGCCCGCGACACCGACATCGCCGCGCTTGAAGCACTGCTCGAAGAATATGGCGCGCTGGCGGTGACTATTGAAGCAGCCGACGCGCGACCCGTGTTCGATACTCGCGATGGCGCGGAGCCGGCCTTGTGGACGAATTGTCGACTCGAAGCGCTGTTCGATGCCTTCGATGATCTCGACGCCGTGCTCGCAGCGGTGGCGAGTGCCGGCTACGCGATCACTGGGGCCTACCACGAACTTCTCGCCGATCGCGATTGGCAGGGCGCGTTCCGAGCCCACTTTCAACCCCTCCAATTCGCAAATCTGTGGGTGGTTCCGAGCTGGCACACGCCGCCGCCCGAGGCCGAGCTGGTAATTACGCTCGACCCCGGCATGGCGTTTGGCACCGGCACCCACCCGACGACAGCGTTATGTCTGCACTGGCTCGCGGCCACCGTCGCCACAGGGTGCCGCGTGCTGGATTACGGTTGTGGCTCCGGCATTCTCGCGATTGCGGCGGCCAAGCTCGGTGCCGCGCACGTGGCCGCCATCGACAATGATCCGGAGGCCTGCGCAGTCACCCGCGAAAATGCCGCACGCAATGCGTGTCCCTTGCTTGCCATCGGATTACCCGGCGAATTGCGCGCGGGTCAGTTTGATGTGCTCGTCGCCAATTTATTGCTAACCCCAGTGCTCGCGCTGGCGGATGAATTCGCAGCGCGCCTCAGGCCGGGCGGTCACTTGGGGCTGTCTGGTCTCATGCTCGATCAGATCGATCGCGTGCTCCTCGCGTATGCGTCGGCCTTTGTGATGGCGCCGCCACAAATTCACGGCGAATGGGCTTTGCTAACCGGCGTGCGCCGCTGAGACACACGATGCTGACGCAATGCGCGCAATGTTCGACGATATTCCGGCTCTACGCGCCGCAGCTCGCGGCGGCCAATGGTTTCGTGACCTGTGGTGATTGCGGTGCCGTGTTCAATGCGCTCAACCGTCTCGCTGATGAACCGCACACGAGCATCGCCGCGAGCACACCGGGAAATTCTGCAGCGTTGTCCACCGCCATAAGCGATCTCGCGCTTCACGAAGATGCGCTGCGTCTAGAAGAAGTGCCGGCGATTTTGCGCGACGATATGGCGCAGCTCATGCGCGTCCGCCGCCGCAGTTTAAGTTGGGCCTGGGGCGTCCTGGCCTTCGTAGCACTACTGGCATTGACCGCGCAGCTCGCGTGGCAAACCCGCGCGTGGTGGAGTGTGCGTTATCCAATCGTGCTGCCGTACGCCGAGAAATTTTGTGTCATGTTCGCTTGCGAGTGGACATCGAGGCTTGAGACTAAGGGTATCGAGCTGGTGGCGCGCGATGTGCGCGAGCATCCGCAGTACGCACACACCTTGCTCGTTAATGCGACGATGGCGAATCGCAGTGCAACCACCACTGCCTATCCGATCATTCAGCTCGGTGTCTATGATCGCAATGGCGGCGTGGTTGGCGTGCGGCGTTTTGCGCCGGGGGAATATCTTGATGCAAGCATTGACATCGCGCGCGGCATGCCGGCGGGTCGCGCGGTTTATGTGGTGCTTGAAGTTGCGAGCGCAAGTGACGTTGCTGAAAGTTTTGAGTTCACGTTTATGTAGGCAGCGTTGAAATTTTTTTTCACGCGAGCCTTTCGTCGTCAGATTTTTCTCGATATCATCGCCCGCACACGCTCACCCCACTTCGATCGAGTGAGCTTGCCGCAACTGCACACCGCGTCAACGATTTGCAGTTTCTGATCGAAGAAATTCAGCATCTAAGAACCGCGCACTTCGCTACGACTCAAGCCGCAGCGAACGTAGCGATATAAAACGAACAGAAGATGCAGCTCGGCCCATATACATTCGACAAACCGTTGATTCTGGCGCCCATGGCGGGTGTGTCTGATCGCGTGTTGCGCGCGCTGTGTCGTGCGCGCGGCGCGGCTTACGCGCCCTCGGAAATGACCGCCGCTAATCCACAGTTGCGAGCCACTGCCCAAACCCAACGTCGCCTCGATCTCAGTGCCGATGACTCACCGAGAATCGTGCAGATTGCCGGCGCGGATCCGCAACAGATGGCGACTGCCGCGCGGGCCGCAGTCGCCGCCGGCGCCGAGATCATTGATATCAACATGGGTTGTCCGGCCAAGCGTGTGTGCAATCGTTTGGCGGGCTCTGCCTTATTGAAAGACGAACCGCTGGTCGCACAAATTCTGCGCACAGTGGTGAATGCCGTGGCAGTACCCGTGACTTTAAAAACGCGCACGGGATGGGATGCAAGCCACCGTAACGCCGTGCAAATTGCGCAGCTTGCAGAGGACCTCGGCATCCAGGCGCTCACCTTGCATGGTCGCACGCGCGAGTGCGCGTATCAGGGCGAAGCAGAATACGACACCATCGCGGCGGTCAAGGCCGCGGTGCGTATTCCGGTACTCGCGAACGGCGACATCACCTCGCCGGACAAAGCGCGCGCGGTCCTG
>CAMATU010000049.1 GCA_945861225.1 Klebsiella pneumoniae
AATTGCCTTGAACCAAGCTGCGCGTTCGGCTTGGCGGCCATAGGCTTTACCCAGCCAGTGCGCGTATTCGTCATTGGTGGGTACCACGGTGGTGGCGACTTTAAATTCTTTGACGGCTGCCGCGAAGTCTTGCGCGTGGTAATAGCGCACGCCCTCGGTGAACGACGCCGGCACACTGTCCTCAGTGGCGTGCGCCAGACTACTGTGCATCAGAAATAAAGCCAGAATTAGATGGAAACGCTGCATTCGCCTTCTGCAATTGGCCAACCGACGGTCGGGAGCGCGGCGCTCCAACTGCTGGCGTCGCGAGCTCCGCGCGTCCTGGGAGGGATTCGGATCGCATCCCGAGCATCGGTTGGTGGCGTCAAGTTAATGTTCGGCGTTTGAACTGGTGCTGAATATGTCAGACCAGCAGCAGCGTCTCTAGATGGCGGCGGGCCTCGCGATCAAGCCCTAACCCTTGCGCGAGATAATTATCGATCGAGCCGAACTCATCAGTCATCGCCGCAATCGCCGCTTCGAGGTATCGTGGATAGGCTGACATGACCTGCTCGACCGCTGGCGACGGCGCCTCATCGCCAAAGTGATCAACGGCACGCCGTTGGTAGTTTGAAATCACATAATCCTGGATCACCCAAGAGAGGGGGACACCGACCGCCAACAACACAATCGCCGCCGCGATCCCCGTGCGATCCTTGCCACTGGCACAATGAAATAACAGCGGAGTTTGGTCGGGCGCGAGCAAGGCGGAAACGAAAACCCGATACTCCGTGAAATGCTCCAAGGTGAGTCTGCGGTACTGTCTCTGCATGGCCTGGGCAGCCGTAACGGCGTCGAACTCGCCCGCATTGATGCTGCTTATCAGCTCGTTATTGCCCTCGGGCAGAATGCCGGGGTTATGCAGATCCACCCCGCTAGGTAACCGGTCTGGGGCAAACGCGCACTCCCCTGCAGAGCGCAGATCGACCACCGTACGCAGCTCAAGGCGCGTAAGGGTCGCCAAATCCGCACTCGACAAGTACGCCAAGGTGTCTGCGCGGTATACCACCCCGTGGCGCGTCACCCTGCCATCGGTGGTCGGCAAACCCCCGAGATCGCGCACATTGCACGCCCCCTCAAACTGCAGGTGACGATGGCGATGGGCATGCAGCAGCGCTTCTTTGTCCAGCATTTATATAACACTCAAGGGGAAAGACTATGGTCGCGGGCGGGGCCAGCGCAGTGTAATCGATTGCCAGTTGCCTGCGAATTGCCTAGTGTGAATGCCCTATCCATTCCATCACTACTTACGAGGCCGTCATGCCGAAAACCAAGAATCAACTCCAGGATTTACTCGACCGCGAAGCCATCCGCGATTTGCCGCTGCGCTACTGCGATTGCGTGTGGCGGAACGACATTCCAGGTCTCGTGAAATTATTCACCAAAGACGGCGAATTTGTCATTGAGGCGGGGGGCAAAGAAATGGGCGCAAAAGGCCAGGCTGAGCTCCTCCAGATCTACCGCCAAGGCCTGGAGATCGAACCGCGTCCGTACATCCACAATCATGTGCTTGAGCTTATCAGTGATAAAAAGGCGCACGGCCGTTGCTATCTTGCCTTGCACAGCGGCAAGCGCAACATGGAGTTCATTGGCGCCGGTCACTACGCCGATACCTATGTAAAGGTGAAAGGCGAATGGAAATTCCAGCGCCGGTATTTCACGGCCCTGCGCCTGGACGAGAACGCAGTTTCTGCCCCGAAGCCGGCCAAGACCGCCGCGCGCCCGCGCAAACGCACTAAATAATTCGAAGCGAAAAAAGCAGACGGCGGCTTTGGGATGAGACTGGGCAGCATGACGGGCGCAGATGGCCAGCGATATACCCTGGACGACTTGATCACTTGCGGGCAGAAAGGTTCTACTCCGCGACCACCTGCTGCAAGCGCTCACTGGCCGCCAGGAAATCCGCCATGAATTCATAGACCACCGTCTTAGTGGATTGGCTGCTGTTCATAAGTCCCACGCCCTGTCCCACGAAATACGTCGCGAGTTGGCGTGCGCCGGGATGTCCGCCAGCGGCGAGCTTGTCAATTTTCTCGATCGCTGGCGTGACCAGACTCGACTGCAACGGCATCGGGAGTGGGGCGGGTGCCGTGGCTGATTCCCAGGCGGCAGTCCAGGCCGAGCGTAACTGGCGCGAATATTTTCCGGTGCGCGATTTGGCGCGCACCGTATCGCGTGAACTCGCGGCGAGCATTTTTTCTTTCACCACGGGTGAAGTCTCCGCCTCCACCGTGGTGAGCCATACCGAGCCAGTCCACGCACCCGCCGCACCCATCGCCATACAGGCCGCCATCTGGCGTCCGGTGACGATGCCGCCTGCGGCCAAAATCGGCACGTCGCGATACGGTTGGATTGCGGCATGGACTTCCGGCACCAGCACCAAGGTCGAAATCTCGCCGCAGTGACCACCGGCCTCGCCACCAGCGACCACCAGAATATCGACCCCGGCCTGCACCTGCTTGATCGCATGCTCCTTCGCGCCGACCAATGCCGCCACCGGCACCCCGGCCTGCTTGGCACGCGCCAGCATGTAATCCGGTGGCACGCCTAACGCGTTCGCGATCAAGCGAATGGGATGCGCAAACGCGACATCGAGCTGGCGTTGCGCGCCAGCGTCCCGCATGTTCTCGCCGAAGGTTGAGCTACGCGCGAAGGTATCATCAGTAAGCTCTGCCGAGTCGATGCCGTGCTGCGTAAGAACGTCGCGCACGAATTGACGATGGGCCATTGGAATCGCGAGCGTCGATGCGGCCTCCTCCCCTTTGCCCGCATAGCGTTCGGGCACGATCAAATCCACGCCGTAGGGTTTGCCATCGATATGCGCATCGATCCACTTGAGTTCAATCTCGAGTTGCTCCGCCGTCATCGCGGCCACCCCGAGCACCCCCATGCCTCCCGCTTTGGAGACTTCCACCACCACATCGCGACAATGACTGAACGCGAGGAGCGGAAACTCGATGCCGAGCAGATCGCAGATCGGCGAGTTCATCTCGGCGCGAGACGGAAGATTGGCAATCTTTGTCCAGCCGGATGCCGCTCAAAGCCGAGCACCACGGGCGCGTCGAAGGTGATCGCCGCCGGATCGACATCGACAAGATTACTCAGCATACGCAGACCCTGCTGCTCATCGAGTTCAACTTCAACCACCACATACGGCACTTTGGCGACCGCAGCCGGATGAATCGGGTGCGTGATCACCGTCCAGGTATAAATTCGGCCGCGACCGGAGAGTGGTGTCCACGCGAAGCCGTCCGCCTGACAATGCGTGCAGATGGGCGCAGGATGCCAGCGGAATTTGCCGCAGGCCGTGCAGCGCTGCATGACCAAACGTTCTTGATTACAGGCGTCCCAATAGGGTTCGGTGCCGTATTCGGGAATCGGATACGGAAAGGCAGCGGCGTTACTCATGAATCGCGCCTCAGGATCATGGCCGAAGTGGGGACGGCGTTACCGGAGGAGACGAACGCGTATTTCGCGTCTTCGACCTGGCAGCGCGCGACGCCGCGCAGCTGGCGCACGGCCTCGATCGTGTTTTGCATGCCGTGCATATAGCCCTCCGATAAATTGCCGCCGCTGGTGTTCAATGGCAAGTCGCCATCCGGCCAGCGGAAGCGCGCACCGTCGCCAATGAAGTCTTTACCTTCTCCTCGTTTGCAGAACCCATAGTCTTCGAGCGCCATCAGCACCAGCGGCGTGAAGTGATCGTAGATGAACAGTACATCGATATCGTCATGCGTGATGCCAGCGTCTTTGAACAGACGCTGTGCGATCACCGTTGATTCGCTCGCCGGTGAATCAACATCCTTCACAATCGAGCGATGATTCCACGCGCCCGCGCCAAGTCCACCGGACGCGATATGCACTGGGCGATGTTTAAGACTCCGCGCGCGGTCTGGCGTGGTGACGATGACGGCGGCGCCCCCATCGGTTTCCAGGCAGCAGTCGAGCAACCGCACCGGATCGGCAATCATGCGCGAATTCTGATGATCGTCGAGGGTCATCGGCCGACCGTACATCATCGCATCGGGATTCATGTTCGCGTGATGCCGACAGGCGACCGCGAGCGCGCCGAAGTGCCGCGATTCAGTGCCGTAGAGATGCATGTGCCGGCGTGCTGCCAGCCCGACCATCTGCGCCGGACTGAACAGGCCGTAGGGCGCGAGGTAACTGTACGGACCGCTCACACCTTCAACGGTCATCGCCTGTCCGAAGCGCGGGGTGCCGCGACCGGAACGCTCGTTCATCGCGCGAAACGCGACCACCGCCTTGGCTTGGCCGGTCGCCACCGCCATCGCGGCCAGCATTACAGTGCCGACCGGGCCGCCGCCGCCGCCATAAGCGACCTCGCCGAAAAAACGCAGCTGGGGGATGCCGAGACAACGCGCGATTTCCACCGCATCGTTGTTATCCATCGTGTACTTGGCGATACCGTCGATATCTGCTGGGGTGAGGCCTGCGTCTGCAATCGCAGCGCCAATCGCCTCACAGGCGAGCTTGAGCTCACTGCGACCTGAGTCGCGCGAGTATTCCGTGTGGCCGATGCCGACGATGCAGGCCTGATCGTGAATTGAATCCATAGGTGGCGCCTCCGACGCTATTTCAAATGTGCGCCGACGAGCGCGCCGATCACCCGACAGGGTTCATTCCACGGATTTTTCCAGCGGTGCATGGTGCCACTTTGCACCACCACATCCCCTGCACTGAGCTCGGTGCTTGAGCCGTCATCAAGTTCCAGTACACAGCGACCTGACACCACGTACAGCATGTCAGTCGAGGCCGAACGGTGCATGCCCGGATCGTCCGGATTGAAGTGAGAGATCAAACCGGGAAACAACTTGTCTGCCGCCACCGCCACTTGTTCTGGGCTCAGGCTGGTATCCGGCGGCGTACTGTCAGGGGCTAAGATGAATTCGAAGAAGCGCATACCGCCAATGGGCGGGAACCACGCAGGATGCGCGGGCTCAGCCCCAGCGTCCGGATACTTCAACACACTGTCCGCGCCCCACAGCGTGGTGAGAAACACCCCTGGCAACCCTGGCACCGCGACCCCTTCAACTTTGCTGTCGCTGGCCACGATTGATTTGCCATTGGGTGCGTAGCCGGTCACTACTCGTCGAGACTTTGACATCGAAGACTCCGCTGGTGCGCCACCGCAGGCGCGTTTATGGTTCTTATCGGAACGATTCTGACTTAATCAACGGGTCGGAAATACCGCCCGCCGTGCCAATCGCCACACGCATAGGAGAGTGGTTTGAATGGCACTTAACTTAAGGCAGCCGCGCTTCGATCTTATTACCGTAGGAGCGGCTTTAGCCGCGATCGGGTGCTTCAGCGCTGTTCGCGGCTGAAGCCGCTCCTACCGAGCGTATTTCCGCGGAGCTTATTCAGCCGGCAAGCAGCCGCAGTTCACGCATGCCCCGAGTGCCCAGGAATGGCAACCACTTCAAAGGGCCCTCGGCCAGCTTGAGCTGCGGGAAGCGCTTCACGATGCGCGGAATCGCGATCCCGGTTTCCAGTCGCGCCAGTGGCGCACCTAAACAGAAATGTCCACCGAAGCCAAAGCCGAGATGCCTGATCTGACCGCGGTCAAAGCGCAGCCGATCCGGTTCTTCAAAGGTTTCCGGATCACGATTCGCAACGGACAGGATTAGAAATACACGCTGCCCGGCTTTTATCGAGTGCCCTTCGAATTCAAAATTCTCGCGCGCGACTCGGACGACCGTTTTACCCGGACCATCGTAGCGCATGAATTCTTCCAGCGCGATTTTCATATCCACCTTATCTTCACGCACCAACACCAGCTGATCCGGGTGGCGCAATAGCGCAAGCACGCCATTGGCGATGAAGTTCGCAGTGGTCTCGTGACCGCCGAACAACATCAACGTGCAGGTGGCCATGAGCTCCGCTTCGGACAACACATCTTCGTCCTCATTGGCGCGCACCAGCGCAGAGATGAGATTGTCCACCGGCTCGGCGCGATACTGTGCGATAAGCCTGGAAAAATACGCGACGAGCGAGGCCATGCCCTGGGCGACGCTGCCATAGCGGGTGGGATCGTCGAGACCGCTCGAGACCAACGGCGAGACCTGCGCAGTCCAACGCTCAAAATCCACGCGATCCGACACCGGCACGCCCATCATTTCAGCGATGATGATGGAAGGCAGGGGTGCCGCCACTTTTTCGATCAGATCAAATTCACCTTGGGTCGGGATCGTATCGAGCAACTCCTCGCACAAGCTTTCCGCGCGTGCGCGCAGCGCCGCGATCGATTGTGGCGTAAAGGCCAGGCTGCACAACCGGCGCAATCGCGTGTGAGCCGGCTCTTCCTTGAAGACCATCCAGCCGCTCAAGACCTCGAAAGCTTGGCGTACCAGGGGATCAGTATCCGGTCCGGACAGCTTCTTGCGGATATAAGGCTCGATGCGATCGGAGGAAAAGCGCTCGTCACGCAGCGCCGCCGCCGCGTGACGATAGCTCGTGATCAGCCACGAGCGGTAGCGTGGATCCCAGTACACCGGCTGTTCCGCGCGCAGCTCGGCCAGATAGCCATGCGGATCGCTGATCGCGGCCGGCGCCATGATGTCGAGTTCTGGCAGGACAGAGGCGTTGCTCGCTGACATATGCTTATTCTTTTCGCTATGCCACTGCAGCGCGGGGAGTAACTGCCGGCACTTCGTCGCGCCATTTGCGCAACTCCGGCAGGACCTCCTTGCCGATCAGCCGCATGCTCTTCTCAACCGCGTCGAACGGCAGGCCGCCATAACTCATAATCGAATTCCATTCGTAATGCCCGATCACCTCGCGCCGCTGTGACAGGGTGTCCAAAATCTGCTGGGGGGTGCCCCACGCCTGATGCGCGATGTAATCGTCCACTGCGGCATCGAGCCCAAGCGAATTTAGGAAAGTCGCGGCATCGCCATACGCCTCATAGCCTTTGATCTCTTTGTGATAATCGGCCATGAACTCGTAATGCTGCAGAATTGACAGGTAGTTCACCGCCAGATGTTTGCGCACCATCGCCTCCGCTTTGGCGGCATCCTTATCGCAGTAGCAAAAATCCAGCAGCAGCGGGGCGGGCGCTGGTCGTCGCTGCGCTTTCGCGAAAGCCTGGCGATAGATCTCGAAATTCGGCAGATGCTTGTCCATCGAGAACTGTACGAAGCACATCATGCGCGCGCCAAGATCACCCACAATCTGCGCGGATTCAGGCGACATCGCGACCGCGTAAAGCCGGTCTGTGGCGTTTTGCAGGGGGCGGGGTTTAATCTCCGTGCGCTTTTGCACGAAGTGCGGCCCCGTACCTTCGATGAAGCCGGTCTCCAGGGCCGCGACGATCATCCTCGCCGATTCATCAAAACGCGCGCGTGCTTCTTCCATCGGGATACCGAAGGACGCGAACTCATTGCGCGAGAGGCCGCGCCCAAAGCCAATCAGGTACCGTCCGTTCGACATCGCATCCAGCATGGAAATCTTTTCAACCAGCCGAATGGGTTGCGTCCACCACGGCAAAATGAGCGCAGCGCTGCCGAGCTGGATGTTTTTGGTCCGCGCGGCGAGCCAGGTCAGAATTTGAAGGTTGTCGATCGCCATCGAGTACGACTCGAAATGGTGCTCGGCACACCAGATAGTGTCGTAGCCGACTTCCTCGGCGAGTTCCGCAATCCGCATCTCTTCGCGGATCATCGTGGCATCGGACATGCCCTCGTGCAGATTGGCCATCATGATCATGTAGCCGGTCTTCATGCGTGCAGCTCCTTTTTGCGGCGTAGCTTGCGGGTAATAGGAATGACCTCAGGGAAAATGCTTTTGGGTGATGCGTCTTTGGCGAGCAGTCGTTGCGCTTCGCGCAGCCGGCGCAGCAGGCGTGGCTGCCGCGTTTCGCTCGCCAGCGGCAATAACACCAAAATCGTGCCGTAGACCACGCGCGCGCGAAAGCCATCGGCATCGATATCATCGTGAATCCAAAATTCGAGCACGCCCATGAAGTGCGCCATCAGCGCATACCCCAATGACGCGCGATCAAAATCCTTCGAGAGCAATTGTGCCGCGTCCGTCGCCGCGAGCGCGGCATCCCAGTAGGCCAGTGAGCGCGCGATGAACTTGGGGCGATGAATCGGATCCACCACGCCCAGCAGGAATTGATACAGCGGCCGCAGATAATCGGGATCACGGAGGAAAATATCAGCGGCGTTCACCGCCGCTTCAAGCGTCCGGTCCAGGGGATCGCTGGCCGCGAAGGCGAGGCCACTTTGCGTTATCTCATCCAGCGAACGCGATAACAGCGCGTAGAGCAGTCCCTCCTTGGACGTGAATAAATTGTAAGGTGTGGCCGGGCTCGTTTCCGCCGCCTCGGCCAGCGAGCGCATCGAGAAATCCGTGCCGCCGGTCTGGCGAATGAGCAGCGCCGCCGCATCGAGGATGCGCTTGCGACGGGCATCCATTTGCTTGGCACGGAGTGACATGGAGCGCACCCTATTCTTAGAGCATGCTCTAGTCAATGCTTAGTTTTTTGCAAACTACAGGTCACGGTAGGAGCGGCTTTAGCCGCGAATAGTGTTCAACCGTCCCATCGCGGCTAAAGCCGCTCCTACCTGCAGTAAAGGCGAAGTGTGTCGAGTCTGCCCCTAAATCTCTTCAACGATCACCCGCCACCAACACCCCGCGCGCCATCAGCGCCGCGATGCGTTCAGGCGCATAGCCGAGCACGCCGGACAACACCGCAGCATTGTGTTGACCGAGCACCGGCGCGATCAGTTCCAGACGCTCCGGCTGGGCGGAGAAGCGGAGCGGGAAACCCGGAATCGCGAGCGGCCCGAGCACGGGATCTTCGATGAAGCGAACCATCCCACGTTCGCGAAAATACGGATGCGTCAGGGCTTCGATTGGATTCAACACCGGCGCTGAGGGCACGCGGTGTTTTTCGAGATGGGCAAATACCGCCTCGTTGTCCGGAAAGGTTGCGAGCCAGGTTTCGATAAGCGGAATGAGCTCACCCTGATTGGCCGCGCGGTGATCGGCCTGCGCAAAGCGCGGATCGTGCTCGAGATCGGGCCGCGCCAGCGCGGCACAAACATTCTTCCACTGCGGCTGCAGTGCGAGAATGACCAGATATCCACTCGGTCCCTGGTAGACCCCGAAGGGGGCAATGAGCGCGTGATGATTGCCCATGCGCATCGGCTGGTAGGCGCCCTTGCTGAGCGTATGCGCCTGGAGTGCTACATCCTGCATGTGGAACATCGCATCGACCATGCTCAAGTCCAGCCACTGGCCCTGCCCAGTACGCCCGCGATGGAACAGCGCGTAACCCACCGCTGAGAACGCATGCACGCCGCTGCCAATGTCCGCCATCGCGAGTCCAATCGGCATCGGCGGGCCGGCCGGATCTCCGGTCATATGCATGAGGCCCGCGAAGGCCTGCGCGGCCCAGTCGTAACCCGTTTTGTGCGAGAGCGGGCTCTCGCGTCCATACGCCGATACCGAGGCCATGATGATGTCCGGCTTGATCGTGCACAGATCTGCATACGCGAGCCGGCGTTTCTCCATGACCCCCGGCCCGAAGTTTTCCACCACCACATCCGCTTTGGCCACCAGTTCGCGCAGGATGGTATCGGCCTCTGGCTGCTTGAGATCGAGACAGAGACTTTGTTTGCCGCGATTCTGCTGCACGAAATAGCCGCTGCGATTGCGATCGGTGAGTGGCAGACCGCGCGACGGATCCCCGCTCGGTGCGATTTCCACTTTAATGATCTCGGCACCCATCTCGGCCATCAGCCGCGTCACCGTCGGCCCCGCCAGATACTGCGTGAAATCGAGGACCCGGATTCCATCCAACATCATCATGGTTAGCGCCTTGCTGTAGGGGTCAATTAATCATACTTTGGGGGTAAGCCCGCAACGATGGCAATGGGTTTTCTTTTGTCATTCATGATGGATGGGCACTCCTACTGACTAACGCGCCGCTTTACCGACGACACGTTTCAATCTTGCTTCGAGCCGCTCGTGCTCCCCGAGGTGCGCGCGCATCAGGCTTTTCCAAAGCTTGCCATGGTTGGGCACCGAGAAGTGCAACAGTTCATGGACGATGACGTAGTCGCCGAGGTCGCGCGCCATGCCGAGCAGCTCGTCGTTGAAACTTAAGGTCCCGACGGTGGAGCAGGACGCCCATTTGTTACGCATTGGGCGGACATACAAGCCGTGGACCTTAACCTCGAACTTCGCGGCCCACTGCAACACACGCGCATTGAACTCTTCGCGGTCACGCCATTGGCTCATGGGCGATAGCTTTTCTGCAGCAGGGTGAACAAGGCATCGACTGTCGCGGTCACTTTTTCCAGATCGTCCTCCTCGGCAAAAATCGCAAAAGTGACTTGCTTCCGCACCTCGCGCAGTTCGGCTTCGCTGCGCTGCCAGTTCGGGAACTTCGCGAACTCCCCGGCGACCTTGCGGCTGACCTGCTCGGGATTGGGGACGCCGTCGTCGGTGAGCTTGCACAGCACGAAGTAGGTCAGCCCATCCAGTCCTTTCGCAACCTGCTCTTGCTTGCGTTGCTCGTTCTTCGCAATTTCCTGGAGCAACGCGGCCAGCGCGTCTTCCGTGCTGGTCTGTCGTTCCTCAAAACTCTCCTGCACCGCCTTGGCCCGCTCCGCGAGTGCCACGAGGAACGGATCATCGCTTTCCTCCTCCGCGGTCTTCTCAATGGCTTTGACCAGGTTGATCACCTTGGTGGCCTTGCCTTCGAGGCGCCGCTTGATGGTCTCGATGGTCGTCGCGTTCAAAGCGATGTAGTCCGCAGTCTCTCGCGCGACCACCGAGCCGACATGCTGCTGCACCAGTTCATTGGTTTTCTGCTGAAACGCCCTGTCCACGTACACCTTCCGCGCATAGGCATTGCGCACCACAGCATAGATCGCGCACAAGGTCGCGTACTGGTCCATGAACGGTCGTAAGAACGCATCCGGCGAGATGATTTCGTAGAGCATCTCGATCTCTTTATATTCCCTAAAAAACGCTTTGCGCCGTTCGTTGTCGCGGAAGTGTTCGATGAGGTTGTCCACGTCCTTGTCGTCGAAGTTCCGCGTCACCTGCGCGATATAGGCCGGCGCCTTGCTCTCCATCTTCGATTTGAAGAGCTGTTTGAGCAGGCCGATGTCCTTGACGATGGCGTTGATCTCGTCGCTGTCGAATGCCAGCGCCTTCTCCAGTTTGTCGAAAATCCCCACGAAATCGAGCACGAAGCCGTGCGGCTTCACAATCTCGGCCGCTTCGTTCTCGTACGGACGATTCACCCGCGCGATGGCCTGCAGCAGCGTGTGGTCGCGCATGGGTTTATCCAGGTACATCGCGTAGAGGACGGGTGCATCGAAGCCGGTCAGCAATTTTTCCGTGACGATCAGAATCTTCGGCCACTCGCCCATCTTGATAAAACTCTTGCGGATCTGCTTCTCGCGCTTTGAGTCCAGATGCCATTTCTTCAGGTGCGCTGGATCGTTGCTGTTCCCGGTGAAGACAATCTCGGAATAAGCCGCCGGCAAGAATGTATCCAGCGCCTCCTTGTAGAACGCGCAGGCCTCGCGATCCACGCCCACCAGGAACGCCTTGTAACCGAGCGGCTCGACGTTTGACCGAAAATGGTCAGCCACGTGCCGGGCCACCTTCTGCACGCGATCCTTACCCTTCAGGAAGTTCTTCAGATTCACCGCACGCTCAAGAATCTTGTTCAGCTCCTCGATGTCTGCAATCCCTGCGGCCTCGGCCTGTGAAAAGAATTCCTTCTCCATCAGTTCGTGCGGCACCAACATCTCGTTCGGCGCGATGTTGTAGTAGAGCGGCAAGGTCGTGCCATCCGCGATGCTCTCGGCAATGGAATACTTGTGCAGGTAACCCTGGTCATCCTCACAGCCGAATGTCTTGAAAGTGCCTTTGCCGTAGGCCGTCTTGTCCACCGGCGTACCGGTGAATCCGATGAAGGTCGCGTTCGGCAGGGCGGCCATCAAGAAGTTGCCAAGGTCACCGCCTGTTGTACGGTGCGCCTCGTCAATTAGCACGAAAATATTCTTGCGCAGGTTCAGGTTCGCCGGCATGTCGCGGAACTTGTGGATCATCGTCACGACAATGCCGCGATAGTCCTGCCCATGCTGGTTCAGCAACCGGTTGAGTTCGGCAATGGAATTCGCGTGCGCCACGTTGCCCAGCCCCACCGACGCCAGGTTCTTGAGCATCTGATCTTCCAACTCATTGCGGTCGATCATCAGGAGGATGGTCGGCTTCTCGGCCTCGGGCGCTTTGAACAGCAGCTCGGCGACTTTGATCATGGTGTAGGTCTTGCCGCTGCCCTGCGTATGCCACACGAGACCGCGTGTGCGCTTGGGATCGAGCGCCCGCGCGACCACCCTGTCCAATGCATCGGTCTGATGCTGGCTCAGGATGATTTTCTGTAGCTCCTCCTCCTTCTCGGCGAAGAGGATGAAATCCTTCAGCATACGCAGCAGGTGTGGCACCGCGCAGAAGCTCTTGACCTTGGCCTCCAGATTGCCGACCTCTGCGTGCTTCCAGTTACAAAGATTCCGCCGCACGGTGTTCCATGTCACGCCGTAGGCGAAGCCGATGGCTTCGGTGACCGTGAAGATCATTTGCGGCACCATCACCTCCGGTGTCTCCGCGTGATAACGGCGGATTTGATCGATGCCGAGCGCAATTGCCTCGTCCTTGCTCGCGTTCTTGCATTCGATCACTGCCACGGGAATGCCATTAATGAGGAAGACCACATCCTCACGCGTGCCGTATTTGCCGTTGTGCGAGTAAAACTCCTCCGTCACCTCATACACATTGCGCCTCTGCTCAAGGGGGCGGGTGAGATCAGCGTAATCGATCAGCACCAAGTCCAACTCGCGGTTCTCCTCGGCGCAGAAAAACTTGTGCTGATTGCGCAGTGCCTGGAGGAAATCACGGTTGCCGTAGATATCCGCATGAAAGCGCTGAAACTGGCCGACCAGCGCGCCCTCGGCCTCTTTGTATTGTGGATTGAAGGCGCGGATCTGGGTGTGCAGCAGATCGCCGAAGTACAACGACGCCTTGTGCGCCCGCTCCGCCGGCGTAGTACCCGTGTCGAAGTCCCGTCGCGCCTCTGCCTCAGCGCGCGGCACATAGGTCCAGCCGATCTCCTGCGCGTAGTGCAGAATGCGGGCCTGCACGGTTTTGTGTTCGCCGGAGGTCGGCATGTTTATGTTGCTTCCGCCGGTGGCTTCAGCGTATCGAGTTTGGCGACAACCGTACGACACGCGATAATCAAATCGGCGAGCAGCTGTTCGTCCACATTTAGATCGCCCTCGTACTCGCTCTGGTTGCGAATTTTGTGACACTTGTCCAAGACTCGCCAGACTTCCGGCCCCAAACCCAGCGTATGCGGTAGTACCTGAAAGACGATGAAACGTTTGGTCGGTCTATAGCCATGCCAGCGCAACGCAGCCAGGCACAGCGCGTGTGCGGCGTTGTAGGCAAGATCGAATCGGCTCTCCTGCGAATTCGCGGCATTGGCGGCGTCGGTCAGGCGCGCGAGACCGGAGCGCTTCAGACCGGCGAATTCTTTCGCATCCGGCGGTTCCTTTTGCAGTGACTTGCCGGGGCCGCTCAAATTCTCAAGGGGCGAGGCCATGCGCCTCCCCGATCACCCACAGCTTGGGCTGCGCCAAGACCCGCTTAATGAAAGCGTTGTTCGTCCGCACCCGCTTGGCGAGTTCCTGCCGGGAATACACCGTTGGATTCACAGGCCGCCCGAGCCGGCTCGTTGCCTGTTCCAGTACGGTATATAGCTCGGCATAAGACAAGCTGTCGCTTACCACCAGCAGATCGATATCGCTCTGCGCCGTATCTTGCGCCTTGGCCACGGAACCATAGACGAACGCGGCGCTGATTTGCGCCGCCAGCGGCGCCAACGCGTTACGCAGCACATCGGCAAGACCGGAGGTCTTCAACACCAGACCGCGCAACTCCTCGAACACCGGCGCCGCCACATTGGCCTGATAGTGCTTCTGGTTGCCCACGCGCGTAACACTCACCAATCCCGCGGCCTCAAGACGCGCAAGCTCCCGCTGTACCGCGCCGGTACCGGAACCCGCCAGCGCAATCATTTCATTCGCGTAAAAACTCCGGCCCGAATTCCCGAACAGAACCGCCAGCACGCGCTGCTGCACCTTGGTGAACAGCGCGTCGGCGATCCCGGAAACCGGCAATGGAAGGATTTCGGCTGATCGTTTCTTTGTACCCATATTGGGTAGGATAGACCCTGATTTGGGTATATTGAAGCTCTGAAGGCTGGAGTCCTCTGTCGCGCTCGGTTCGTTGCAACAACGCGATACGCGCCATCGCGCCATCGCGCCATTTCAAAGTGGCGCGCAAGGATTCCTGCCTGCCCTCAATCGCCACGAGGTCTGACTGAACTCATTGAATCCTTGGTCCGAAGCAAAAGAGCAAAAAGGCGGCGCTCGTTGGGATCGGCCAGCACGAGCTGACTAGTCTTCCCGCTGGCGTCCTTCCACGCGACGGACGCCCCCGTAAGCAACTTACGCTCGATGTCTGACTTTGTTAAACGCGCCATATCAAGCCAACTCTGGCAGTGCAAGTTTGTGTACTCGAAGCTGCGCCGTCATGAGCTGGTGCAGCAGCGTTCGGAACAAGGCAGTGAGTGCGGCGTGCTTGCGCATATGCACCTCGATTTTTGCATCCAACCCGCAAAGGCTCCGCGAAATCTCGATCTCCTCTTCCTTGGTTTCTGGGAGGGCAATTTTGATGGCTTCAAAGCTACCTTTACTAAGGATCGGCACCGGCCCAAACGTGGCAAACCCTCGCCAGTAATCGCATAGGTAGCTGAGGAGGTAGTAGACAAAGGCAGATTCGTGCCGCTCACCGCAGATGATCGAGTTGATTTGCTGATTCGTTGCCGAGCGCTCCTTTGTGGTCATTCCGACCTTGCCAATGCTCGAACCAATGCAAACGCACATCACCGCATCTTTGGGCAATCGCCGGATAGTCTCCAAACCTGCCATGGAAATCTTCTTCTCTGAGTCGTAAATGAGCCGTGTTCCTCCGAGGTCCGCCGGCGCTATGAAATCGACTTCAGGCGGAGAGTAATACTCGGGGACCTTTGTCTTGGGAGTGCTTCCTGTCACTACCTTACCAAAGGCGCTAATCGACACGACCTCCCAACTCTGGGGCACGTGGCCGATTTCGGTTTGTTTTTGGGGTTCGCCACGGAGGCCCTTGGTGAAGAGTTGGTGCAGGAGCGCTTTTTTCAGTTCCGTAGTCAGCGCAATCAGCCGCTCCTGCTGCTCGATTGCACACTGCACCAGCCCCAACACGCCCGCAATCTTCCGCTGTTCGGGGAGGGGTGGGGTCGCAATCTCAAAGTTTTGAAAGTTGGTCTTGTTGAGGATTGGAAGCGTTGTCTTATCGGCGGCTCGCTCCAGTCTGGCGCGGTTTCCATGCAAGCAGTAATAGATGAAGTGTGAGTCGTGGCTCTTATCGCAAATAACCGCATTGATTTGTTGGTTCGTTGCTGACCGTTTGTCAGAAACCATTCCAAGCTTGCCCACATTCCCAATGCAGCCGACTAGAACGCTATCTTTGGGCAGCACGCGACACTCCATAAATCCAAGCTCGGTGAGTCGTTTGTGGGCAGAGACGACGTATTTGGCGTTATCGAGATCCGCAGGAGAAATGAGGTTGTAATCACCGCCATAAAAATCTTCGCGTTTCGTGCTCGGGGTTCGCCCAGTAACAACTTCACCGACATAGCGTCCTCCGGGATGTAGTTTTTCGGGTCGCCCTTGGCAAATTCGGTGGCGGCGTTGAGCAGAAACAGTTTTCCTTGGCGGTCCTTTGTCTTCGCCTTGTTCAGAAAGAGCACGATGCCAGGCGCGGGGGTGTTGTAGAACAGATTTTCCGGCAGATAGATCACGCCCTCGATCAGGTCCTGTTCCACGAACCAGCGGCGCACATCCCTTTCCTTGTTGCTGTTCGCATTGCCAGAGCCGCGCGAGGCGGCGCCGGTATCGAGCACGATGGCGGCACGACCTGTGTCGTTCAGGCTGGCCAGGATGTGCTGCACCCAGCCCCAGTCGGCCTTGTTGCCGGGGAAGCCTGCGCCGCCCATGCCCTTACCCGTGAAGCGGTCGAGTTCGTCGGCGTCGTAGTCTTTCTCGGTGAACTCGGTCTGGTTCCACATGGGGTTAGCCACCACGCGGTCGAAGGTCTGCAGGCGGTTGCCTTTGCGGAATTTCGGATGGCGGAAGGTGTCGCCGATCTCGATCTGCCCTTCCATGTCGTGGATGATCATATTCATGTTGGCCATGGCCCAGGTGGTTGCGGTGGATTCCTGGCCATAGAGCTTGAGCGGGGCGGATTTCTTTTTGCCCGCGGCCCTGGTCTTTTCCTCCAGCGCGAGCTCGCATTTGATGAGCAGGCCCGCGGAGCCGCAGGTGGGGTCGTAGCAGGTCATGCCCGGCTCGGGATCCATGATGAGCGCCATGATCTCGCCTACCTCGCCGGGCGTATAGAACTCGCCCGCGCTCTGTCCGCCACCCTCGGCGAACTTACGGATCAGATATTCGTAGCTGCGCCCGATGATGTCCGCCTCCACGTCGCCCAGGCCTAGGCGTTTTTCGCTGACGCGCTCAATCAGGTTGGACAGGCGGCTGTCGTCGATGTCGCGCACGCCGTGCGTGGTGGCGTTGAAATCCACCCGGTCGATGATGCCCTTGAGCAGGGCGTTGTCGTCCGCGATGGCACGCAGGTGTGTGGTGAGTTGCTCGCCGATCTTGTCCGCCAGCGTGCGGATCACGGACCACACGGCATCGTCGAGGTTCGCCGGCTGCAGCGGCAGGTAGAAGCGCACGAGTTTCTTGTCGTGTTTCACCAGCTTGAAGGCCTTGGCGCGCGAGCCGACCTCTTTCGCGATACGATTCAGTTCGTCATCGAATACATCGCACAGGCGCTTGGTGAAGCTGAGCGGGAGGATGAAATCCTTGAACTTGGGCGCGTCCTTCGCGCCGCGGATGGAACAGGCGGCGTCCCAGATCCAGGATTCGAGGGACTTGTCGTTAGCGGCGGTCATTCAGGTGGTCTTTTCGGGTGAGTTTTTCAGATCGAGTCTGGCCAAGGAAATCCGGGATGACGTCTGCAGCTTTGCTGCGACTCTCGCCATCTTTGCGAGCGAGGCGCAGTAATCCACGACGGAGCCGCTGGATTGCGACGTCGCCTTCGGCTCCTCGCAACGACGGGGCTAGTGGCCCGGCGCGGACAGGGTCGCCTGCGCTACGGGCACGCCACCTCAAGATGCTTCATCGCCGTCACTTTCATCGTGTGGACTTTAGGATCTTGGCCGGTCACGGTCATCCCCGTGATCTCGACCTTATGACCGACGTGCGGGCCGAGGTCGGCCGTCGATTCGGCGATCGCGACCATCGGCACCCCACCTTCCACATGAGTCAGCATGAACGTGCCTTCCGCAGTGCCCTTAGCCAGGCATCCGATCATGTTGTGCGCATCTTCTGCTGCTGCGCCGGGACCGAAACTGAACGTGGATATAAAGACACCTGCGGCCAGGATGACTGATTTTTTCATAAGAGATCTCCAGTGATTTCGATTAATAAACTCCCCAGCGCTATGCGGACCATAGCTGGTAATTTCGTGTTCGTCATTGCTTCATTTCCGCGCTCGCGCGTGAGGCAGGCGGCTGCAGTGCATCTGCTGGCGGCACTTCGGCTTCACGCCGCTGCAGCAGCCACATTTGCGCGTACAGGCCACCGCTGTCCAGCAGTTCTTCATGCCGGCCGCTTTCCACGATGCACCCCGCTTCCATCACCAGGATCCGATCGGCATCCATGACGGTCGATAAGCGATGTGCAATCACTAACGTCGTACGCCCGATCTGGATGCAGTCGAGCTCCGCTTGAATCGCTTTCTCCGATTTGGAATCCAGCGCCGAGGTGGCTTCATCGAAAATCAGAATCGCTGGATTCTTGAGTAGCGCGCGCGCAATCGCGACGCGCTGTTTCTCACCGCCGGAGAGTTTGAGGCCACGTTCACCCACCTCGGTTTGGTAGCCATCCGGCAGGCGTTGAATGAAATCGTGGATGTGTGCGGCGCTGGCGGCGGCCTCGACTTCTTCCCGACTCGCCTCCGGTCGACCGTATTGAATGTTGTAGTAGATGGTGTCGTTAAACAGCACGGTGTCCTGCGGCACGATGGCGATTGCGGCGCGCACGGAAGATTGCGTAAGTGCGCGCAGATCCTGCCCGTCGATCGTGATGCGACCGTCAGCGACATCGTAAAAGCGATACAGCAGCCGCGCCAGGGTGGACTTGCCGGAGCCCGAATGACCGACCACCGCAACGGTGCCCCCGGGCGGGATCTCGAAACTCACACCACGCAGAATTTCCCGCCGCGCATCATAGGCGAAGCGCACATTCTCGAAACACACACGTGGTTGGGTCGCATTGAGGCTCAATGCCCCCGCCGCATCCTGTACGTCCATGCGCTCGTCGAGCAGCCCGAACAGGCGCTCCATATTGGTCAGCGCCTGCTTAACCTCGCGGTACATCATGCCAAGCATGAACAAGGGTGCTGAGAGTTGCAGCAAATAGGCATTTACCAGCACCAAGTCACCGATGGTCAGTTTGCCGGCCACCACGCCCGCCGCGGCGCGCCACATCATGGCCGTGACCCCGATGGCCACCACGGTAGTCTGGCCGAGATTCAACAACGCCAGGGTTTTGGTGGACTTCACCTGAGCATTCTCCAAATGCCGCAGGTTCTCGTCGTAGCGCCGCGCTTCGTGGGCTTCGTTGTTGAAATATTTGACGGTCTCGTAGTTCAACAGCGAATCCACCGCGCGTTCGTTGGCGCGCGTGTTGGCTTCCACTGCGGCACGGTAGTAACGCGTGCGCCATTCAGTGACCGCGATCGTCCACAGCCCATAGGCGAATAACGTGATAAGGGTGATCAGTGCGAAGCTCCAGTCGTAGGCCCACACCAACACGGCCGTCACCAACAGCACTTCAAGGCCGGTCGGGATGATCGAATACAGAGTCCAATCGAGCAGCTCGGAAATCGCGCTGCCACCGCGTTCGATGTCGCGCGCGACGCCACCGGTGCGGCGGGCCAGATGGAATTTCAGACTGAGCGCATGCAGATGACGGAATACGCGGAGCGTGATTTCGCGCGACGCCCGCGCCATCACGCGCGCGAACACGACCTGCCGCAGTTCAGTGAATAAAGTCACCCCGATTCGCGAGGCGCCATACGCGAGCAGCAAGGCTACCGGGAGGACCAATAGATTTGGTGCGACATTGAGCCGATCAACCAATTGCTTCAGGGCGATCGGCACGCACAGATTCACCAGCTTGGCGGCAACGATCAGCGCTAACGCGAGCGCAATGCGACCCACATAAGGCCGCAGCCACGGCAGAAATTCTGCGAGCACCGAGGAATCGCTGCGCGCAGTGGACGCGCGTGATATTGGAGAGTCGCCGGAATCAGCGTCCTCCGCTAAGGGATCAGTGGTGGTGGGCAAGGTCATGGGGTTGTAAGCCGCAGCGGCCGGACATGGCTTTCAAAAAAAGCCATGTCGGCACGTTCCTGCGTCCGCTCAGCGCACGTACTTGGCGTATCCATCCAGCATCGGCAAGACCTCCGCCGCCGGTTTCGGCGGCAAGGGCAACACAATGCGCTTTACGCCGGCATCCGCGTACGCCTTGATACTCTCGGGATCGAAGCCCAGCGAAAAGAACAGCGTGAGTTCGATGGTAGCGGGATCGCGCCCCGCGTCCGCACACGCTTGCCGCAGTCCGCGTAAGCCCCCTTCGAAATCGTGCAGCCCACCGACCGGCATCCAGCCATCGCAGAACTCGACGATGTCTGAGTAACTCTTGGGTCCCGCTGCGGCGCCCATAATGATCGGCGGGTGCGGCTTCTGCACGGGTTTAGGCCAGGCCCAGCTTTTCTCGAACTTAATATGTTTGCCGTGGAAGCTGGCTTCCTCCTGGGTCCAGAGTGCCTTCATGAGCAGCACTTTTTCGCGCAGGATCTCGCGCCGATCCTTAAAGGCAATTCCGTGGTGGCGCATTTCCTCGCGATTCCAACCGTAACCGATCCCGAACAGCACGCGCCCATTCGATAGGTAATCGAGGCTCGCAACTTCTTTGGCCAGCCACACGGGATCGCGCTGGGCGACCAAGGTGATGCCAGTGCCAAGCTTCAGGTGGCGGGTGGCCGAAGCACAGGCGCCCAACGCGACGAATTGATCCAGCGTGCGTTTATATTCTTCAGGCAAAGTCGGCATGCCTTTGTAGCCGCCCCATGGGGTCTCGCGACTCACGGGAATGTGGCTATGCTCGGGGAACCACAGAGATTCGAAGCCACGCGCCTCTGCCGCCACGGCGAGTTCTACGGGCGGAATCGCTTGGTCAGTGGGAAAAATGACGAGTCCAAATTCCATCGGGGGTACTCCTCTTGATAGTGGATTTACGGATTCAAGGTCGCAACTTCGGCGCTCGGCGCTGCGTGTTGCAAAGCATACAGCCGCGCATAGAGTCCATTCTGTTTGAGCAGCGTCACGTGCTCACCTTCTTCGACCAAATGCCCGTCTTCGATCACCACCACTCTATCAACGCCTTCAATAGTGGACAGGCGATGCGCGACGATGAGGCAGGTGCGGCCTTTGCGCAGCACGCCGAGCGCTTGCTGGATCCGACGTTCGGATTCTGCATCGAGCGCCGAAGTGGCTTCGTCCAGAATCAGTATCGGCGCGTTCTTCAACAGGGCGCGCGCAATGGCAATGCGTTGCCGCTGCCCGCCGGATAAGCGCAGGCCGTTATCGCCAATTTCCGTCTCGAAACCGTGCGGCAATTGCTGTGCAAATTCGGTGACGAAGGCCGCCTCGGCGGCGGCGAGCACATGCTCGCGCGGCGCGTTGCGCAACACACCGTAAGCGATGTTGTTATAGAGCGTGTCGTTGAACAACACCACGTGCTGGCCCACATAGGCTACCTGTGCGCGCAGATCGCGCAGCGCCAGCGCCGCTAACGGTTCGCCATCGAGCAGAATGCTGCCTCCTGTCGGCTCATAGAAGCGCGGAACCAAGTTAACCAGGCTGGTCTTGCCACTGCCGGAGGGACCGACAATCGCGATCGATTCACCGGCGCCAATGGTGAGCGTGAAATCGTGCAGGACTTCGCTGTCGCCATAACCGGCCGCGACCTTGCGGAATTCCAGCGCACCGCGTGCGGCGGACACTGCGCGGCCACTCGCCGGTTCCGCCGGTTCGTCAATCACGGCAAAAATACTCTCGGCGGCGGCGAGGCCGCGTTGGAGATATTCGTTCATGCTGGTGAGCCGCTTCACCGGTGAAAGCAGCAAGGCCGTGGCCGTCACGAAGGATACAAAATCGCCGCGCGTCATTACACCGTGTGCCGCTTCGCGCAGGGCCAGCATCATCATGAGCCCCACGCCGAAGGCGATCAGCGCCTGCACCACCGGCTCGGTTGCCGCGTTGGTGCTGATGACTTTCATCTGGAATTTGCGCGCGGCGTTGATCGCGTGTGCGAAGCGCGTGATTTCATAGTCCTGGCCACCGAAGATCTTGATGTCGCGCTGACCGCTGAGTGCTTCTTCGAGCACCGCGTTAACCTGCCCCATCGAGCCTTGCAGGCGCTTGCTCATTTCCCGCAGCCGGCCGGATACCGCTTTGATCACCCAGCCGATGGGCGGCGCGAGCACTACCAGAAATATCGCGAGCCGCCAGTTGATGAAAATCATGTAGCCCAGGAGTGCTACGATCACCACCGAATCCTTGACCAACACCGTCACGCAGTGGGTGGCGGCCTGCGCGACCTGCGTGACATCAAAAGTGAATTTGGAAACCAGCTCGCCGGCGGATCGTTGATCAAAATAGCGTGCCGGCAGCGCGAGTAAATTGCGGAACATCGTGCCGCGCAGATCCATCACCACGCGGTGCGCCACCCAGCCCAAACCCACCCC
>CAMATU010000050.1 GCA_945861225.1 Klebsiella pneumoniae
CCCCCGCCGCCGTGACGCCCTGAAGTAAAGGTGGATGTCCCCGATTCCGTCACCGAAGGTGGATGTCCCGGATTAGACCCCGGATTAGACTCCCCGAAGGTGGATGTCCCCGATTCCGCGATTCCGAAGGTGGATGTCCGCGATTCCGGGAGGTGCCCGATTCCCCCTCTGGTTTTGTAAACAAGTTTGGCGCGCAGACAGTCGAGGCCTCCAGCCATACTGGAAAGGGAAAATCGCTCGAGTAACCATGATTGATGTCCAGCTTTTTTACAAAAGGGGTTTTCCGAGCTGCGATCGCGAAACACTGGGATTTTTGGTTGACGAGGGCTTAAGACCTTGAAACCAAAAAATAATTTGAGCATGGGTGTAGTGACTTGCGGCAACTGCGCGAAAATTCGAAGAGTCCGCTGTCAAGAAACTTTACAGCGGACTCGCTGAGCGACCCCTAGCCTGCCGCGGCCCCGCCCTAACTGGTTGAAAGAAAAGTCTTAAAGAAAAGTCGGCCTGATTATTGCTTTGACAACTTGAGCGGAATGGAGTGTGGCAGACGGACATCTGGATGGTCCACTCTTACGATGGCCCGCGTGAGAGGCGTAAGTAGAAGAACTTAACGAACTGGACTGAATGCCAGGAGTACTCGATGAGAACAATCAAGAAAATGCGGCACGGCCTGTTGCTCACCGCGATAATAGCTTCACCCGTGTATGCGGAGCTTGCCGATGGGCCGTACTTCAACCTGTGGACCGGCTTCGCAGGAAACGGGGAAGAAGGTCAAGGTGACTACTTAGCGCTATGTGGTGTTGCTGCCGGGTGCAGCGGCGCAAGCGGCGTAGGAACCACTGATAATCCGGGAACTGTAACTGATTTCGGTTATGCAATTTTTCGGACCGCATTGCCGAACTCTGGGGCCGGTTCTGGGAACATAGATCCATTTCTTCGATTTCAGCATAACGAGGGCGATGCCCTGGGCAGTGCAACCACTGAAGCTGCCTTCAACACCGATTACAACAGCGGCCCCACCGGCTTCAAAGTTGGCACCATCTACAACGCGGGTTCTAACGATACGGTATTTGACGGGACCACCGTTTACATGGCCAATCAAGCCAAAGATGTTGATGCGGGCAAAGATTTCAACCACGCAATCCGCTTGGGCGACCTAGTAGCGGATGCGAACGGATATTTCGTATTCCGGCTCGATGTTAACGAGCCAGGAGGGAACAAGAGCAATATCCTCCTCGATGAGCTTCAGCTGTTTGTGGCGGGTGACAATACGCTGAGCGACTACGAGCTGGACAAGTCCGCGGGCAATCCAGAAGGTTCACCGGTGAGTGGAGCGCTGAAAGGTGCTACGAAAGTTTGGGACATGGACTTCAACAAGTTCCCCGGAGGTATTGGCGATGCGAACAACAATGGGGTAACGCCTAGCAGTCCAGCTGGTGAACGTCTCGGCGGCATTATGCTTGACAGCGTGCTGTCCTCCGGCCCGAGCAATGGCAGCGGAGACTTCGATATGGAGTTTCTGGTTCATAAATCATTGTTCGATAGCTTTTTGGCAGAAGATTTCGTCTATCTTTACAATTTCATGGGACAAGCCGACCAGTGCAGAAACAATGGCCCAGACTGCGTAGATGGCGCGTCGACGGCAGGTTTTGAGGAGTGGGCCGCTGAGGTCGAACCCTCCACCGAACCACCATGCTGTGGCGGCGGTGGCGGTGTGCCAGAACCCGGCACAGCTTTCCTGATGGCGGCAGGTGTTGTGGGATTGCTCCGTGCGAACCGTTCTCGGGGCACCACGATTGCAGACAAACTTAGCACTTAAGTCCAAATTATTTCCTCCGTATGGGAAAGAAGCCGGCTTAATGCCGGCTTCTTTCTTTTCAGAGACCAGGAAACCCTTTTTTAAGTTTCTGGGAGACAAGCCGAACTACAATAGTCCCCCCAATTGAAAGGGCGAGTTGCACGCCATGCTAGCTCCTCATCGGCCACGCAGACTGTCAGGTTTGGCCATCTCAACGGCCTTCATCGGGTTTTTGCTTCTCCTGTGGGCGGTGCCGGTAGCACACGTAGCCGCCAAGCCTGCCCCTCATGCTGAGACCGCGACAGCTAACGTAGCCTATGAAGATGGGGTTCGCCGCCTAAGTGAAGCCGACTTTGCCGGCGCGGTCATCCAGTTTAAGAACGCATTGCAGGAGGACCAGAACCATCTACCCGCGCGCATTGCGCTGGGACAAGCCAGCATGCGTCTTGGTGACGCCATTAGCGCTGAGAAAGAACTACGGATTGCCCTTGCGCTTGGCGCCGCGCGGGACCAGGTCCTGCCGCTCCTCGGCAACGCGCTACTGGCTCGACGCAAGTACGAAGAGATCCTCAACACCATAAAAAGCAATGATCCTGCCTCAGATGGTGGATTCGAAGTGGTATTACTCCGCGCACGAGCGAATTACGAACTCGGCCGAAACGAAGAAGCGCGACGCGGCTACAGTCGAGCGGCTGAGCTCGCTCCGCAGCGTTCGGAGCCATTAACCGGGTTGGCTCAAGTC
Organism: Klebsiella pneumoniae; assembly: GCA_945861225.1. Taxonomy (GTDB): domain Bacteria; phylum Pseudomonadota; class Gammaproteobacteria; genus CAIKBL01. The sequence goes on from CAMATU010000050.1 coordinate 2,541, forward strand.
GAATTTGCAAGTGGCCATCTTGACGAGGCCCTGACGCTCGTTAACCGTGCAATCGAAGTAGCCCCTCGTGATATTGAGGCTTGGTTTCGTAAGGCTGAGTTTCAGCGGGCGGTGCCGGATGCAGCGGGTGCGCTAGCTTCTTATGAACAGGCGCTCGAGGTAAGTAAGAAGTCATTGCGTGTCCGTTCGGCGCGTGCGTCTTTGCTGTTGGAACTCGGCCGGTTGGAAGCCGCGAAAGAAGACGCTCAGTTCTTTCATGACGCGGAACCCGACAACGTCAATGCCGCATTCCTCTTGTGGCAAATTCATGAAAAAAGCCGCGATGCTGAGGCGGCGAAGCTTGCGCTCGACAAGGTCACAAGGCGTATGGCGGATTTCAAAGAAGACGCCATTCAAAAAGAACCAATATTGTTAAGGATTGCCGCGTTAGTGAGCTACGCGAAACGAGACCTCGTGCGTGCGGAGCAGTACCTGGACCGATATTGCGGGCTACGACCAAACGATCGCGGGATGCGCCGCCTGCTGGGCCGCGTGCAACTACTGCTGGGCGATGCGAAGTCCGCGATAGACGCACTGTTTCCGTTACTTACACAAAATCCGAATGACCTTGAAGTGATGGTGGGATTGGGCCAAGCATACCTGCAAACAGGTCACTACTCGGAAGCCGCTGACATTCTCCAGAAGGCATCCGGATTAGCGCCGAGTGATGCCGGTATTACCTCGCAGCTTGCGCTCAGTCGCGTCGGCTTGGGCGCAATCGACGCCGCGCTTGAGGGATTAAAAAAGTCCACGAACCGTAATGACCGTGGCACGTCAGCCGCTCTGTTGCTGACGGTTCTGCAATTCAAAAACAACGATAGGGACGGTGCACTCGCCACCGTCGAGCACTTGTGTGCGCAAAACCCTAAAGACGCGCGCGCGCGAAATCTTCTGGGAATAGTTCAAATATCTCTGGGCAACCTGGAGGCGGGTCGCCAATCCTTTGAGGTAGCCAATACCGCGGATGCGGACTTTGTACCGCCTGTGCTTAATCTGGCAAAGCTCGACCTGCATCAGGGTAACGTAGCGCAAGCGACCAAGCGGCTCGAAGATGTGGTAGCGCGCAATCCACGTTCCGATATCGCACTTATGGCACTCGCGGATATCGCCGCGAGCCTGGATGATCAAGAGTCGGCACTGAATTGGCTGGACAAAGCTGCGGCCGCGGCTCCCGACGCAGTTAATACGCAGGTTCGCCTGGTCGAGATGCGTCTCTCGATGAATCAGCGTGAAGAAGCAATGAACAGTGCGCGCCGATTAGTCGACCGGAATCCCGAGAATGCGCGCGCGGTTGAGACGCTGGCGAAGGTTCAGGCGATTTTTGATAAAAAGGAGGAGGCCCAGCGCAACTATCGAACCGCGGCACGCTATGCGGGTTACGACGGCGCCCAGTTAATGCGAATCGCGCGCCAGCAAGTTAATTTGGAAGATTACGCTGAAGCCAGAAAAACGCTGCTCAAAGCAACCAATTCGGCCCTTTCGGCAGAAGCCGAGATGGCGCTCGTGAGATTAGATACGCGGACAGGTAATTTCGATTCCGCGATAGCACAGATCGATGAGTTCAGGAAATCAAATAGACAGAAACACATGGCTGATATTCTTCTTGGCGAACTTCATATGCAGCGCAATGAAACCGAGCCGGCACTTGCGGCGTTCGAAAATGCGCTGCTTACTTTCCCGAGCTCTGAGGCCATCATTGGAGTTGCCGATGCACTGATCGCACAGGGTAATCTTAAGCACGCGATTACACGGCTCGAGCAATGGTATGTACAACATTCAGACGACAGAGCGGTGGCACGTAAACTCGCGCTCACCTATCTTCCGCTCGGCCAACTCGATAAGGCACGCGATCTTCACGAACTCCTGTTGAAAATAAACTCTGAGGATTCAGTGCTGCTCGCGAATTTGGCGCGCATTTACCAGCTCGCCAAAGATGGCCGAGCACGCGCTACCGCTGAAAAAGCACGACGATTGGCGCCAACTTGGTCAGTCGCGTTGGAGACGCTAGGCTGGATCCTGGTGACGGAAGGTGAAACCAGCCAGGGTTTAGAACTTCTGAGGCAGGCGCTCGCAAGAGAGAATAATCCGTTGACTCGGTACCATCTCGCGCAAGCATTGAATGAGCTAGGTCGGCGGTCTGAAGCGAAGGCGGAGTTGAACATCATTATCGCCAACGGAAAGCCCGCAAATCTCATTGAGGACGCTAAACGTTACTTGGCCGCCCTCGCCGAAGGCTCCTGAGTTCGGTTGACTAACCGCATGGAGTTAGTACGCCAAGATTGACCTCTCCCCCTTCGCGTCGGAAGTTCACCGCCATCCAGCGAGGGAGCACTCTCGTGACTACCGAAGACAATCAGAGCGCGGAGCAGGCGCAAACCGCGCACAAACCGACCGCCGCTATATAAGTCGCCTCACCCGCGATACGCTCGCGCTGATCCTGCCGGGCGGTCGCGGCGATCGCCTCCAGGGTGATTAGAAAAGTCTGGCTACAACCGCAAAACCGCTGCACAAGGTTGCGGCCAGGGTTGTTTCGCCGATAACCCTGAGCAAGAATCTGCCCCTCAGCGCGGCGCCGGCCAATACGCTTAATTGTCGCGTTTGGCGGAAATCGACAATCCCGAAGGGAACTTTCCACCCTCGCGAGTCTAAGGGGTGGCAACGCCTGTCATGTGGAATCGAGGAGTGACGTATGAATATGCCAAATTTCGGGCTTGGCCGAACATTGCTAATGGCCGCCCTGCTGCTGGCCAACACGTTGGCGGTGGCCGCCGACCAATCCCCCGTCGATGTCTGGGCCACTTTCCTCAAGCCGAAGTACTTCGGCGACAAGGTGCTGGTGGAAGACACTACCGTCATTCAAATGAAGACCCCCTATCGCGCCGAAGACGCGGCCTTCACGCCAGTCACTATCAAGGCGCAATTCCCGCAAACGGCAGACCATTTCATTGAGAAGATTTATGTGGTGGTGGATAACAACCCCGAGCCTTTGGCGGGGCTGTTCAACCTCACCCCGGAAATCGGGCGCGCGGATCTGGCACTCAGGATTCGGATCGATAACTACACCAATGTGCGCGCAATTGCGGTTCTGAATACCGGTGAGCACCATATGGTGAGCAATTTCGTGAAAGCTCAGGGGGGATGTTCGGCGCCGTTGGGCTCAGATCTCAAGGCTGCGATGGCGCGCATTGGTGAGATTAATTTCCGCACGGTGGGGGAGCGCACGCCGGAAGACGCCATCATTGGCCAGCTCATGCTAAGCCACCCGAACATCACGGGGATGCAGAAGGATCAGAAAACGCAGCTCATTCGCCCGGCGCATTTCGTGAAGTCCCTGAAACTCTTTTTCAACGGCAATCTCATCATGACGGCAGAAACCGGGATTTCGATCAGCGAGGATCCGAGCTTCCGCTTTTTCTTCAAACCGGCCAAGGGCGGCGACTTGCGCGCAGATGTAGTGGACTCGCAGGGTAAGGAATGGAGTCATTCGTTTAAGGTTAAGGCGTGAATACTAAACAACGCACAAAGCACATTCACGAAGGGCGCTATGTCGCCGAAGTCGATGTGATGCTCTTGGTCGATGACACGGACTGGTCGCCGTACATTTCTGTTGATGACGCCCGCAAGCTTGACGATATTCGGGACGCATTGCGACGTGGCGACATTTCAGCGGCCTCGCGCATGTCCAGGGTGTTCGAGTTACACCCGGTAGCAGCGTCGCAGTGACATTAGCCCAGTTAAATCTGGTCGCCCAACGGCGGTGGCGGCGAATCAGTTAGAAGCCGACCGTTTGGTGGCATCCCTCTTCCCGTTGCCTATACTAGCTATGACGTAATTCGGATCACCTATATTCCAGAATATTCACTATGAACGAGCCTGACCCAAACTCCCTGCTCGCGAAGCTAAAAGATCTTCCGGCACGACGTCTCGCCGAGGTCGAAGACTTCGTCGATTTCCTGCGTGGTCGGGACGAAGATCGGCGCCTGATACAGGCGGCGGCGCAAGCCTCCCATGCGTGCTTCGCCAAGGTGTGGGACAACGACGACGATGCCGAGTATGACGGACTATAGTTTTGGTGATAGCGACTTGACCCGATTGACCAGTCCGATATCGAGGGCCTGGAGACGTTCTGGGTGGCTGGCGATGTCGCTCGCCAGGAAGTTTAGGAACTGTCCAAGCAATGGATCCTCGGCCTCGACGGGATGCGCGCGCGTGAGCACGACTTCGCCATCGGGGTGGATTGTGTAGTGGATTTTGTCCCGCTTACTGAGGTTGAGAACGCGCCGAACGGTTTCCGGCACGGTGGTCTGATAGCGATCAGTGAGCGTGGATTCGAATTCGAGGGTGGATGTCATGGCACTTTCCGGCAAGCGAGGTGATGCCTCGGGTGGTAATGCAGGTTCAATATGAGTGCGCTGACCTACGAAGTCTGGAGCTCACTCGTCGCGTTTCTGATCTCCTCCATGGCCGTGAGGAGAGGCATGGCTTCCACGCCACCGCGCATCGGGAAGCAATCATCGCCCTTGAAAACGAGGATTCGGCGTGCGGCCACCAAATCGTCGGCCGCGACATGAAAACCCCGATCGACCGTCGGCGCAGTGCTTAGTTTGATTTCGATGGCCCAGCATTTGCCGGGCGCAAATTCCAAGACCAGGTCTGCCTCCGCGCCCATCGCTGTGCGATAGAAATACGGGCGCACCGCGCTGCCCGCGGCAGCCACCAGCATCTCGATGACAAATCCTTCCCAGCTTTTGCCCGCGACCGCATGGCTGCGCAGATCATCCGTGGACTTTAGATTAAGCAACGCGTGGAGAAGGCCGCTGTCACGCACGAAAGGGCGGGGCGACTTGACCAACCGTTTCCCGGCATTCACGGACCAAGGTTGTAACCGGCGGACGAGCAGGAGCTTTTCGAGAATCTCCAAATACCGTGCGATCGTGTGGCCGCTTACCCCCATGGATCGGGCGTAGCGTTGCGCATTGAACAACTCACCCTGATCGTTCGCGAGCATCCGCCAGAATAGCCCTAGCTGCTCGGACTTTAGCTGTAGGCCGAATTGGGGAACATCCCGCTCTAAATAGGTTTGAATGAAGTCTTGGCGCCATTGCAGGCTGGCGCGGTCATCTTTGCGCAAATAGCTCTCGGGGAAGCCGCCCTTTAACCACAGGGCGTTGGCCACTGCAGCGACCTTCGGGCCTTCCAAAATTTCATTTTGCGACGCGACTTCCCGCAGGTTGAGCGGCGCAAGTTCGACCAAGCTGATGCGCCCAGCGAGACTTTCGGCAGACTGCCGCAATAGATCCAGCGAGGCCGAGCCCAGGATCAGAAACTTACCCCCTGCGCTGCCCAGGCGGCGGCGGGCGTCGATTTGTCCCCGGAGGACCTGAAAGATTTCCGGGGCACGCTGAATTTCGTCGAGGACGATGAGGCGGTTGGCGTTGTCAGAGAAATAGGCTTCAGGATCGTCGAGACGTCGGCGGTCAAGCGGGCTTTCCAGGTCGAGATAACGTGCACCATCGCCAAGCTCTGTCGCGATTTCGCGAGCGAGTGTGGTTTTGCCCACCTGGCGCGGACCGAGCAGCGCGACACTGTCGAACTCTGCTAGGCGCTGGCGGACCAGACTGAGGGCTTCACGGCGAATCATCCATGCAATATTGCAGTCGTTACGCAATATTACAAGGTTAAATAAAGGAACTCTCTGCGCGTTTGTTCACTGGATCGACGCGTTCGCTCGCAACGACGGCTTAGGTGGACGATGGCTGTCCCTTACAACCCTCTTACAACCCTTTACGGCTCGGTTGCTTCGAAAACCCTGTTAAGCAAAGTCAGCTTAACTGCAATCCAACGTTCGAAGTCTTAACTGTCAACCTCGTCGGCTTACTGGCACAGTTCAACAAACTGCGCCACTATCGCGCCATTGTTTAAACGAGCTGCACGAACGCAATCATCCACTGAGTAACTGCAGCCACCTTATGACCGAACTACCCACTTTCCGCACCCGCCTGCGCCGCGGTGATCGCCTCATCGGCACTATCGCCAGTCTGGCCAGTCCTGAAGTCACTGAGATTCTGGCCAGCAGCGGCTATGACTGGCTGTTTCTGGAAGGTGAGCACGCGCCGGTCGGCCCGCTCGAAATGCAGCGCATGATCATGGGTGCAGGGGCGTTGCCCTGTGTAGTGCGCTTGCCGAACCACGCAGAGATTGAGATCAAGCGCGCGCTGGACGCCGGGGCGGCGGGCATTATCGCGCCGCAGGTGAATACGGCCGCGCAGGCGGCGGCGATTGTGGCATTCGCTAAATTCCCGCCGCAGGGTCAGCGCGGCGTGGGGGTTTCGCGCGCCAACGGTTACGGGTATGAAGTGGGCGCGCATGTCGCGCGCGCCAATCAGGAATCCGCGGTCATCGTGCAGGCCGAGCATATCGACGCAGTTCATCAGATTGAGGAGATAGTGCGGGTGCCGGGCCTCGATGCGGTGTTCGTCGGGCCGTACGATCTATCAGCCAGCATGGGCAAGCTTGGGCAGCTTTCGGATCCGGAAGTGGTCGCGGCCATCGCGCATGTCGCGGCGGTCACTAAGAATGCCGGGCTTGCTCTCGGCTTTTTCGCGACCAGCCCCGAGCTGGTATTGCCGCGCTTCAAGGAAGGATTTACCTTGGTCGCCTGTGGAGTCGATACGCTGTTTCTACGCCAAGGAGCCCGCGCGGTCAGTGAGATGTTGAAAAGCGCACAGAATTGATTCGACCCCGAGCCTTCTTCCGCCAAAAACGGTGCGCTAACGGTGGGCGACTGTCGTGCGTAGCCCATGCCTGCGAGCTTTCTTTGTGCACAGTCCTTGCAGTCACCTCTTGATGATTGCCGCGCCCCCAATGCAAATTGACTGGAAGCGATACCCGCAGTTGGGACCGCTCGATGAACTCGTGGCGCCGGGTGGCGCTGCCTGGCCAACAGCGCAGGCACTGCTTAGCTATCTCGAACGGCTCGGCGGTGCCGAGCTCCAAAATCGCCGCAAAGCTGCCGAACAGGCGATCCGTGCGATGGGCATCACGTTCACCGTGTATAGCGACGGTGCCAATATCGATCGCCAATGGCCGTTCGATATTATCCCGCGCATCATCCGGGCCTCGGAATGGTCGCGCATCTCCACCGGGCTCAGCCAGCGAATGCGCGCACTGAATTGTTTTATCGATGACGTATACAACGCGCAGCGCATTTTTCGCGATCGCGTGGTGCCGGCGGAGTTAGTGCTGCCGGCGGGCAACTACCGTGAACAATGTGCCGGCATGCAGCCTGCCCACCAGGTGTGGGCGCATATCTGTGGCAGCGATCTCGTGCGCGACAAAGACGGTCAGATGTATGTGCTCGAAGACAACTTGCGCGTGCCGTCCGGGGTCTCCTACATGCTGGAAAATCGCCGGATCACCAAGCGGGTGTTTCCCGAATTGCTTGAGTCATACCAGATAGCACCCATCGGCGAATACACCGCGCATCTGTTTGATACTTTGGCTTCCTTGTCACCGCGCCAGCTAGAAGCGCCCGAGATCGTGGTGCTCACGCCGGGAATTTATAACTCAGCCTACTTTGAGCATGCGTTCCTGGCCCAACAGATGGGTGCCGAGCTGGTGGAGGGCAGTGATCTGGTGGTGGACAGTGATGACTGTGTGTACATGCGCACCGTGCAGGGATTGGTGCGGGTGGATGTGATTTATCGCCGTATCGATGATCAATTTCTCGATCCCAAATGTTTTCGCGAGGATTCAGTGCTCGGCGTGCCGGGGCTCATGCGTGCCTGGCGCAACGGCAAGGTGGCGCTGGCGAATGCGCCGGGCACTGGCGTCGCGGACGACAAAGTCGTGTATGCATTCGTGCCCGCAATGATTCGCTACTACCTGGATGAAGAGCCGGTCCTGCCGAATGTGCCAACTTATCTCTGCTACGACGACACGCAACGAAAACATGTGCTGGCCAATCTGGACAAGCTGGTGGTCAAGCCGGCGAATGAATCGGGCGGCTATGGGATCATGATCGGGCCGGCCGCCAGTCGCGCGACGCGCGACCAATTCGCGCAGCTGATTAAGCAAAACCCACGCAATTATGTCGCCCAACCGGTGCTTTCGCTGTCCACCGCGCCAACCATACTGGGCAAAGAGTTGGTGCCCTGCCATGTGGATTTGCGGCCGTTTTCATTGCAGGGCGCGGCGAGCTATGTCACCGCTGGCGGGCTCACGCGGGTGGCGATGCGGCGCGGTTCGTTGGTGGTGAATTCGTCGCAGGGCGGCGGCAGCAAAGATACCTGGATCGTGGCGGATTAAGCCCCATGCTATCGCGCGTTGCTGAACGTCTGTATTGGTTAGGGCGCTATGTCGAGCGGGCCGAGAATACTGCGCGGCTGATCGGTGTTAATGCGCAACTGCTGCTCGACATGCCAACTTCGGTCTCAGTGTTGTGGCAATCGTTGATCGAAATTCTGGGTTGCCAGAGTGGCTTTGCCGAACATCATCAAGCGGCCTCTGAGCGGAACGTGATCAAGTACACCGTGGCCGATGAGAAAAGCCCGGCGTCTCTCGTTTCGGCGCTGCGCATGGCGCGTGAGAATGCGCGCACTGTGCGCGAGGTGCTGCCGTCCGAGGCGTGGGAACTGGTGAATCAGCTGTATTGGTCAGCCCACGAGCGCTCCGAGCAGGCGCTCTCGCGCAAATATTGCCAGGACTTTCTCGATAGCATCGTGCTCCAATGCCAGCAATTCTCCGGCATGCTCATGAACACCATGAGTCACCGCGAGCCTTATCACTTTGTGAGTCTGGGTTGGTCGATCGAACGTGCGGACATGACGTCGCGAATTCTGGATGTAGGTTGCACCTACGCCAGCGGCAAGCACGGCGAGGTTTTGGCGGCGCACGAGAATGTGCTGTGGATGAATGTGCTGCTATCACTAAGCGCACATCAAATGTATCGCCAGCAGGTTCGCGAACGGGTGAATGGACGTGATGTCGTTGCCTTTCTGCTGCAAGACTCGGCGTTTCCGCACGCCGTAAGCTATTGTCTTGACGCAGTCGAACATGCACTTAGTGAGCTGCCGCGAAACCGCACCCCACTCAGGGTGAATCGCGAAGTCGTGCAATACCTCGGACGTGCTGATCCCGATGCCTTAATCGCGGCGGGTCTGCATGACTATTTGGATGAATTGCAGGCTGAGTTTGGCCGCTTGCACACGCAGATCGAGGCGACCTGGTTTGCGAATACGGAAGAGCCTGTCGTGGGGGAAAGCGCGCAGCGCCAAGTTGGGATCCGCCGTGAATACCGATCACCTCTGGATCCCGGGTCTTCGCCCGGGATGACGGAGTAGGGGTCTGCGTTGGCCTTTAGCCTCGTCATCCCGGAAAACGCGGTCACAGCCGAAGCCCCAGCGAAAGCTGGGGGTTTATCCGGGATCTATCGTACACATCAAGCGCCCCTGGATCCCGGGTCTGCGCCCGGGATGACGGCGCTGTACCTGCATTGTCCGCACCGCAGAAAAAAATCCCGCTTCAAGAGTCCCAGCTGATCTCAGGCAACGTGCCGAAAGCATCGATGAGCGCCTGATTCCAGCCCTTACCGAGTTGGCGCAGATAAGGCGCGTCCTCATCGAACCGCAAGTAACGTCCGGGCACGAAGCGATCACGCTCGTAGACCCGCAGTTCAATCGGCGGGCCGACACTCAAGTTACTGCGCACTGTGGAATCCATCGACACAATCGCGCATTTGGCCGCGGCCTCAATGCTGGTGGTAGGCGTAATTACGCGATCAAGAATCGGTTTACCGTACTTGCTCTCGCCGATCTGCAGGAATGGATGGTTACGCGACGTGGCGATGTAATTGCCTTCGGCATAGATCATGTAAATCCCCGCTGCCTCACCGGCGATTTGGCCACCCAGCACCAATGTGACTTTGGCATCGAAGCGGGCGTGTCCGCCTTCCATATAGCGCCCCTGACGTTTCAGGCTGACTTCGCCGATATAGTCCGCCGCTTCCGCCAGCGTTTTCATCGTGTAGAGGTTAGGTGTGCCGCTACCTTCGCGAATATCCTGCTTGAGCTGGCTGACCACGGCCTGGGTGGTGGCAAGATTGCCCGCACTCAACAACACGAATTGGCGCTCGCCATCGATGCCAAAGGTGTGCATTTTGCTATAGGTGCTGATCTGATCGATCCCTGCGTTGGTGCGTGAATCTGAGCAGAAGACGAGGCCGTCATCGAGGGCAATACCGATACAGTAGGTCATGGTGGAGTGGCTCGCGCTTAGGGTAAGCCGCGTGGATTAACGCGGGGGATTATTCGGGTTTGTCGCTCAGCCGGGTTTTACGGCGGGCTTCGCCGCTTGCCGCATGCGGCGTGCGCAGAAGCGAATCATTGCTCTTTTCAAGTTCGCGGGCCTCGTCGGCCAGGCGCGCAGCACTGCGCATCATTTCGTGTCCGGCGGCCACCATCTGCACATAGCGCACAGGATCTGATTCTTTGAAGCAGCCATCGGCAGTGATCGCCGACACAGCTTCTGCGATCGCCAGTGCGGCATGCGCCTTCGCGGCGCCGTAGGGGTTGCCAAAGCCACCCGCTGCGACCGCCTTTTCGGGGGTGACGGTGAGCGTCGGAAGTTTGGGGACTTCTTGGCGTTTGAGAGATTCAATCACCCGATCAAGCTCCGTTTGAATCAGCCGGAACGCTCCACTTGCGGCGAGGACCTTGATCATGTCCGCGTTGAACAGGCTCATTTCGGTGGGGTCGAGAAATTCCCGTCGCGCGCCGATCATTGAATCCGCCGGAAAAATCATGAAGCCCTGCCCCTCGGGCACGGACATGACTTGCTTGCCTTCTTCATTTTTCTTGAAGAAAGCCTTCTTCGATGGACCATCTGAAAGCGTAATCACCGGGATCCCGGCCGCGGCAATCGCTTTACGTGAATTGGCCGGGCCGCCGAGCGCGGCATTGGGGCTGACGAGCAGAATGAGTTGCGGCCGGTAGGCCAGCACGGCGGCCGTTGGCGCCGCACAAGAGTCCGCATCGAGTTTGGCACCGCAACTAAACGCGCGGACTTCAAGATCCTCGCGATCCGCGCGTTCATCGAGCAATAGATCCAACAAGGGGGCGGCCCCGATACAGCCGAGCTTGAGCACCCCCAGCTTGAACACCGAATCAGACATTTTGCGCTCCGTAGCCTGTGACCATGGCAGCAAAGCCTACCACGGAGAAAAGGGGCCGTGGTTGAAATAATTCGATCGTCCTTATGGATTTTGGAGGAGCGCCTTCAGGCGCGCGAAATTGGAGGTTATGTGCCGTATCGCGGCTAAAGCCGTTCCTACCTTAGGCGTGAGTTAGCGCAAAGCGTTGGTCATACGTCGTAAATCCAAGGTGCACGGATAATCCGCACTGCGCGTAGCAGGCAGCGGATACAAGTTGCCAGGGGTGTGACCTTGGCGGAAAAAGCGCGCGAGGCGACGCGCCTCGGCTTCCTGGGAGTTGACCGGCAATGTCGCGTAATTGCGACCTCCGGGATGCATCACATGATATTGGCAGCCGCCAAGTGAGCGTGCCGACCATGTATCGACCACATCGAAAATGAGCGGACTGTGCACCCCAATTGTGGGATGCAGACACGCGGGCGGTTGCCACGCACGGTAGCGGATCCCCGCCACGGCTTCGCCGTGCGTGCCGGTAGGCTGCAGCGGTAAGGTGTGGCCGTTACAGGTGATCAGATATCGCCCATCGATCATCCCCGTCACTTTTACTTGCACGCGCTCCAGCGATGAATCGACATAACGCGCGGTGCCGCCTGCAGCGCTTTCCTCCCCTAGTACGTGCCAGGGCTCAAGTGCCGCACGTAATTCCACCGCGATGTTCTGCGCTGTGAAGTCACCGAGAAGCGGAAAGCGGAACTCGAAATGCGGCGCAAACCAACTCGGCGCGAAGTGAAAACCGAACGGTGCGAGCTCAGCCAGCACCTCGCAGAAATCGTCCCACACGTAATGCGGGAGCATGAAACGATCATGCAGGGACGTGCCCCAGCGCTGCAGGCGAGTGGGCTGATAGGGTTGTTGCCAGAAGCGCGCCACCAGCGCCCGCATCAGCAGCTGTTGCGCGAGACTCATGCGCGGATGCGGCGGCATTTCAAACGCGCGCAGTTCAAGTAGCCCAAGCCGGCCCGTCACGCCGTCCGGGGTGTAGAGTTTGTCGATACAGAATTCCGCGCGATGCGTGTTGCCGGTCACGTCCACCAATAAATTCCGGAACAGACGATCGACCAGCCACGGCGCCACTTCGTCGCCAGGGTTGGGCTGCAACCGCCGCAGTTCATGCAGCGCTGTTTCCAACTCGTAGATTGCCTCGTGACGTGCCTCATCCGCGCGCGGGGCCTGGCTGGTGGGGCCGATAAACATCCCGGAGAAGAGATAGGACAGCGCGGGATGGTTGTGCCAGTAGGTCACCATGCTCGCCAGCAGATCCGGGCGCCGCAAAAATGGTGAATCGGTGGGTGACGCCGCGCCGAGCACGAAGTGGTTGCCGCCGCCAGTGCCGGTGTGCCGGCCATCCAGCATGAATTTTTCGCTCGCCAAACGCGCTGCGTGCGCAGCGGCATACAGGAACTCGGCTTGCTCAACTAATGCTGGCCAACTTTCGACTGGTTGCACATTCACTTCGATGACGCCGGGATCTGGCGTTACGCGCAAATGCGGTAGCCGCGGGTCACGTGGTGGCTCGTAGCCTTCGATCACCACCGGACAATTCAGCGCAGCGGCGGTTTCTTCCACGCAGGCGATCAACTCCAGATAGTCTTCAAGCGCGCTCACCGGTGGCATGAACACATGCAGACGGCCGCCGCGCGGTTCGACGCATAGCGCGGTGCGCACGATCCACGGCGCGGATTCTCCGTGCAATGGGACGCGCGTGGTGCTGAGCGAAAGTAGTGGCGCTGAAAATTGCGCGCGCAGGGCGGCATGCGGCGGTAACGGTTCCAGTGGACGCAGCGGATCGCGAGTCACGATCTCGGGGTATTCCTCAGGTGCCACCCACGGCAGGGTATCCAACGGCAGGCGCAGACCGAGCGGCGAGTCGCCGGGCAGTAAGAAGCACCGTGCGTCGCGCAGGAACCAGGCGCCAGTGCGCCAACCGGCCGGCTCGCGCGCCAGGGGTAACACATAACCCACAGGTGCGCCCACGCCCTGATCGAAAATACGGGCCAGACGCTCGCGCGCCAGTGGATCTTCGAGCCGACTGTCGAAGGGATCGACATTGCTGGGCAGGCGTTGTTCGCGCCCCAGGTAGTGCCACACATCCTCGTAAGCCGGGAACACGCCTTGTGGATCGCAACCCAGCCGAATGGCAAGCGCGTTTAGAAAATTCGCAGCCTGCGGCACATCCGCAGCGCGTGCGAGTTCATCGCTAATCAATAAGTGCGGTTCACGCCAGATGGGCTCGCCGTCCTGCCGCCAATAAAGATTCAACGACCAACGTGGCAGGGGCTCGCCCGGATACCATTTTCCCTGGCCGTGGTGCACCAGACCGTGGGTGGCGTACTTCTCCCGCAGCTGAGCGAGTAACTCACTCGCCCGCGCGTGCTTGGTGGGGCCCAAGGCAGCAGTGTTCCATTCCGCGCCCTCCGGATCGTCGGCGGCGACAAAGGTGGGCTCGCCGCCCTGGGTCAGGCGCACGTCGTGGGTGACGAGGGCACGGTCAACTGCGCGACCAAGCGCATCGATTTGCTGCCATTGGTGATCCGTGTAAGGCAGGGTGACTCGTGGTGCCTCCCAGATTCGTGCGACCTTCATCTCATGGGTGAAGGTTACTTCGCAGGCATCGACCTCGCCCGTGATCGCCGCCGCCGACATGGGTTCTGGCGCGCAGGCGAGCGGAATATGGCCTTCACCCGCGAGCAATCCGGACGTGGGATCCAATCCAATCCAGCCCGCGCCGGGTAGAAACACCTCACACCAGGCGTGCAGATCGGTGAAATCTGTGAGTGGCCCAATTGGTCCGGTGAGCGGCTTAACATCCGGTACCAACTGAATCAGATAGCCCGACACGAAACGCGCCGCCAGGCCAAGCTGCCGCAGCAGCTGCACCAGCAGCCAGCCCGAATCTCGACACGAGCCGGCAGCCAGCGTGAGTGTTTCCTCCGGGGTCTGCACGCCGGGTTCAATCCGGATGAGATAACTGATCTCGGTCTGCACGAGGCGATTAAGCGCGACCAGGAAATCGATAGTGGCCCTCGGTGTGCGATCAACGCGGGCGAGAAACGCGGCGAATTTTGGCGTGAGTGGCGACGTGATCCGAAACGGCGCGAGTTCATGGGCGAGCTCAGCGCTGTATTGGAAGGGAAACGTCTCTGCCGCTGGCTCCAGAAAGAAATCGAAGGGATTGAGTACGGCCATCTCGGCGACCAGCGACACTTCCACCCGAAATTCGCGCGTGCGCTCAGGAAACACCAGGTGCGCGAGATAATTCGCCTGCGGATCCTGTTGCCAGTTAAGGAAATGCTCGGCCGGCGTGACGCGCAGTGAATAGGCGAGGATGCGCGTGCGGCAATGCGGCGCCGGTCGCAGGCGCACCAGCTGCGGCGCAAGCTGCACGAGACGATCATAGGTATACGTGGAGACGTGTTCGAGCGCGACGTGGATGGACAACGCAAATTCTCCGCTGAGTTACCGTTCGATTCGCGAGCTTAGCGGGGCTCTGAGACGAGCGCAAAGCGATTCGGTGCTTAAGACTCAATCCTTCGTTAGTTGCACCAAGCTAGCGCTTCACAGCGCTAGCGCGCGACCAGCCTGCGCTTGGTTGGTGCCATTTTCGAGGAAAAGGATTTTTCCCATAGGTCGGATAAGCGCAGCGAAATCCGACATCGGAAGCGGAAACAAAGATTACAGGTAGAATCGCGACGCCTTTAAATTCCACTCGTTCGCTTTTTTCTATCGCAAGATCAACCCTAACGTCGGATTACGCTGCGCTTATCCGACCTATGAATTTCGCCCTGGTCATAGCCGCACGTACTCGTAACCCACTGGCAGGTTATTGATGCCGCGCTCAGGCGGTGCCAGCCAGCCGGCCATTTTGCCGGGTTCGGTCACGCGCTGCATGAGGCTTTTGATGAAGGCGCGATCTGCGTCGCTCGGGAGTAGCTGCGCACGCACGTTGGCGTAGGCCTCAGCGCTGATGCGCGTGCCTTGGACGTCGGTCGCGATGCCGGCCCAGCTGCCAATGTGGCGCCCGAAGCGGGTGGACGGCAAGGAGAGTTGGACGTCGTGTCCGGCGCGCTTGATGATCATGTTCCAGCGCTTCAGCCCCATCTCACAGTCCTTCACGTAAGCCTGGCGCGCGACTTCATTCATCGCATTGCGCAGCGGCACGGCTTCGATCGCGATACCGCCCCTGTCATCAGGCACCGCGAGTTCGAGTTGCGCCTCAGTACAGAGGTGATCCGTGTACAGCGTTTCATCCGGTCGACCTTTGATGCCATTGGCGAAGGTGGTCGCCGCGTTCGATGACCTCTCGGAGCCGAACAAATCGAGTGACGACGAGAACCAGAAATTCAAATAGCGCTGCAGGAGTGGCAGATCGATACCACCGGCACGTTGAATCGCAGTCGGGTCATCGGTGGCCAGTTCTTTCATCAGCTCCAAGGTGCGGCGCACGATGCGGCTCAAGCCGGTTTCGCCCACGAACATGTGGTGCGCTTCTTCGGTCAGCATGAAGCGGCAGGTGCGCGCCAGCGGATCGAACGACGACTCGGCCAGACTTTTTAACTGATACTTGCCATCGCGATCAGTGAAATAGGTGAAACAGAAAAACGACAGCCAGTCGTCAATGGGCTCGTTGAAGGTGCCCAGAATGCGTGGCTTGTCGGCGTCGCCCGAGTGTCGGGCGAGTAATTCTTCAGCTTCTTCACGGCCATCGCGTCCGAAATAGGCGTGCAGCAGATACACCATTGCCCACAGGTGACGACCTTCTTCCACATTCACCTGGAATAGATTGCGCAAGTCGTACAACGACGGGCAGGTGAGTCCCAGTAGGCGTTGTTGTTCGACCGACGCCGGTTCGGTATCGCCCTGGGTCACGATCAGGCGCCGAAACTGCGAACGGTACTCGCCGGGGACCTGCTGCCACACCGGTTGACCCAGCATGTCGCCGAAACCAATGGTGCGTGCGGGCATGGCGTCAGCCAAAAAAATTCCCCAGCGGTAATCCGGCATTTTCACTTCGCCGTAACTGGCCCAGCCTTCAACATCCACGCCTATCGCGGTGCGTAGATAAATATCATTAGTGTTGAAATCACTCGGCCCCATCTCCCTCCACCAATCGAGGAAATGCGGTTGCCAGTGTTCAAGCGCACGCTGCAGGGTGCGATCACTGGTGAGGTTCACGTTGTTCGGAATACGTTCGCTGTAATTAATACTCATCGCTGCTCTCCGCGGTTGCGACTTAGTTCAAGGAAACTCTGCAAAGGCAGAGTTTCCGCGCGGCACAGGGATGTGCCGCCATTTTCAGTGAACGTGGTTCATTGAAATTTAATTAGACCCGTTCCCAATTAAATTGGGCCTTGCTGCCGCTGCCGAACACTTTCAGCGCACCGTGTTCTCCCACTGCGTTTGGGCGGATAAAAATCCAGTTCTGCCAGGCGGACAGGCGCCCGAATACCCGCGTTTCCATACTCTCCTGGCCGCCGAAGCGAAGCGAAGCCTCCATGCCGGTTAGGGCGTCGGGTGAGAGGCTGGCGCGTTCCTCAATTGCGAGGCGCACTTCATCCCCCCAGTCGATGTCGTCGGGCGCAAAGGTCACGAGCCCAAGCGCCATTGCACGCTCCGCAGGCAAGGATTCATTGATCGCAGCGTACGCCGCCGCGACAGGCGCTGCCTCGCCGCAGAAGCGGGTGGTGAGACGGGTCTGATGATTCACCATCGGATACAGACCGAAATTGACTTGAGTCAAACGCATGCTCGGCGCCGAGGGTGAATCCTCCGGCAGTTGCAGCATGTAGCTGCGATCGGCGGCCAGCGCAAGTTCGGCCAACGTGCCGACGAAGCAGGAACCTTCGTCCAGCAGGGCATAGAGGCTGCGCGATGAAACATCGAGCCGCGCCAGAGTTCGTCGCAACATTCCGATGGTGGCCGTTACCAGCCAATCCGCACGGAGCGCCAGCAAGCTCGCATCAATTGCCTGCATCACTGCGGGGGAACCTCGTGTTTGCAAAATCCAGGTGCCGATCTCAAGTTCATTCAGGCGCAATAGCAGAATCGCATCATCCAGCTCACGCGCCATTGCAAGCGGCCACCAAGTCGCGCCCTGCGCATGAATTTCGTCAAGAGTCGCGGGCGGGGGAATGACCGGTGCAGAGATGGTGAATGTCGCGGTGCGGGCTTTGCGATCAATCACCACCTCCACATGTTCATAGCGCACACCGCTCGCGTCGATCACCCGCGTTAGCGGCGTGAGTACGATGCCCGCACCGGCGGATCCACGCGGACTGGCAGCGATGAGCCGCTGCACCTGTGCGGTCAGCGCTTCTTTGAACTGCTGCGGCTTCGCCGTGTGATCGACCAGGCCCCATTGGCGTGCGCGATCGCCACGCACGCCTTCGCTGGTCGTGCAGAAGAAGTCCGCCAGATCGCGCCGGACTTTTCGTTTGTCGATGATGCGCGTAAGCCCACCAGTGCCAGGCAACACGCCGAGTAGCGGCACCTCCGGCAAGCTCACGGTCGATGAGCGATCATCCACCATCAGAATTTCATCGCAGGCCAGCGCGAGTTCATAGCCGCCGCCGGCAATCGTGCCGTTGACGGCAGCCAGAAACTTCAAGCCCTCGTGCCGGCTCGAATCCTCAATGCCGTTGCGCGTCTCATTGGTGAACTTGCAGAAATTCACTTTCCAGGCGTGGCTGGACAGGCCGAGCATGTAAATGTTGGCGCCCGAGCAAAACATGCGCTCCTTCAAACTCGTGATCACCACCACCTTCACGGCCGGATGCTCAAAGCGAATCCGCTGCAGCGCGTCGTACAGCTCCATGTCAACGCCGAGATCGTAGGAATTAAGTTTGAGTTTGTAGCCCGGCTTCAAGCCCTGGTCTTCCGCGACGTCCAGGCCTAAGGTGGCGACCGGCCCTTCCACCGTGAGCTTCCAATGCACATACGTTGAAGGGTGCCGATCATGCGTGAGATAGGGGGCAACAGATAACTCGGCGGCACGCGGGACGGCGTTCATAAAACGTTCTCCAAAGTGCTCTTGATATCGAGCACGGCAACCAGTGAATGAAAAGCTTCTTGGGCGGAGCGTCCGGAGGTTTCCACGGTACGCTCGGCCTGTGCATACAGTGGAGTGCGTTCGTCCAGAATGCGCTGTAAATCGGCCATCGCCTCGGCATTGCCGGCCATCGGCCTGAGGTCACCTTGGGCTATCACCCGTGCCATGTGTTCAGCTGGTGTCGCCTTGAGCCACACGGTCGTGCACGAGGACAGCAGCAAGGTATAGGCAGCGGGTTCAGAGACGATACTGCCACCGGTCGCGATCACGCAGGCCGGGTTCTCGGCGAGGACCTGCGTCAGGCAGCGCAGTTCGTGTCGCCGATAGGCGGCCTGCCCATAGAGCAGGAAAATTTCTTCGAGTGGGGTGCCCGAGCGGCGCTCGATTTCGCGATCCAGCTCGATGAAGGGTACGCCGCAATGTGCCGCAAGCTGCGCGCCAAGGGTCGATTTGCCGGCGCCGCGCAGTCCGAGTAAGGCAATGCGTGGTGCATGCGCTGCACGCGAGTCGCTGAACTCTGCGCCGTAGTCCTTGAGCAACTGCAGCCGGATGCGGCTCAAGGTTGCGCTTGGCAGATCTCTCAACAGGGTTTGTAACAGTACGTATTCGATCGCGGGGGTGGGACTGTCCGCCACGAGTTCTGCCAGCGGCAGGGCCAGCGCGCTCGCAATTCGCTGCAGCACCAGGATCGAGGCGTTGCCATCCCCCGCTTCCAGTTGCGCCAGATAACGTTCCGAGACCGTCGATTGTTCCGCCAATACGCGGCGAGTCATGCCCCGCCGGGTGCGGGTTTGACGCACCCGGTTACCGAGCTCGCGCAACAGCTTGGTCGCGACCGGCGGTGTGACGGATACCGGTGATGACAACGCAGAGGAGTCCGTCGGCATAAATGAA
>CAMATU010000051.1 GCA_945861225.1 Klebsiella pneumoniae
CCGCGTTTTGATGGAAATTGGGCACACAATTTGCCCTAGTCGCAGGGTTGTTTATCTTCGTTGCAAAACTATTCTTTGATGCTGAAAGCCTTGTGTTTCGAGAGTTTGCGGAAGACTGCGGAGCGGTGCCCCGATGTCACCTCGGTCGCCTCTAGAAAAGCGCGCCTTCGCCACCGGAATTACGCGGATTCACGTCGCCGTCAACAGCAAGTGGGCACGACTGGTCGCAATCGAGTGTTCCGGCGACAGTTCCACTGCCCGCGAGTATCGTTCTGTTGCTGGCGGCCTGCGGGACCTTGCCGGTCTTTCGCCTCGCTGGCTACCCTGGCGTGGCGGGGGTAGCGAGCTGCCTGCGCTAACTTGCCGTCGCCCGATGCACCAGCGGGACAGTCACGCCCGCGGTTGCGGACGGTAGCGCACCACTATTCGCGAAGCCTCGGATGCCGTTGACGAGTACACAGGTTTCGCGTCAGCGGCTTGGTGAGACCGCGACTCGACGACGGACGACGACTCCTAAACCACTAACAGCGGCCAGCAGCAAAGGCAATGCCGCAGGCAAAGGCACCACCACCGTTTCTGCTGCCAGCAGATCCCAACGGAACATCGCCCAACCCCCGACATAGTCTTTCGGGATATGGATGCGATAAGCACCGTAGGCAACGGTGTTCACGACGTCCCATTCAACGATATCGAAATCGTTAACATTGTGCGGGACGTTTTCGCTCAGTAAATTGATCCACGAACCGTCAAGGCCAGTGCCGGAGTTATTCGAGCCTTGCAGAGTGAAATCGGCAAACGGATTGGTATGCGTGATAAACCTTAGCTTGATGACAACCTCAGGCCCCGCGAGAAACACGCCGGCGATATTGGGTAGTAGTAGCTCCGATGGACTGTTGTGCCACCCGAAGTCACCGCTGGACGTCGGGGTGTCGGCGGCAGATATTCGAGAAAGGGCGCCGGCCGGCGGATCATTGACGAAATTGGCGAAATGGGTGAGGCCGTCGTGCGCCACATCGACGAGTGCTGCATGGGCAGTAGCCATAGCAGAGGACATCACGCAGGTGCAGAGAATTCGTTGCAGGTATCTCATGTCGGCTACTCCTTCCGTCTCGGGTCGGCTCGCCTAGTTGGTTATCGTGATCGGGAGCAGTATCCGGAACAATCCCACGCGGCGCAATCGGTGTTTAGGAAACATAACCGTCCGTTTCGACGAAATCGCGCGCTGTATGCGTTGAAATCGAAGGGAGCGAGCTGGACTGATCGCGGTTGACGACGGTCGTTTGCCCGGAATGTCGCGGGACCCTCGCGCTGAGGGGGTTTTCTACCAGGAGATATCGAGCGTTTAGCCTGGCAGACGCGCGTGACACCGTGCCGGGTGTCAGGCCAGCTTCGCATCCATGCGTCAGAGAGGGGTCTGCCGTCAGCCTGGCTCCTTTAGGCCCAGCAATTCAGGTTGCGGCGGCGCCCGGGCGAAGGGTTCAAGTTGATGCACGATTGGCCGTTAGGCAATGACAACGTTGCTCGCGCAGCAGACCGACGCGCGCGTCGCGATCCAATGTCGCGGGGCGCTCTCGAATTTATCGATGCTTCGCCGCGGTCAGCACCATCACCAACGAAGGGAGCCGATCATGAAGATACCCGCCAGACCCGCCGACGAAGAGACCCGCATCGATACCTTGCGAGCCTTGAATATTCTCGACACCTCCCCAGAGGAGCGGTTCGACCGGTTGACGCGGCTCGCCAAGCGCCTGTTCGGCGTGCCCGTCGCGCTGGTCAGCCTGGTGGACGTGAATCGCCAGTGGTTCAAGTCCTGCGACGGTCTGGACGCAACCGAAACGCCGCGGGACGTCTCATTCTGCGGGCACGCGATCCTGGGCGACGACATCTTCCTGATCCCTGACGCTGCATTAGACGAACGCTTCCACGACAATCCGCTGGTCACGAACGCTCCCCACGTCCGTTTCTACGCCGGGTGTCCGTTGAGCGTTGCGAATGGCAGCAAACTCGGCACGCTGTGCCTCATCGACCGCGAGCCGCGCAACTTCGACGATGACGACCTCGCGCTGTTGCGCGACCTGGCGCGGATGGCGGAGCAGGAACTCGCGGCCGTGCAGCTCGCGACGATGGACGAGCTGACCATGCTCTCCAATCGTCGTGGCTTTGAGAGTCTGGCGCGGCACTCGCTGGGCCTCTGTCGTCGACTCGACAAACCCGCCTCTCTGTTGTTCTTCGATCTCGACCTGTTCAAGCAGATAAACGACTCCTTTGGCCACGCCGAGGGTGACCGCGCGCTTGCGAACTTCGCCAAATTGCTGCGGGACACGTTTCGCGATTCAGATGTGCTAGGGCGGCTTGGGGGCGACGAGTTCGCGGTGCTTGCGACCAACGTCGCGAAGGAGACGTTGCCTGGAGCGCTGGCACGTCTGCAGCAGGCCGTGCACGCTCACAATAGTGCCGCACAGCGCGGCTACGATCTGCTCTACAGCGTTGGCGCAGTGGAATTCGATTCGTCATGCCACGCGGATATCGTCGCGCTGATGGCCGCGGCGGACACGCTGATGTACGCGCAGAAAAGGCGCCGCGGCCATGCCCGGCCCGAGGATCCCGCAGCCGTCAAGCGCGCGAGCGCCGCGACCTAGGCGAGAGCCCGGCTCCTGCGCCGCAACGGAAGCCGCGTCGCTGTTGCGACAAGCCATGCTCGGAATTGATGGGTGCCCCGAATTTCGCAGCGCTCTCCCCTCCCAATTGCCCCGCCCATGCGGGTGAGCTGCTGCAGCGCCTTCTCTTTGCCCGCATTGCCCATCGTGACGCGGCGGCTCGCCACGCTTGCGAGTAACATCAACGTCGCTTCGGTGTCGTGGCGTGCGCCTAGTCGCAGTTCACGTTCCAGCGCGTCTGTTCCGAGCTGATACGCGCCCGCAATCCTCAGGCACTGCTCACGGCTGAGATACGACGGCCAGTGCCCGCTCCACAGACCAACACCCGCTGGCCGCAGCACTGCGTCCACGCGCCACGCACACACTACACAGCATCCCCTCATCTAAAAGCCCGCGCTTTTACAACACCGCGAACATCCTTCAATCGCCAGTGAAAGTAACCAAGAAACGCGAATCCAATGAGCGTCAATAGTGATGTCCCAGGTTCCGGCACCGTTGATACGTTCAATCGCGCAATCCACCCTTCCGAGACTCCTTCAGGATTTATGCCAAGGCCGACAATCGCGGTTCCATCCGCCGAGATCCCACGGGCATCAACGAGCGTCCACCCGGTCAGGTCCAAAGCGAAAGCGCTCGTTAGAACGTCTTCAAGCTTTCGCATTCCCGCGAGCGCGTCCCATATAAACGCTTCCGCGAATCCCTTCGTAAATTCATTGAATCCGACTATCACTGCTCCGTCAGCAGACGTATCGAAAGCCAAACTTTCAATCCCACCTAGGCTTTGCATTCCAGTACTCTGCGTCTGTACAAAAGCCTGCCGCCCAGCTGACGTAGTGGTTCGACCAACAATCGCACTCCCGTCATCTGAAATCCCGAAGGCTTCGCTGTAATAAGACGGACCTAGAAGTGCACCGAGGTTGATCATCCCGTCCGTCTGAGTCCACCGAAATGCTTGCGTCTCACCCACACCAAAGTTGGCGCCACCTACTACGATGCTGCCGTTACCGGATTCGGCATTCGCTCGGCTAAAAATGTTTGGATTCGATAGAGGATTCAGTCCGACCATTCCTGTGGGTTCTGACCAGCGAAAAGCTTGCTGCCCAAATTCCCACTGACTTGTGCCAACGACAACGCTTCCGTCACCCGAAACAGCGGACGCGCCACTGAAGTAATCTCCCACAGATAAAAAGCCAAGCGGAACTAACCCGGTCGCGGATGCCCACCGAAACGCCATGCTTTTATTATTGGGCGGCAAACCGGAGCCTACGATCACGGAACCGTCCACAGAAACTCCCATCGCCGAACTACTTAAGTTGCCGCCCGCAAAGTCGCCAAGCCCGATCATTCCGGTAGCAGAGGTCCATCGGTAGGCTTCGTTGCTCCGCCCGACTACGGTCGAGCCATCTGCCGAGATTGATTGGGCCGTGCTGTTGAATCCCGCGCCTGTCGTGGGCAGTTTGCCGAGCCCCTGAAACAGTGGGGTCGCGTGAAGCGGGAAACACAAGAGTTGGAAAGCGAGGGCAAGCCAGCAGCTTTTCGCCGGAGCGCGGATCATGAATAACCTCCCCGATACGAGTCAGGAGCATAATGGCTGAACGGCGCACCGAACTGTCAGAGGATAAAGGCATCGGCCGCAGCCGAACGCGAACATTTGTTTCGTCGGAGCCGCCGGGCGCGAGCCTTAGCCCCGAGGGCAGGAAGGGAAAGACGGGGGTAACTGTGGGGGTAACTCAGTCCGCCGCCGACTTAGAAAGAAGGCAAGATCAGCATCTTAGTTTATCGCTTCGAGTCCCCCGCCCGCACCACTAAATATCGAATTGCCCATCTGGCGAAAAAGCGCCCGAAGTCGGTTCATAAAATTCGTTAAGCGCTAACGATCAGCTAATCCGGGGCCGAATTGCACCTTGTCCGGTCCTCCTGCCAGAAATCCAACAAAATTGACGACTGACATTTTCAGGGGCTATTTCATTGCCCGCATGTCGGTGCGACGGTCTTAACCGCCGAAAAACCTTGGGGAGTACTCCGCATCGGCGGCGATATTGAGTTCATCCGTCGACCACCAGCCGAGCGCGATATCGAGCTTGCGTACCCCCCAAATTCATCGGCCAGTTCATGCCGTGTATAACTAAGGAATTGCTAACATGCGCACTCAAACTCGGCTAGGCAATGTGAGGAGAGGAACGGCGATGCGACGTCTCGTGAGAACAACAATGGTGGTCGGCCTGGTTGCGGTGGCAGGCACTGCGCTGGCGCTACCGGAAATGCGCTGCCGCTTGGGTGGGGCGTACATCAAGGTTTATGGCAAAACCGAGGCCTTGCAGCGCGAGGTTTGCGCCCAGCAGGGCGGTGAATACACGCGTTACACCCCCCCCCAGCACCAGAGCGGGCCCGCCGCTCGGCAGGAAGGTTTCAAGGGCGGTCTGGGCCAACGGCAGGGCATACGTTAGCGCGAAAAACTTGCGCGTGATGGGCAGCAGTGGCCCCACACTGTGCGAATGACAGCCCTCTCGCCAGGCTCGCTGCAAAATCCGCGCTTTCTGTTGGCGCCCATGGAAGGGCTGCTCGATCATCGCCTGCGCGCAATCATCACCCAGGCGGCGCGTTACGCCTGGTGTGTGACTGAATTCGTGCGGATCACCGGCACCTTGTTGCCGAATCGCTGCTACACACGAATTGCACCTGAACTTCTCCGCGACTCACGCACCCCCGCTGGGACGCCGGTCAGGGTCCAACTACTCGGGTCTGATCCCACCAGCCTCGCCGCCAATGCGGCGCGCTTATTGTTGCTGAACCCGGCTGGAATCGATCTCAATTTTGGCTGTCCTGCCCCGCAAGTGAACCGTCACGGCGGAGGTGCAGTGCTGCTCGACCAACCAGAGTTACTTTATCGAATCGCCGGACAGGTTCGCCACGCGATTAATGACCGCGTTCCGTTCACGGCCAAAATGCGGCTCGGGGTACACGACAAGACGGGCGCCATCGCTGCAGCGCAAGCACTAAGTGAAGGTGGTGCGGAGTTACTGGTCGTGCACGCGCGCACCAAGGAAGAAGCCTATCGACCACCCGCGCATTGGGAATGGATTGCGCGAATCGCGAACGCCGTGCGCGTGCCAGTAATCGCCAATGGCGAAATCTGGACTGTGGAAGACTACCTGCGGTGCCGCGAAATCAGTGGTCTGCAGGATGTCATGCTCGGCCGTGGCGCGGTGGCAGATCCATTTCTGGTAGAGCGCATCCGCGATCAACTGGCCGGCCGCCCGGTGCGCCGGCTCACCGCCGACTGGCCACGTGTGCTGCCATTGCTGGTGGATTACTGGCAGTGCGTGCGCCGCGATCTCGAACCGCGCCAGGCGCCAGGCCGGATTAAGCAATGGTTGAATCTGCTGCGGCGAAATTATCCGCAGGGCGAAAGCCTTTTTCAGCAGTTTAGATTGCTGCGAGAGGCAACAGAAATCGACCAGCACATGCAGCTCATTATGCGCAGTCTGCCGCAGGTGAGCGAAACATTCGCGCTGGCGATTTAGCGCTGAAAATCTTGCGGAGAATTCAGAAGCTGTTTGCCTTCCTGTGCCGCGCGAGCGAGATCACGACTGCGAATATCAGCGCAGTACCACCCACCGCAAAATAATTGAGCGAAGCCCAACCCTGGCGGTCGAGTAGATAACCGGACAGAAACGACGCGATCACCATTGAGGTAAATACCGTTGCCTCGTTCAACCCCTGCGCAACGGCACCCTCGCCCTCGCGATACGCATGCAGCAATAATGACGACGCGGCCACATAGAGCAGGTTCCATCCGATCCCAAGCAGCACCAGTGCCCACCAAAAATGTTCGACGCTCACGCCGTCAAGCGCGATTATCAAAGTCAGCGCGTACAACAGGCAGCCCGCCAGCATGACTGGCCACTCACCATAGCGCTGCACCAGCGAGCCGGTCACGAAAGAGGGTGCGAACATCGCCACCATGTGGGCGCCCAGCACGTGGGCCGCGACCCCGTAGGGATGTCCGCACACGCTGGTCATCGTCAGCGTGGTCGCGGTCATCAAGAGACTCATCACGCCGTGACTAAGCGCCGCAATCAAGACCGTGAAGATAAAGATTGGCTGCGCGGCAATTTCTCGCACAGCACGCGACGTGACAGCGCGGGCGACCGAGGGCAGCGGCGCACCCTCCATCATTTGTAATAACAGGAAGGCCAGACCCGCGAAGACCGCGAGGATTAAATAGATGCCGGCATAGGGGATGGTGAGCAAATCGACACTGTGGCGACTCACCTCTGGGCCAACGAGCCCGCCCAGCATGCCGGCTGACATCACAAATCCAATCGCGCGCGCTTTGCCGGCTGGCGGTGCCGCATCGGCCGCCGCGAAGCGGTATTGAAGACCAAATGCGTTGTAGATCCCGACGATTGCGGCGGCCCCGACCAGCAGCCAAAAACTCTCAACTTTGAGTGCCATTATGGCGAGTAACGCGCCGAGCACGCCACACAGGGCGCCAGTGCTGAACCCAGCGCGCCGACCATAACGCCGCATCACCAACGCGGCCGGATACGCGGTTAACGCGCCGCCGAGCACCCAGGCTGTCACCGGTACCGTGGCGAACCCGCTGCCGAGTCCGTCACGTAACGCCAATTGCTTCCCCACCACGCCGTTCACCGCCAACACGGTCGCATTGCTGATGAACAGCAGCGCCTGCGCGACGATCAGAACTGTCAGGTTGCGTGACGCACGCTGATCCTTAATCACTGCTTGTGTTAACCAACCTCAAGCAATTCAACGTCGAAGATGAGCGTCGCGTTAGGCGGAATAACGCCGCCCGCCCCGCGTACGCCGTAACCGAGTTCGGGTGGAATCGTCAAGGTGCGTTGGCCGCCGACGCGCATCCCGGCCACGCCTTGATCCCAACCCTTAATCACCTGACCGGCACCAAGCTCAAAACGGAAGGGATCACCACGATCACGCGAGCTGTCGAATTTGCGGCCTTTGTTCTCCGCTGCATCGCTATCAAACAGCCAGCCGGTGTAATGCACCCGCACAGACTTGCCGCTCTCGGCCAAAGTACCGGTACCGATCTGATGGTCAACCATAATCCCTCCTGTTAATTTGAAGGCGGATTGTGCATGAGATTGCAGACCATGGGCACTGTCGAACATGACATCTGATCTATTCGCCGACTTAGCACCCCGCGGCACTCGGCTGGACATCTGCGCCGGCGCAGTGGTGCTGCGGGGTTTCGCCTTAGCGGCCGAGAATGCGTTATTCGCTGCGCTTCAAGACATTGAAACCCGCGCGCCGTTTCGCCATTTCGAAACCCCGGGTGGCTTCCGCATGTCGGTCGCGATGACGAATTGCGGTGCGTATGGATGGCTGAGTGATCGCGCAGGATATCGCTACACGGCGACTGATCCGGCGAGTGGTTTGCCGTGGCCGGCGTTACCGCAGACCTTCCTCTCGCTTGCCGGGAGCGCCGCTGCTGCCGCTGGCTTTAACGCCTTCACACCAGACGCTTGCCTGATCAATCGCTACGTGCCTGGCACTAAACTCAGCCTGCACCAGGATAAGGATGAACGCGACTTCCACGCGCCGATCGTCTCGGTCTCCTTAGGCTTACCTGCCACGTTCCTCTTCGGTGGTGCGCGGCGCACTGATAAATGCGTGCGCATTGCACTCGCGCATGGCGATGTGGTGGTGTGGGGCGGGCCGGCACGTCGCTACTATCACGGCGTGTTACCGCTCACTGCCGGGTCGCATCCGCACAGCGCAGACGTGCGCCTGAATTTGACCTTGCGCAAAGCGCGCTAAGGCGGGCTACTCACCGCTCAGGATAAACGCCGCAGCGCGTTCTGCGATCATCATCGTCGGTGCATTCGTGTTGCCCGACGTAATGCGCGGCATGATGGAGGCATCTGCAATGCGCAAGCCCTGAATGCCGTGGACGCGCAGACGGTCATCGACCACTGCCAGCGAATCCGATCCCATGCGACAGGTACTGACCGGATGAAAAATCGTGGTCCCGAGATCTCGCGCGGCATTGAGTAATTCTTCGTCTGTCACCACCTCGACGCCGGGCTTCCATTCCTGAGGGTGATACCGGGTCAGCGCGGCTGCGGCCATAATCCGCCGCGTGTAGCGCAAGGAATCCACTGCGACGTGCTGATCTTCGACGGTTGATAAATAGTTGAGACGGATCTCCGGCGCGGCTTCCGGATCGCGCGACCTGAGCCGCACGTGGCCACGACTGGTCGGCCGCAGATTGCACACCGACGGCGTAATCGCCGGAAAAGCATGCAAGGACTCGCCGAATTTATCGAGCGATAACGGCTGCACATGCCATTCGATGTTGGCGCTCGTCTGCGCCGGGTCGCTCATGGCAAACGCGCCCAGCTGCGATGGCGGCATGGTGAGTGGACCCGTGCGCAAGAAGAGGTACTCCAGACCCATCACGATTTTTCCCCACACGCTGTTTGCGCGTTCGTTCAGCGTGGGAACGCCCGAGACTTTGTAAACCGTGCGCACTTGCAGATGATCGTGCAGGTTCTCACCGACCCCCGGCACGGCATGCGTGAGTGGAATTTCCATCGCCTGCATGGCCTCAGGTGCACCAATCCCCGACAACTGCAGAATTTGTGGCGAGCCGATAGCGCCCGCGGCAAGCACGATCTCGCGCTGCACAGTGACGCGCTGCAGGCCATCTGCATTGCGATAGACCAGGGCACACGCGCGTTTGCGTGATCCACGAGAATCGATTTCCACACGATGCACATGCGCGCCGGTGCGCACGTGAAGATTCTTACGCGACAGCACCGGTCGCAGAAACGCCTTACTGGCACTCCAGCGCACACCGCGGCGCTGATTCATCTGAAAATACGCGTTGCCGAAATTATCGCCGCGATTAAATTCTGGAATCTGCGGGATCCCGCAGGACTCTGCCGCCACGCGCCAAGCGTCTAGAATCTCCCAGCTCACACGGCGTTCCTCCACCCGCAGCTCGCCACCTACGCCATGCAGCGCATCACCACCATGTGCGTAATCTTCCATGCGCTTGAACGTTGGCAGCACCTCTTCCCAACCCCAGTTGCGGTTGCCGAGCGCCGCCCAGTGCGCGTAATCACTGCGTTGGCCACGCATATAAATCATCGCGTTGATCGAAGAACAGCCACCAAGCACTTTGCCGCGCGCATAGCCAAGTGAACGTCCATTGAGACCGGGCTCGGCTTCAGTCTGGAAACACCAATCAGTGCGCGGATTTCCGATCGTGAACAGATATCCGATCGGAATATCGATCCAGAAGTAATCATCCTGTCCGCCTGCCTCGAGTAACAATACCGAGACCTTCGGATCTGCCGACAATCGATTGGCGAGCACACAGCCTGCACTACCGGCGCCAACGATTACATAATCGAAGGTGCCGGCGTCAACTATCACAGCGCATCGTCACTTATTGATCGACATAAAATTTGTTGACAATCCGCCACTCGGCATCAACCTTGGCAAGTTGGAAAGTGTCGATGAATATTCCGTCGAAATCGAAGACCGCGATCGCCGCGCGTGGATTGAGGATATGGATCATGATGATCTTGCCCTTCATCTCAGGCGCCGGGGTGCGCTTCGCCCAGCTGTCGATTACCTCATTCATGGGCCGCGAAGTCAGCTGCAAGCTGCCGGCCTTATCACGAATATAGCCCTTCATATGGCCCACCTCGACGGCGAACGCCGCCTCCAGACGGGTGCGGTCGGCCGTTTTGAAACCTTCGAAGTAGTTAAAAAGCGTGGTGCTGATAGCGTCGTAATCGGATAACATTTGCGGATCTCTTTCTCAAGAATGTGAACAGGTTGCTATGCGCTGCGCGCGATTGCTTTACTGGGTTGCTGCGCGTTCGCGCACAAAATCGAATCCAGGAAGTTCCGTCAGTTCATGCCCGATGGCTGCGAGTTCTTGCGTGTCGTATTCGCGATTTCCCACCAGATGCCCCCAAGCCGCGTGCGGCCAACAACAATCATCCATGCGCCGCCCAATCACGTGCAGATGCAGTTGCGGCACGATATTGCCGATCGCTGCGATATTGATTTTGTCGCAGGCGAAATAACGCTTCACAAATGGCGCGAGCCGATCTGTCTGCATGTCCAGTTCGCGCCGCAGCGGTGGTGTTAGCTCATAGAGCTCGAGTGCGGTGCATTCTGGTACTAGCAAGAACCACGGCAACACGGCATTACGACGGAGCAGTACCTGCAAATTGCCACTGCGTCCCAGCACATAAAAATCTGCCTCGAGCTGTGGATGAAGAAGGAAAGACATGGCTCAGCCCAAGCCAAGATTGCCAGGTGATAGAACGCCGTGGGGATCGAAGCCTGCTTTGAGCTCACTCAATATCGAATGGTAGGTCGTGAAGCCGCGCACCTCATTAGCCCAGATTTTGCCGGTCTTATAGGGCACACAACCCGCGGCGACCAGGCTGGCGGCGGCCGTTTGTGCGGCGGCCTCGGCCTGCGGCCACTGCGTTTCCTCGTCGTAGAACGCGAGCACACCGCCGTGCAGACCACGCCGGCAGATCACCACCGCACCGCCCCACGCAAATTCTGCATGCTCACGGCGCAGGTCGCCGAGCGCAGAGAGGAAGGCCGGCAGGTTGGGCGTGGGCAATGAGCTCATTAAAATCAAACATCGTGAGCGTGTGAAATACCCGGCGTAGCCATACCAATGGATTTGTTCATTGCGCAGATGCTGGAAATACACTTCATTGAATGGCGGATACAAAGCGCCGCCATATCGCTGGCACAGAGCTTCAACCAGCGCCTGATCGTGGCGTACCAGCTCTTCATCGCCACCGTAATCGAAGCCGAGGCAGAACTGCGGCAGGCTCGCGGCTGGAGTCGCGGGATAGGCTGCAAGCACGCGCCCTTTCACCGTTGAAGCTTCGTAGCCACTGGCATACCAAACGTGGCGGGTGAGCTCGCGCAGCTGTAACTCCGTGATGAACCGGGTGGCGTCCGCAGGCGATGAGAAACCATAACATTGTGTGACGCGATAGGCCGGGAGGGGATGCAGCCACAGCGCGATCGCGGTAATGACGCCCAAGGTCGCATCGCCGCCGAGAAACAATCCAGTGAGATCGGGCCCCATGCCGAAACGTTGAAAGAACCCCACCGCGCCGGCCGCCGCCGAGCCTGTGCGCAGCACTCGCCCATCCGCTAACACAACTTCCAGACCGACCACCTCATCAGCGAAGCTCTGGAACTTCGCCGAGCCAGTGCCGAGCGCATGCGCCGACGCTGCACCACCAATGGTCGCCGTCGGACCGGTGACGGGAATGATGCCGATCGTCATGCCGTGCGCCTTTAGGGCATTACTCAGAACGCCGAAACGCACCCCGGGTTCCACCACCACCACACCGCGCGCAAGATCGATCTCGAGAATCTGATCCAGCCCCGTCATATCGAGCACGATACCGCCAGCGCGCGGAATCACCCCGCCCGCATACATGGTGCCGGCGCCGCGCACGTAAACGGGTGTGCCATGCTGGGTGGCCGCCTGCAAAACGGCTACCACCTCAGCGCGCGTCGTCGGGCGCAGCATGGCCTCGGCCTGGCCCGGGCGCAGTACTGAGCAATCGCGCTGATAGGTCAGCAGATCGATTGGCGCGGTGACGAGGCCGGCCAACGCGGGGAAACCGCTGCGCGCGGAAACGCTCATACCACGACCTCGAAATGCGTGTGCAGGAATTCGGCGATGCCGAATATCGCCGCACTTGGCGCGGCGCAGCGCACATGCGCCACACAGCGAGGATCTGCGCTTACGAAGACTTCGTTCGCGTGCGCCTTGAGGCGTGCGGTGGCCATGCGCGCCGCTGATTCCGGCGCCATTTGCGGCATGCCGCCGGCTGCCCCACAGCACACCACATGGCGTGCGCTGCTGGGCGTAGGCGCCACCGCCAGATCTAACAGTTCGCACAACGCGCGCAAGGTTTGCGCTGGACCTTCAGCCTGCCGCGCCTGACAGCTATCCAGCAGATGAATTTCACGCGGCGCGTGTTCGCGTCGGTTAAGCCGCAGGCGTTCGCTGCGCAGCTGCGCCACACACCATTCGGTAAAAGTGCGCGGCACCTGGTCGGGCCCGCGACGTTGCCAGCTGCACGCGCATTCGAGTCCAGAGATTACAAGCTCGCCGCCGGCCGCCGTCTTGCTCGCTAAGGCTTCACACAGAAATTCGGCTTCGGCGGCGAGCCCAAGTTCGAACCATGGGGCGCCACAGCAGGTGTCCTGTTCACCCAAGGTGACGACCGCGAATCCGGCCGCTTGCATCAGCGCCACTACGGCCTGTGCTTCGCGCGGCAGCGCCGTCGCCGCTGCGCAACCTGGCAGATAGAGCACCTGCGCTACGCCAGACGTCTGCGCAAGCGCCGGCTGCCAGGCACTGCGCGCAGTGCGTGCCACCCCATTGGGATTGCCGTCGCGCTGCAGCGCCTCCTGCAAAGCATGCAGCGCCACCGGCACTGCATCGCGCGCCCACAGTTCGCCGCGGAGCGCGCGTCCCACCTGCGTGGGTCGCAGGCCGATCGGGCACACCGTCTCGCAATGACCGCAGGTGGTGCACGCGAAAACGCGCTCGCCGAGCAGCGCGAGATCTAAAGTTGCGCCTTCAAGCCACGCACGTGCAGCCGCAATATAGCCGCGACCGGAATAGCTGGTGAGCGGGGAATGCGACTGGATGGTGGGACAGACATGCGCAATGCCGCGCTCTGCCCACACCGCATCGACGCAGTAGTTACAGTCTGCGCAGTGGTAGAGATCCTTCCTGAAGACCTCAAGCAAGGGCAGCATCGTGCTCACGCCTCAGCAGATTTCTTTTGCCAGCGGGCCACGTTCTCCTGATGCGTGGTCAGGTAGGCACCTGGAGCATAAAACTTATCGTAGAAATCGGTTTCCAGGCGATGTGCCTGCGTATAGAAGCGCGTGAAGATGGTGGGCACCGTGCCTGGAAACTTGCCGTAGGTCTGGTAGATGTACTCTGCGATGGCCACCACCGCCTCGACCAGTTCGGGCTCGGGCGGCACCGTCGCGCCCTTGATCGCCGCGTTATCGCGAAACGGCCCAGGCCCGGTCGGATCGTAAGTCCCGCCCTTGGCGAACTTGAGATCGTAATAGGCTTGCACTGCCGCGCGCATATCCGGGAAAAAAGGCGGGCAATAGCCTTCGTACACGCCCTCCAGCCCCACTGGATTAGGCACGCCCCATTGCGGGTTCGATTCGAACTTAAAGCCCAGACCGGGAATGCCTTTGCCAGCTGCCGCGCCCATCAGCGCAAATGGACTGATGCCGGAGAAGAACCAACCGCCAAGGCCAATAGTTTGCAGCGCGAGCGAGAGGTTGTGCCCCATGTCACCCATTTCGACCGCGCAACAGGTGAGAATGTACTGCTCCATATAGCTGTGCGGATACTTCTTCTCGGGATTCAACAGCCCACTCTTGAAGAAGCGTTCGAGGGAGCCCGCCGGTCGATTGTGTCGATCATCCCACACGGTGTAACCCGAACCCGCGACGATGAATAGAAAGCCCAACAGTTCTTCCGAGACATTCGCAATCGGAATGAACACGGTCGAACCGGGCACATTCGCATTCCAATCATTGTGCGCACTGTAATTCGGCTCGCCGCGCGGCAGTTCTACGCGTTTGTCGCTGAGTTGTCGGGTATGGGCTTTAACAGTCGCGATCAGGCGCTCGGCGTCGGTCAGCCGTGCATCAGCCCAGCTGCCCTCCTTGCCCGCATCGCGCGTACTCACGAAATACGTGCCGCTGTCTTCGGTATAGAAAAGATCGGCGTTACCGATGCCGGCGGCGGACGGCAAAGTCCGCCCGGTGAAACGCGCGGAGTAAGTACACAGACCAGCCTCGGCATCCGAATAGGGAATACCGTTGTGCCACCCGGAAACGCCGAGTCCCGCTGCAATCAGCAACGAGCGTTCGAAATCATCCAGTGCAACCGGCGCTTTTTCGGATTTAAATTTGAGCGGTCCACGCGGGATCTCCATGCCCCACCCAAAGCGTCGCGAACGGCGACCGAACAAGGCACTGAAGAGCGGGAAGTCAGTCGCCTGCTTGAGCAGGGCGTTCCATTCGGAGAGTTGCTCGGGATTCGCCGCGGGCGTCAGTTCGGCAGCATTGCCGGAGCGCGGGGCGGCGAGTGCCAACAAACTCGATAAATACAGAAATGCACGACGAGTAAGCCGAATCTTGGGCTCGGTTTCCATAGTTCCCCTCCGCTAATTTTTTGAACGCTCGGCATTGTTGGACAGGCATCAGGAATATTACTGTGGAGCGCAGGTGCGGCACCATGACCTGTTCCACTATCACGTTTCCATCGCGGCTAAAGCCGCTCCTACCAGGGGACGTCTTGTTGTTGGATCTCGTGGGGGCTACTGTCCTCACCCCCGCTCATGCGCCAGCAACCATTGCTTGCGCGGTAACCCACTGCCGTACCCGGTCAGCGCACCGGTGCTGCCTACCACGCGATGGCAGGGCACGACCACACCAATGGCATTCGCGCCGTTGGCGAGTCCCACTGCACGCACTGCCCTGGGCCGCCCAATTTGCGCGGCGAGTGCGCCGTAAGAAAGCGTGCTGCCACAGGGAATCTTGCGGAGCGCTTGCCATACTTCGCGCTGAAAGTCCGTGCCGCCGGTGTTGACCGGTAGGGTATCGATGACGGTTAAATTTCCAGCAAAGTAGCTGCGGAGCGCCGAGGTCAATCCGGCCGGGTCCTCTTCTTCGAGCAAATTTACCGCGCCCCAACGGCGCTTCAGCAAGCGCTCAAGTCTGGCCTGATGATCGCACCATTCGGCCCCGCAGAGCTGTCCATCGCGGTCGACCACGAGCACCATTTCCCCGAGCGGCGTGGCGAGACGATCACAGCGGAATTCCTTGGTCACTCGCGTTGCTCCGCGACAATACAGTTATTTTGCGCACCGCTACGCTGACAAAATTTCCCGCGCGCGTTCAAACATATTGGACAGGCAAAGCCCCATCGATTCCCAGATCGGATCGTGGCGTTGTCCTTTGCGGTGTAGTTTCACATTCAGGCAGCCAATACTGGCCAAGCGAAAACCTGCGAACGCCTGATACCACGGAATGGACGCATAGGTATGGCCCATGCGCGCTTCATACAGATCGCGGATCTCCGCCACTGTGGGCGGATAAATGGCCTGCCAGGTCGGAACCCAATTCGCCGGATCGGCCACCATCATGAGCCAACCAATGTCGAGCAACACATCGCCAATGCCCGAAATCTCCCAGTCGATCACACTCGTTAACTGACCGTGCTCATACAGCACATTACCGGGCTGATAATCACCATGATAAAGCCCGACTGGCGTGCCGCTTGGCAGGGTCTTCAGCAACAGCGCTTCGACGGCTTCCGCCTGCGTGATCCACTGCGGCTCCGGCGCATGCAAATAAATCTTCCGCCAGCGCGCGACCTGTTCGGCTAAGGGCTCCGGTGCCTGCCAGTCGGCAAGCTGGCGTTGCCAATCGAATTGATGAAAACGTGGCAACACTTCCACGGCCTGGCGCCACAGCGGCTCAGCAGCGGCGGCCGTCCGGATGAAGCTCGCATGCGGATCCCACACGAAGTAAGTTCGCCCGGGCAAGCGCTCCATCACAATATAGGGCACGCCGAAGATATCTTCTTCAGCGCTCGCAAAAGGCACCTGCGGCACCGGCAACTCTGCCGCGTGCAGCGCGCGTAGCAACGGCGCCTGCCGATAGACATCCGTATTGCCGCGCCGTGCGACGCCTTTGGGCGGGATCTTCAACACATAGCGACCCGCGCGCTGGTGGGTTCCGCGCTGGCAAGTATCAAACAAGAACGTGAGTCCTGCATGGCCATCGGAATCGGTGACTTCCGCGAGTTCGATCTCAGGTCCCAGGTGGATCTGCACGAAACGGGCGAGGTTGTCGGTAAGTTCGGAAGTGACCATAAAAATTCGCTAGCCAGTGAAAATTTTTCGCGCTATTTAGGCGCCGTGAATAAATCCGGCGCCTGCTGGGCGGCTTTCGCATCCTTGGTCCAGTAGCGCTTGGCCCAGATGCCCTGGTATTTTTCGTCGTTGAGCGGCATGCGCCAGGTTTTAACTTCCGCCTCAGCCAAATTTACGGCACACAACGCGCGCGGCTGATCATCGGTGATATCGACATAGCCGTTCGCGTCCTTGGCGGGCAGGTAGCGCAGTGCGATACGCCGATAGCGATCACGCCACACATCATCCTGGCCAACTTCGTGCACCACCCGCGCATGGCCCTGCACGATCACCTTGCGATAGGGCACCGCGAGTTCATCGATGCATAACGCGACCCGCGAATCGCGGCGAATATTCCCCAACCACTCCGAGTGCTGCCGCGGCGTGAACCAAATCGCGCCTTCCTCAAACACATACCAGATAGGGCAGACCGCCGGCCAACCATCACCGTCCAAGGTTGCGATATCCATCAGCAGGCCGGGCTCTTCTAGAAATTCCTTCCGTTCAAGATCAGTCAATTTCGGCATGTCGATTCCTCCCTCCACAAGTGCCTGCCATAATAGCGCGCTATCAGATTGGTGACTGCAAGGAGCCCCACGTGATTGATCGCAAGTTCATCGGCTATACCTCACCTCGGTGTACTTTGGAAGTTGAGAAAGGTCGCCTGCGGCAGTTTGGCCACGCGATCGGCCAGACTGCTGCAATCTATGTGGACGAAGCCGCGGCGCACGCGGCGGGCTATCGTTCACTGCCCGTCCCGCCCACCTTTTTGTTCTGTCTGGAAATGGATCGCCCAAATCCTTATGGGTGGTTTGACGAGGTGGGGATCCCGCTGCCCAAAATTCTGCATGCCGCGCAGAAATTCACCTATCACACCATGGCCTTCGCGGGCGACGCACTGACCTTTGATTCGGAAATCGTCGATATCTACGAGAAAAAAGGGGGGCTGCTTGAATTCATCGACCAGGACAACCGCATTACCAACCAACACCAGCAACTCGTTGCCGAGTTCCGGCGCACGCTCGTGATTCGTCACGGCTAAGGATCCCCCATGCCAAACCCGCGCTTTGATTCCGTGGAAGTCGGCCATTCTTTGCCGACACTCACTACGCCCCCCATCACCCGCCAAACGCTCGCGGTGTATTGCGGCGCCTCCGGCGATCACAATCCCGTGCATGTGGATATCGATTTCGCGCGCGCCGCCGGACTTGGTGACGTGCTGGCGCACGGCATGTTGATCATGGCTTATATGAGCCGCTGCCTTACCGCGTGGATCCCTCCGGAAGCGCTGCGCAGTTTTGACACTCGCTTTATGGCCATCACGCGGATTGGCGATCAAATCACCTGTGAGGGGCAGGTGGCTGAAAAGCTAGCCGTGGATGGGGAATCGAGGGTGCGGGTGGTGATCACCGCGCGTGATCAGCGCGGCGAGATCAAGACTCAGGGCGAGGCGGTGGTGGCGCTGGGGTGAATTTCGTCGCTGCGAGGAATCCAATATTCCATAGGTCGGATGAGCGCAGCGTTATCCGACATTTTCCGTGTCGCCACAGCGTCGGATTACGCTCCGCTTATCCGACCTACGAATCCCAAGAGCTCGTCACCCGTGAAATAAAAAACGGCTTGCCGCCTTCGATCAGCCGTGCATACGGCGCATAACGAAACACACTGCTCTGTGAACGTGGTTCCAGCAGCAGCGGCAGCAAACGCCCTGCGCCCTGGGTGATCGGCACCAACAAATCTCCGGCGCTTAAGCGCCGGCGTTGTGCCCGGGTTTCCAGCACGTCGAAGCCCTGCTCGGCGGCTTCACCGTCCTTGAAGATTTCCTGCTCAAGCTGCGCTTCCATTGGCTCGGCGATTACTTCGAACGCTATTTGGTGTCTGGCCAGCAGGCTTGCAAAAAGCGCCGTGTGGGCGGTAATCGCATAGGCCTCCGGCAGCACCAGATAGTCGTGTACCTGGACCGCGCGATGATCTTCGAATTGCATCGCTTCGAGCTGATAAGTATCGCGCCGGCGCAGGTTGAGCGTGAGGTGTGGTGACGTTGTGTGCTGGATGTACGAGGCGTTGAGCGCCAGCAGGGTGCGGGGTGCAAGATGCGAGGATTGCGTAAGCGCCCGGGTGATCGCCTGCCGCTGACGCTTCAACACCGTAAGAAAGCTTTGCATGCACCACCACTGCCGATCGGCGCGTACCCCAATATTGCGAAACGTGGGATACGGATCGGCCTTCGGTTCCATTGGCGTCTCGAGCAGCACGGTCAAGGCGCCGCGC
The DNA here is from genome assembly GCA_945861225.1 of Klebsiella pneumoniae. Classification (GTDB taxonomy): domain Bacteria; phylum Pseudomonadota; class Gammaproteobacteria; genus CAIKBL01. Next base: position 18,938 of record CAMATU010000051.1, read on the forward strand.
AGACCGGCCTTGTTGCGAAACTTGCGCACGGTTAAGCCGCCGTGCGTGATTGGCTGCCGCGTAGACGTGATTTCGCGGATATAGCGCTGCGCGCGCAGCCCGTGCGTCGCCACCTCGGCCAGCAGCGCAGGCAGCAGGACCGATTCGGTATAGCGCTGAACGGCGTCTGGCAGCGCCGGGCTATTCGCCACATCGAACTGCGCCTCGAAGTCGGTCAAATAGCCTTCGCGGCCAAGCGTTTTCCGCTTCAGGCTCGCCGACTCATGGGCGTCGAGCACCACTTCAGGCGCGTAACGCAGCACTGCGGCATCGAGCGCACAACTTTCGGGTTGCGAGAGCAGCACGTAGTCACGGTTGATGTTGACATCATTGCCGTTACGGCTGGAATCCAGTTCGCGCCCATCAGGATTGGCGTTAGGAATGAGCACGAATTCAAAATCATCAAGCAAGCCTTGCATATCGCCGAGCAATACTGCGCGCGCCAGATACAACAAGGCCTCACACCCAGCCGCCTCCGAGGCGCCGTGCTGAGAGCCCACCATCATCACGCGCAACTTGGTTCGACCTAGGGTCGGGGCGTCGCACACCAGCGCCAGGATCTCGCGTCCCTGAGCGGACTGCCCGATGCACTCCAAAGTTGCATACGGGCCGGCGGCGGCGGTCAGTGCGCGCAGAAAGCTGGCGATTTCTGCCGAGTTCGAAAATCGCTGAAAGTGATGATGCTCGAGCGGAGTCGCCAGGAGATTCACGGCTGGCTGCGGGTCGCACCCTTAAACGTGCGATAGACAAAAAATTCCTCCGCAGGTACCACCAGGCTGGCAAACTCGGGGTAACGAAATACGCTACTGGTCGCGCGCGGATCGAGCAATAGCGCCGCCGTGCGGCCATTGGGCTGCGTTAAATCGATGAAGATGCCGGCTTTGAATTCGAGGGACTTGCGGGTTTCTTGCAGCAATTTCGCACGTTCAAGAATATTGCTGGGGCTCTGGAAGCGGGCCGCGATCACTTCCGCCGCAGTGGGCTGCGTCACTTGCCAATAACTTATTTGGTGGCGCTCGAGGATCGGACGCAATTTATCCAGGTGCTCGGTCACGACCAGCATCGGCGGATAGGGCACGGTATCCGCAGTGACCAACTTGCGATGGTCGCGGAACTTAAGCATCTCCAATTGGCGGGTATCCAGGCGCCGCATCGAAATTTCCACCTGCGGATGCGCGCGATCAACCTCATACCCTGAAAATAGCGTGAGTGATTCTTTATGCAGGGCCGCCCGCGACGCTGCGGTCAAGCTTAGGATTTCAGCGCGTCGCGCGTGAACCAAACCAAGAAAAGTTCGGATGCACAGCAACTGACGCTCGACTCTCACCGCGATATTGCGATAGGTCGGGAAGGTGTCTTCACGCGAATCGAGTTTGGTCTCCACCAGCAAGGACAACGCACCAGATAGCCCGGCGGTGTTCCGAAAATTGCGCAGGGTAAGGCCGCCGTTCGTGATCGGCTGCTTGATGCTGATGATTTCTCCAATGTAGCGATGTGCCGGCAAGCCGCCGGCCGACACGCGCTCCAGAATGGCGGGGAGAAAAATATTTAGCGCATAGTCGCGCATTGCCACTGGCACCGCTGGGTTATTCGCCATTTCGAACTGCGCGTCGAAGTCGGTGAGATAGCCGTCTTTGGCGAGCGTCTTGCGTTTCAGAATCGCGGACTCATGGGAATCCAGCAACGCATCGGGCGCGTAGCGACTAATCGCCTCTTTCAGCAATTGGCTTTCGGGTTGGGATAACAACACGAAATCGGTGTTGATGTTGATCCAGTTGGCGTTGGCGCGCCGCTTCAAATCCCGACCGTCTGGATTCGCATTCGGCAGCAGGATGATCTCCAGATCATCGAGCAACGGGCGCAATGCACCACTCAGCAATTCGCGTGCAATCACCAGCAGCGCCTCACCACCCGCCGGCTCCGCTGCGCCATGCTGAGAGCCGATCACCATCACTTTCGCGCGCGGCGATTCATCCTTGCCACGTGGCGCTGCCAAGCGCAGTACCTCGAGTGGGCGGCCTTGCACGCTCTCGCCCAACGCTTCCACGCGCGCCAATGTCGGCTGAGTGGCAGCGAGTGCATGCAGATAGGCACTCATCTCGGCGGAATTGCTGATCTGCATTTGGGCGTGGGCTTCGAGTGGTGTCGGCAACGGCGCAGCGCTCTGCGGCGCCGCGTGGCAGAGGGTGTTCGCGGCGAGCGCAATGATCAGTGTGGTCGTGTTCAGAAATTTCATGCAGATTCCTCAACACCCGTAGGGGTAGCTTCCTCGCGAAGTTTAAAGCGTTGTATTTTGCCGGTGGCAGTCTTCGGCAGTTCCGGCACGAACGATATCCAGCGCGGATACTTATGCGGCGCGAGGCGGGT
>CAMATU010000052.1 GCA_945861225.1 Klebsiella pneumoniae
GTGTCGCCGAAGGTTGGCAACCAGCAGGAGTGCCGACCGAAGCCACCGACCACCATGATCAGCAGATCCGACGGGGTCTTGAGGATGGGCAGCATGGCCTCGTGCGGGAACAGATCCGGGAACATGCCGGCCATGCCACCGCGTTCCCACAGCGCGCGTGGCAGGCGCGCGTGCGCGAAAACATGCTGGCGGATGTCGTCCTTGCGGAGACCGCCAGCAGCCAGGATTGCGGCGTGCTCCGGGCCGAATGCGATAGTTGGCTGGCCATAGAGGTATGCATTGTTGCAGCCCATGTCACTCAGCGCGCCGGTGAGGGTGGCGAGGATACCAGCGGCCTGATCACTCACGTGGTCATTCAAATTGTGCGGACCCTCTGCGCCAGTCACCGTCACCGTGGAGTGTTCACGCGCAAAACCGCGTTCGACGTGCAGCGGCTCCCATGGACTCTCGGCTTCATTCTCGGCCACGCAGTAGGCGTATTTCGCAGGCTGACCCTGGGTTGAGCGATCGAGAATGCCGGGCGCCGCGCCGCCAACGTTGAGCAGGATCAGCCGAACCGCACGACCGATCGTGGCGTTAGCGCGCACGCCGGGGCCGAATGCGCCATAGCGGGAGTTGATGCCGAGTTCGCGGGCGATCGGACCATTCACGATCACGCAGGGTGCGCAGGGATGGGTGGTGGCTTGCACGGCAAAGAGATTAAAGACTGGGTCCAGCATGGCTTCAACTGCTGCCATCACCACCGGGAAGTAGGTCGGTCGGCACCCAGCCATCACCGCATTTACCGCGAGAATTTCTGGGGTGACGACACCGTGACGTGGCGGCATGGTGCCCAGTTCGTCGTCGCGATGATGGTCGCAATAACGCAGCATCGCAGCGACTCTTGCACGAGTCGGCGCCACCACCGGCAGGCCATCGGACCAGCCGCGCGCCTCGAATTCGTCGTCGAGATGATCGATTTCGAGTTCTATGCTGCTGGTCACAGGAGGTCGCCTCGATACGCTGCGAGAGCGGGATCGAGCGCGCAGACTTCATCGGTGCATACCGCACCGCCGACCAGTCGACGTTCCGTCAAAGTGAGGAAGCGGCCCGCGTAACGGGCAGCCAGAATATCGGTTGACGCAGTCAACGCGCTGACGACTTCAGCCGCAATCGCGAGCGCCTTTGCGCGTACCAGTTCGCTGCTGTTGCCGGCCAGGGGATGCGGAATCGGCACCAGCGGCAAGGCACCGAGCCCGAGCACCTGCGCTTCGGCCCGTCCGAGCGGACCAAATTCGTCGCTGCAGATGACTGCGGTTGGAATTCCCGCAGTCTCCAGCGCTATCGAGTCATGGACACTCCACGACGTACAGCTGCCTCAGTCGGCAATCGCGAGGACCACCGCGTCGCATGTTCTCAAGTGCATCATGACGGCGTCCGGCGCTGCGGCAGTCGCGTTCTTGGATGCCATGATGCTCTCGAAAGCGTAACCGCGCTCGCGCAGCGCCTCGGCGACAAAACCTAACAATTGGCCGGCATTAGCTTTCATGTTGTCCAGCCAACCGATGCGCACACCGCTCAGCTTGCCCAGGCGTGGTGCCAGCGGCCGCTCGTGAATACGCGTGATCGCCACCGGGACGAGGACTTCAATGATACTCATGGCAGTTTCCGGTGCAGACGAATTGACAGCTATTCTTACAACACGAGGAGAGGATTGCCAACCCATTTCGAGGATGAGTTCAGGTCCTCACATTGTCGGCGCGGCTCGTCATCCGGCTTTCCACTAGGCAATCTGATCGCGCCCGGCCTAAACTTACCTCACGTTAATGAGATAAGAACACATGATCGAACGCACACTGCGCGGGAAGACCGCAATCGCCGGTATTGGTGAGACCATTTACTACAAGCATGGCCAAGCCCCGGACAGCGAGTTCAAGCTTGCGCTACAAGCAGTGGTGAACGCCTGCGTGGATGCTGGCATCAACCCCCACGAAATCGACGGCTTCGCGTCCTACGGCAATGATCGCTCGGAGGCTGGGCGCCTGGCGGCAGCGCTCGGCATCAAGGAGCTGCGCTTCTCCAATATGTTTTGGGGAGGCGGCGGCGGCGGGGTGTGCGGAGCAATCGGCAACGCGGCCGCCGCAGTCGCGACCGGCATGGCGGATTGCGTGGTGGCCTTTCGCTCATTGGCACAGGGCCAGTATCAGCGCTATGGCCGCAGCGCCGGGGCGTCAATTGCCGCCGGTGACGATGCCTTCATTTTCCCTTATGGGGTGATCTCACCGGCCCAGCGCTTCGCGATGAAGGTCACCCGCTTCATGCATGATCACGGCATCAAACAGGAAGCCCTGCGGGCAATTTCACTTGCCTGTTATCACCACGCGCAGAACAATCCCAACGCGGTGATGCGCGGCCGACCACTGAGTGAGGAGCAATACGATGCCTCACGCTGGATCATCGAACCGTTCTTTCGCCTCTACGATTGCTGTCAGGAAAACGACGGCGCCGCCGCAGTGATTGTGGTCTCGGCTGAACGCGCGCGCGATTTGAAAAACACGCCGGTGTACATCATGGCCTGTGCACAAGGTTGCGATGAACGCAGCGCGGCGCCGGTGCATAACATGCCGAACTACGCCAGCAGCCATTTCGCGCAGCTGGCGCCGCGTCTCTACCAAATGGCGCAGCTGTCCCCGGCAGATATGGGCATCGTGCAAAGCTATGAAAACTTTACCGGCGGGGTACTCATGAGCCTGGTGGAACATGGCATGCTGAAACCGGAGGACGCGAACGAAGTGCTGGTGAAAGAGAATTTAATCGCGCCGAATGGCGGAATGCCGTTGAATACCAGCGGTGGCAATTTGGCCGAATGCTACATGCACGGGCTTGAGCTCGTGCATGAGTCCGTGCGTCAGATTCGCGGGGTGGCGATCAATCAAGTGAAGAATAATGCGGCGGCGATCATCATGGGGGGACCGATGGTCACCCCGGTCAGTTCACTCATTCTTGGCTCGGAGGCAACTCTGTGAGCGGCACTTATCTTCCCGTAGGGTTACCCACGCCAGGCACAGGTCCCGATGGATTGTCCGAACCTTATTGGCAGGGCACGCGCGAAGGCAAGCTGCGCATCCAACAATGTATGGGCTGTAGTGCCTGGCAATGGGGGCCGGAATGGATCTGTCATCGCTGTCATTCCTTTGCTGTGCAATGGGTCGACATCGAAGGCAAGGGCCGAATCTATAGCTACGAGCGACCTCATCATCCGGTGCATGCCGCACTCAATGGGCACGGGCCGTATCTCGTGGTGCTGGTAGAGCTGCCTGCGTACGGCAACGTGCGGATGGTCGGCAATCTGCTGGGTGATCCGCTACAGGAGGTCTTGATCGGAGCGTCGGTCGCGGCGGTGTTCGAGCCGCACGATAGCGCTGATCCACCTTATACCTTGGTGCAATGGCGGCTCGTGTCTGCGAGCTAGGATGAGGCCTTCGAAGCCCGCAGTTTGCCGCTCTCGATCAGCAGCACTGCCGCAACTACCAGCGCGATACCGAATAATTGTTTTGGCCCCAGACGCTGACCAAGCAATAAGTAGCCGAGCAGCACGCTGGTCACCGGCTCAATGTTCATGAACAGTGACGCCTTAACCGGTCCGATCTCCGCCAGCACCATGAATAAGGTGATGATGCCGAAGGTATAAAAAAAGGTCGCGCCGATGAAGGCGGCCCAGGTCGCAGGGGTCTGTGGAAAGCTGACCTCGCCATAGGTCAGAGCCAGCACGCTGAACACCGTGATTGAAGTGGCAAGCATGTGCAGGGTGATCGGTCGCGAGTCACCATTGCCACGTACCTTGGCGCTCAAAGTCATGACGATGGTCACGCCTACCGCCCCCAGCAGACATAAACCAATCCCGAGTTGATGCAGCTGTGCGCCGAACACGTCGAGCGCGAACAAAATGCCGGTGAAAGCAATCGCCAGCGACAGCGCGGTGCGCGGGTTGAACGCTTGTCGTCCGCTCAACCATTCGACGAGACCAATCAGAATCGGAAAGGTATAGAAGGTCGCGACTACCAAGCCCACGGGCAGGTGCTTGATCGCGACCAGCACTCCGAACGAATAACTGGCGAAGACCAATCCGAGCAACAGCGCGTGACGCTGTTGCGGCATGGGCAGCCTGCGTGGCACGTCGCGCACAACCAAGAGCAGATAGAGCAACAAAAAAGCGGTACAGGAACGTGTCAGCAGGATCGCGAGCGGCGTTGCGCCGCCGCGATAAGAGAACGCCGCCAGGGCGGTGTTCATGGCGAACGAAACACCCACCAACAAGGCCAGCGCCACCCCGCGCCAGGGCGTGCCGGCGGGAGCGATGACCTGCGGGGCTTGCATGGGCCGGCAGGATATAGATACGCAGCGGGTTGTGACAGTCCGTTCAATTCGCCAGGGATGCGCGCTGCGCCAATTTCGCCTTGAGCATGGTCGCCGCCTGGGTGTAGCCACCTCCGAGGCCATCCACGAAGTGAATGTGTTGATTGCGGCGATCCCGGACATAACAGGAAATCACGCTCGCGGCGCAAACCTGCAAACCGAACTTAACCTCGCCCTGATCTTCGCAGTGCTGCAGAAATTCGACCAGCGCATGCCGTTGTGCGGCTGTCCCGGACATGATGGTATTGAGACGCCCGTCGAGCATGAGGGTGTCCGACCATTGCACCAGTTGCTTGAGGTACTGCGCGCCTTCCGGGTTGAACCTGAAGTAAAGGCCACCGATGAGCGTGCGCAGCCAGTGTTCGAGCAGGTAAGCAAAATCGAAGCGGCCGAGCTTGGCGCGCATTTCCGTGTGGATCTTGCCGATAGTCGCTTTCAGCTTCATTCGCGGCAACGAGACTGGGCTGCGGCTGGCCAATGTGCCGTAGATCGTATCGATCTGCGCGAGGACGTTGGCGAGGACTGTGGACTGTTGCCCGTCGTCATTGACGATCACCAGCAGACACACGACCTCCTGGGCGTTTTCCGGTGGTCGAATGCGATCCCAGCGGCACTCCATGCCGGCGAGATCGAGTGCGGTGTTCGGCCGCGCCGCCGCCGTCGCATAATCTTCGCGCTTGATGATTTTTTCGACATGCTGCAAGCCATTGCCCAGCGCAACCGGAATTACCAGGCCCTGGTTCACTTCCACCTTGGCTATTTTTAAACGAGCGCCCTGCTGATAAACCTTCGTCAGGGCCAGGCTCCCGACGCGCAGATCGAGGCCAAAGTTTGTGCGGGTATTTGCCCGATGCACGAGCAGCGCCTGTTCAATCTGCGGCGCGAGCGCAGGCGGGGCGAGCAAGGTCGCGCCGTCGCCGCCAAAAAAGAACGGCAGCGAAAGGCCTGCCTGATGCGCGATGTTGAGTGCGGCGATGATGCTGCCGGTGGCGACCAGGTTGACCACCTGGTGCTTGCCGTCACTCAGCGCCTGGGTCGATTTGCGCACATCGGTGAGGATGACCTGCCAGTCACTGGGGACGGCAGCGAAGCGCGACTCGTCGCCCATCAGCTGACTAACCGGCAGCGTGTTGGTGGGGAGGTCTGAGTAGAAGCGGGTGGAGTCCATGCGGGGCTTTAATTCATGCCGCGCGCGGCGCCGACTCTGCGCAGCGCCAGTTAACGCGTGGCCGCGGCAGTGGCGCTTGGTGGCGCCGCGCGGCTGGCCAGCCAGCCTTGCGCATAGGCACCTGCCAACATCCCGCCCACCGCAAACAACAAACTCCAGTTGCCAGCGCCGAGACCGGCGATCGCCGGTCCGGGACACACGCCAGAAATCCCCCAGCCCACGCCGAACAGCGCGGCGCCGCCAATTGTTTGGGTATTCATGGCGGCGGCGTGGCGACCAAAGGTGGGTTCGAACAAAGGTCGCTGCAAAAGGCGTGGCGCGAATTGATAACACAGCGCGGTCACGGTGGCAGCGCCGCCGAGCACCATCAGGAGACCGAAATCCTGAAAGCGCAGGAAGCTTAACACCACTTCGGGTTTGACCATCGTGGACAGTGCCAGGCCAAAACCGAACGCCATACCGCTGATGAGAATCGCGACGAGTGAAGCAGGTTTCATCACATACCTCCTAAGCGAACAACGGCGTGGGCCGTGAGGATGGCCGTGGTTAAAAATACAATCACCGCCAATAACGAGGGGACTTGTAACGATGCCAAGCCGCAGATGCCGTGGCCCGAGGTGCAACCGTTACTAAGGCGGGCGCCGAAGCCTGCGATAAAACCGCCGAGCAACAACTGCCACCACGACACGTTGGTCTGCAAAGGGATGCCGCCACCCAAGGTGAACATCCAGAGCGCTGCACCGAGCATCAAGCCGAGTGCCAGCACGAGTCGCCACTGGCGCGAATTGAGCAGTCGCGGTTCTTGAAAAAACGTGAGGCGCGAGACGAAGGACCAAGTCGAACTGAACACGGTGCTCATGCCCGTGACCAAGCCGGTGGTGAGATAGGCCAGGCTGACCGCGCTACCGATGAGAATGCCGCCCACTAGATAGTGGGCAATACCGAGGGGAAATAGGGAATCAATCATCTTAGACGCTCCGAATCCGTTGCCCGGTTTATATAACGCGGCGCGTGGCGTTTCTACTGTCGGAGATCAACTTCAGCTTTTATAGGCCGGATAAGCGTTAGCGCAATCCGGCGTTTTGCGGGTAATCATGATGTCGGATAACGCTGCGCTCATCTTCTCAGCAGCAGGCCGGTCTCAGATTCCATGCGCTCGACATTCACGGGGATCGTTGGCACGGGTTTTAACGTCACACCCAATCCGTGGCGCGGCGGGTGCCGTAGGTACGGTAATTCTGCTGATTTGATGGCGAACGCACGCATATCCAGCAATACGCATCGCCCACGTGATCGGATCACGCGGGTTTTAGTGACCGCCAGCCGCTGCAAAGTTCAACGCGCAACGCGATCGCACGAAGTGGCCGCTTTAGGCAGCATTCACACACAACGCCTCGGCCATGTGGCTGAGCGAGGAGGTTGGCAGAATTCCAAGCGCAGTGACTTCGCCTACCACGATTAATGCGGGCGCAGCGAGTGCCACCCGGTGCGCCAGGGCGTTCATCTCGCCGAGCTGGCCATTGAACACGCGCTGTTCACGGGTGCAGCCATTTTCAATCAGCGCGATTGGCGTGGCGGGTGAGCGTCCGTGCCGCAGCAGTTCACGCTGGAGTGTGTGGATTTCACCGACACCCATGTAGAACACCACTGTTTGCGTGGGGCTCACCAACGTGGACCAGTCGGGACTGCCTTCGCCGCTGGCGCGGTGCGCGGTGACCAGGGTGACTTGTGGCGCGACTCCGCGATGCGTGAGCGGGATCCCGGCGGCTGCGGCGCAGCCGATTGCGGCCGTGATTCCTGGAATGATCTCGTAAGGGATTTGCGCCGCCTGCAAGGCCAGGGCTTCCTCGCCACCGCGACCGAAGATGAAGGGATCGCCACCTTTCAGCCGGACGACATGGCGATAATGGCCGGCAAGTGCGATGAGTCGTTCATTGATGGCCAGCTGCGTACTGCCCGCGCGGACTTGGTGTCCGCCTGCCTTCCCGGCATATTCACGCGGCGTGGCCGGCGCCAACAAAGCCAGGATGGCGGGCGCCACCAGTCGGTCGTAGAGTACAAAATCCGCATGCTCGAGCGCGCGCACGGCGCGCACCGTCAACAGGTCGGGATCGCCAGGCCCGGCCCCTACCAGCGAGACCAAGCCAGGGATGTTCATCAGGCGCGATCACTCGCGCGATTGGCCGCCAAGGCCTGCGCCGCGCGCGCGAAATCCAACCCTGCCGTGATCGCCGGCACCACACCCGTGCGGACCAGGAAGTCGCCGAAGCGCTCGCCGGACTGTCGGTGCTGCGCGTATTGCGCCAGCAGCGGTTCGAGCGTCGCGAGGACTTCGTCTTCCGAGGCACTTTCACGAAATGGCACATTGAGCCGTGTGCCATCGAAGGCCGCCCCGAGATAGAGGTTGTAACGGCCAGGCGCTTTGCCGACCAGCGCGATTTCCGCGAGATAGGGCCGCGCGCAGCCATTCGGGCAGCCGGTGATGCGCACGGTGAGCGGGCACTCGGCAATCCCATGCTGGGCCTGCAGCGCTTCCAGGCGGGTGATGAAATCGCTGAGATAACGTTCGCTCTCCGCCATCGCGAGGCCGCAGGTCGGAAAGCCGACGCACGCCAGTGCGAGTCCGCGCGTCGGTGAAATATTTAGTTCATGCAGGCCATGCATGGCCAGAATTTCAGTGACGCGTGCACGCTTGGACGGCGCCACATGGGCGAGCACCACATTCTGATTGGGGGTAAGGTGAAATACGGCCAAATCTTCTGCGGCAATTTTTCGTAGGCCAGTGAGCGCCTGCTGCTGCGCGGTGTCCTGGACCCGGCCACTGTCGAGGAACACGGTGTAATGTGCGCTGCCATCCGCTTCTTCCTGCCACCCGTAACGGTCACCATTGTGCGTAAATTGATAAGCGCGCGCGGGTGCGAGTGGCTGACCCAGGCGTGATTCCACTGCGGCCTTGAAACGCGTGAGTCCGAGGGTCTCAATAGTGTATTTAAGGCGCGCATGCTTGCGATTGGTGCGATCACCGAAGTCACGCTGGGTGGTCAGTACCGCTTCGGCGACTGCGAGGACCTGCGCATGCGTGCAGAATCCAAGCACGTCAGCGAGGCGGGGATACGTGCCGAATTCGCCGTGGGTCATGCCGAGACCTCCACCGACGGTGACATTAAAGCCCTGCAGTTCGCCACCTTCAATGATTGCGATATAGCCCAAGTCTTGCGAGAAAATATCGATGTCGTTGTCGGGTGGCACTGCCACCCCAATCTTGAATTTGCGCGGCAGGTAGGTATCGCCGTAGAGCGGCTCGTGCTCGTCTGCCGTGTTTACCAGGAGCTGCTCATCCAACCAGATCTCGTGGTACGCGCGGGTCCGCGGCAAGAGGTGCTCGCTCAGTTGGCGGCACATGTCATTGATGGACTGCCGCACGCTCGGCGGGAACGGGAGCACGGTGCCCATCACATTCCGGTTTACATCGCCACAGGCCGCCAGGGTATCGAGCAGGCTGTGATTGATGGCCGCGATGGAGCGTTTCAAATTACGCTTGAGAATGCCGTGAAATTGAAAAGTCTGGCGGGTAGTTAGACGCAGCGTGTGATTGGCGTAGGTGCGCGCAATCTCATCCATCGCGAGCCATTGTTTGGGCGTGCACACGCCACAAGGAATCCGCGCGCGGATCATGAATTGATAAGTCGGCTCCAAGCGCTGTTGCCGACGCTCGGCGCGGAGATCGCGATCATCCTGCTGGTAGATACCGTGAAATTTAATCAGATGCGTATCGTCTTCGTGCATGGCGCCGGTGAGCGGATCGCGCAAGCTCTCGGCAATGCTGCCGCGCAAGTGACGGCTGCGGGTCTTGATCTCTTCGACAATCGAGAGTGCTTCTTCAGTCATAGTGAATTAGTCAATAAACATCGCGGCGATAGCGGCCGGTGCGCTGCAGATTTTGCAAATACTCCCGCGCGCCTTCATCGTCGGTCGCGCCGCCAAGCCGGATCGCCTCGAGCAAGGCGGCGTGCACATCTTTCGCCATCCGCTTGGCATCGCCACACACAAACACTGCGGCACCCTCTTCGAGCCAGGCGTAGCACTCGCGGGCCTGCTCAATGATTCGGTGCTGCACATAATCCTTGTGCGTCTGGTCGCGCGAGAACGCGACGTCCAGGCGTTGCAGGTGTCCTTGCGCCAGCGCTTTTTGCCATTCGATCTGATACAGAAAATCCTCACGGTGGGTGCGTTCACCGAAGAATAACCAGTTGCGCCCGCGCGCACCGCGTGCCGCGCGCTCGGCGACGAAGGCGCGAAACGGCGCCACTCCAGTGCCGGGTCCAATCATGATGAGCGGCGTTTTATCATCTGCTGGCAGGCGGAAATTCGGGTTCGCTTCGAGATGTAACGTGAGCGTGGCACCCGGTGTAAGCGCGGCAAGATAATTGGAAGCCGCGCCATAGCGGATTCCAGCCGGACTGGCCGACTGCACCACTGCCACCAACAGATGCGCTTCGTCCGGGGTCGCCGCGCGCGAGGAGGCGACTGAGTAAGTGCGGCGCCCCAAGGGTCGCAGCAAGGCGACCAACTCTGCGGGGGTTAACTCTGCAGAGACGTCCTGTAGGACATCGATCACCTGGTGAGATTCCAGGTAACGCGCGAAATCGGCCGCCTGGTCGGGTGCTAAAATATGGCTGAGCAGCGGGTGCTGAGTGCGTGTGTGGAGTGCGCTTAGGAATTGCCGATTGAGCAAAGTGAGTTCAACTTCTTCGCGCAGTACCGTCGCGAGTGGAAGTGCGGCACCCGTCGGACCGGTCACCAACTCGCTACCACTGGCGCGCAGGGTCTGCAGTATTTCTTCGACCAACTGTGGCGGGTTATGCGGCGCAAGGGCGAGACTATCGCCGGGCGCGTAGGTGAAGGCGTCATCTGCCAACGCAAACTCGAGATGGCGCACGTCCTTGCTCGAATGGCGGCCGGTGAGGCGTTGATTGAGCAGCACTTCGCAGTTGACTGATATTGCTGAAGGTTCAGGGTGCAAGGTCGGCCGCGGCACGCTTTCCACCACCGAGATGCGCGGCGGTTGACCAGCGCGCAGCAGATCTGCGGCGAGTTTGAGCGACTGTTCGGTCCAGGCACTCGCGGCCGCCGTGAAATCGAGGCCGCAATCGACGCGGGGCTGGAGTGCGGTGGCGCCAAGTGCTGCAAGGCGTGTGTCGAGGAGCTTGCCAGCCTGACAGAAATAGGGATAACTGGAATCGCCGAGCGAGAGCACGCTGTATTTAAGTTTCTCCAGGCGCGGCGCATTGGTCGCGTTGAGCGCTTCGAAGAACGATACGGCGTCTTCCGGCGGATCACCGTCGCCCTGCGTGCTGAGCACAAACAGCGCGGTGGTTTCCTGCTTCAACAGGCGTGGCGAGTAATCGGCGAGATTCACCAGCTTGACCGGCACCTGCTGGCTGATCGCCTGCGTGTGCGCAAGTTCTGCCAGGCGTCGGCTGTTGCCGGTTTGCGAACCGTAGAAAATCGTGAGGGCGCGGCCCGCCTTCACGGGTTCTGAGGCGCTTAGGGTGGGCACCGCCAGGAGTGCGCGATTGGCCGCGAGCCCGGCCATATAGCCGCTCGCCCAAATCAATTGGTCGTGGCCTAAATCGCTCACAGACTGACTCAGGCGGGAGATCTGCTCGCGGCTGAGAGGCGCTTGAACCTGTAATGTCGCCGTCGATGACACGCCCGAACTCCTTGCACTAGCCGGATTGCAGAATGGGCTGCAGTCTAGACGGCGGCCGCCAGCGGCGGAACGATATTCTCGCTATATAGATCTACTCACCGGGCATATCCTGCGGCCATCGCACCTAACAGCGCTCCTACGGGCCTGGGGAGTCATTTGTAGGAGCGGCTTCAGCCGCGATGGAAGTTTGAGAAGCCGCCCGAGTATCAAGCGCCCTATCGCGCCTAAAGGCGCTCCTACGAAAAAGACCGAAGTCACTGGTAGGAGCGCCTTTAGCCGCGATTGAGGTACACCACGCCGCGCGTGAAGTTAGCTGCCGTAGTACCACAATAAAAACGCGCCGAACACGATTCGATACCAGGCAAAGACCGCAAAGCTGTGCTGCGACACAAAGCGTAGCAGCAGTTTGATGGTCAACAATGCGCTGACGAAGGCCGTCACAAAGCCGACGCTGAACACGCCGATATCGTCCGCGCCCAAATGACGCCAGCTTTTGGCAAGATCGTAGAAAGTAGCGGCGAACATCATCGGGATCGCGAGAAAAAATGAAAACTCAGTGGCAGTGCGACGATCCAAACCACTCAGCATCCCGCCCATGATCGTGGCCCCCGAACGAGAGACGCCGGGAATTAGGGCCAGCACTTGGGCGCAGCCGATCTGCAGGGCGTGGCGCGGCGTCATGCTGGCCGTATCGGTGACGCGCGGTGTGGCGACCCGCCGCTCAATAAGCAGGATCGCGATCCCCCCAAGGATTAGCGCCCAGGCCACGACCAGCGGTGAAAATAAATGGGATTTAATGTGGCCGTGGGCCAGGAAGCCGACGACTGCCGCAGGCATGAATGCGATCGCAATGCTCAGCGCAAACCGATTCGCGAGATTTGTGCGGCCAAGTCCCCGCAAAATCTCGGTGAGTCGCACGCGGTAGTGCCAGCACACCGACAAGATCGCGCCGAGCTGGATAAATACTTCGAATGACGCGGCGTTACCTCTGTTAAAATCCAACCACTCGCTGACGATGATCAGATGACCAGTGCTCGAAACTGGCAAGAATTCGGTAAGCCCCTCGACGATTCCGAGCAGGATCGCCTTTAGGTAAATTGCTGTATCCACGTAGCGCTTAAGTAAAATCCGGTGGCTGATGCCGCGTTAGTCTAGAGGCTGTGTGCCTTGAAGTCGTGGCAACGCCACAGAGGTTAGCATGACAGTTGGTGTTGAACTCCTAGTCGCCTTGCTCTTGATACTGGTGGCAGCCGAGATATTTACCAATGCGCTGGAGCACTTTGGCGAGCGGATTGGAATCTCGGAAGGCGTTACCGGCTCGCTGTTCGCCGCAGTGGGAACCGCGATGCCTGAGAGCATGGTGCCGATTGTCGCGATCTACGCGGGTACTGCCAATGTTGAGTTGAACGCGGAGATTGGGGTGGGTGCGATCCTCGGTGCACCGCTGATGCTATCCACATTGAGCCTGTCGTTGATGGCCTTCTCGGTGGCCCGTCGACGCGGCGCTTCGGGTCATCTCCGCCCGGAGCGAACCGGTTTGCAACGTGACCTCACGTTCTTTTTGATCGCCTTCGGACTGGCGTTTATCGCCTTATTCATCCCGCCCGCCCAAACAGGGTTACGCCTGTTCATGGCCAGTGCCCTGGTCATGACTTATTTCGTCTATGTGATGCTGACTTTGAAGGTGTCGGCCAAGCTGGTGGAGGACGGCCACGGCACGGAGGCGCATGGCAGGATGTTTCTATGCCGTCTGGGGTTGCCCGAACATCTGGTAGTCATTGTGGTCCAGATGGCGCTCGGTCTGGCGTTGCTGATCCTGGGTGCGAAGACCTTCGTGCACGGCATTGAGCAGTTTTCAGCAATGGTCGGCATCTCCGCGCTGTTGCTGTCCTTGCTGATCATCCCAATCGCCACCGAACTGCCGGAGAAGGTGAACAGCATTTTGTGGATCCGCCGCGGCAAGGACACCCTGGCTTTCGGCAATATCACCGGTGCCATGGTCTTTCAGGGAAGTTTGTTACCCGCCTTAGGGCTGGTACTGACGCCGTGGGCACCGACCATGGAAGTCCTGATTGGGGTGCTCGTGACTTATGCGGCGGCGCTTTGGTTGTTCGTGCTCGCGCGCCGGGGTGACCTGCGCGTATGGCATTTGGGCGTCAACTTCACGCTGTACATCCTGTACGTGTCTGTCATGCTGTCCAGATAAGTGCGACGGTCTACAATCGCCGACTTATTGATGGTGCCGAGGAGAGGACTCGAACCTCCACAGATTTCTCCACTGATACCTGAAACCAGCGCGTCTACCAATTCCGCCACCTCGGCAAGGCGGCCGGAAATCTACCGGACACCTCCTAGGGAGTCAATGAGACAGCGCAAGTCTCGCCTGCAAAACGAGCATCGATAAGCCACCACCACATGTCATCGTCTGAACCTGAAGTTCTCATCATTCCGAGTCGCGAAGCGATCCTGCAACAGCTGGAAGCCAGTGGAGCGCCATGCACGTTGAAATCTCTGGCAACGGCACTGGATGTGACCTACAAGCCGGCTGTGCATGCCATGCAACGGCGCCTGCGCGCGATGGTGCGCGACGGACAGCTAATCGAAACCCGTGATCGTCGCTTCGGTATTGCGCGCGAAATGGAAATGTTGCCGGGCCGTGTGCTCGGCCACCCGGACGGCTTCGCCTTTGTGCGACCGGATAACGGCGAGGCGGATATCTACCTCGCGCCGCGCGAAGCCCGCCGGGTGCTGCATGGCGATCGCGTGTTAGTTCGTCTGGCGGGTCATGACGACCGCGAGCGACCGTTCGGCTCGGTGGTCGAAGTGTTGTCGCGCGCTAACCGTGAAGTGGTCGGGCGCTACTTCCAGGAAGGCGGAGTGGGGGTGGTAAGTCCTGATAACCGGCACCTCAATCAGGACATCCTGATACCGCCCGGTAAAGAGGGCGGTGCCTCCCACGGGCAGATTGTGGTGGCGACCATTGATCAGCAACCTGACGCGCGCTATCAACCAATTGGGCATGTCAGCAGCGTGTTAGGCGATCACATGGCGCCGGGCATGGAAATCGATATCGCGATTCGCAGTTACGAGCTGCCGACGACCTGGCCGGACGGGTTGCCACGCGAGCTCAAGCAAGTTCCGGCGACGGTGGTGGAAGCTGATTATGCCGAGCGCGAGGATCTGCGCGACTTGCCATTCGTGACAATCGATGGCAGCGACGCGCGCGATTTCGACGACGCGGTGTATTGCCGTAAGACCCGCAGTGGATTTGCGCTCTTTGTCGCCATCGCTGACGTGGCCCATTACGTGCGACCGGGGACCTTGCTTGATCGTGCCGCGCATGCACGCGGCACCTCGGTGTATTTTCCGGCGCGCGTCATCCCCATGCTGCCCGAACAATTGTCGAACGGTATTTGCTCGTTGAATCCGGATGTCGAGCGGTTGGCGATGGTGTGCGAGCTGCGGTATGACCTTGATGGGACCTGCACGAAAACCCGCTTTGCGAACGCGGTGATTCGCTCACGCGCGCGCCTGATTTACGAAGACGTGGCGGTGTGGCTGGCCGCACCGCAGACCGAGTGGCCCAAGGACGGCGTCGAACGGCACGTGATGGTGGCCTATGAGCTCTACCAGTTGCTGCGTGTGCAACGCGAGACGCGTGGCGCGCTCGACATTGATACCGTCGAACCGCGCTTTGTGTTTGATGCCGCGCGCAAAATTGAGCGCATCGAAAGCCGCCAGCGCAACGACGCCCATCGCCTGATTGAGGAGTTCATGATCGCGGCGAATGTGGCGACGGCCGAGCACCTCATTCGGCATCGACGGCCCGCCTTGTTCCGCATCCATGCGCTTCCCGAATTTGAAAAAATTGAAGCGCTGCGCCAGTTCCTGAGTGGTATCGGTCTGACTTTGGGCGGTGGCGCCCATCCGGTCGCACAGGATTTTTCCAAGGTATTGCAGCAGGCGCGTGCGCGACCCGACCGGCATCTCGTCGAAACCGTGTTGTTGCGCAGTTTGAAGCTCGCGGTGTACAGCCCGGACAATGCTGGCCACTTTGGGCTGGGCCTCGAAGCCTACGCGCATTTCACTTCACCCATCCGGCGCTATCCTGATCTGACGATTCATCGTGCGCTGAAAGAGCAGCTCGCGAAAGCGAATGTCACGGCAGAAAATCTCGCGGTGCTCGGGGAGCATTGCTCGATGACGGAGCGGCGTGCCGACGATGCGACGCGGGACGCGATCAGCTGGCTGAAGTGCGAGTACATGTTGGATAAGGTCGGTGCCACGTTCAGCGGTATCGTGAGCGCGGTGACCGCCTTTGGCTTGTTCGTTCAACTCGATGAATCCTTCGTCGAAGGACTGATTCACGTGACGGCGCTGCCCGAGGATTATTACCATTTCGATCCCGTTCGGCACCGCATGGTCGGGCGGCGATTGCATCAAGAGTATTGCCTCGGGCAGCGGCTTGAGATTGTGGTGGCGCGCGTCAGTCTCGATGACCGCAAAATTGATTTCACACTCGCCGTAGTCAAGCCGGCACCCACAGCCAAAGCAAAACCAGGGCGCCGACGCCGATGAGCGAGGCGAAAACGCTGTTGCTCTATGGGTTGCACGCAGTGAGCGCAACCTTTACGCAGGCGCCGGCTGCGGTCCTCGAGTGTTGGCTGAAACAGGGCGCCGAGCAGCCTGAACTCGCCCATCTCGCCGAACTCGCGCAGCAGTTGGGGGTGCGTGTGCAGCACGTGGCGGGCACTACATTGGATCGTCTGGCGGAGTCCACGGCACACCAGGGCGTGGTCATTCGCCGCCGTCCACCGCGCCAGTGGGGCCTCGACGAATGGCTGACGGACACGCTCGCGAAGACCGCACTGCCACTCGCGTTGATGATCGATCAACTGCAGGATCCCCACAACCTCGGTGCTGTCCTGCGTGTGGCTGATGCGGCCGGGGCGCATGGCGTGATCCTGACCAAAGATCGGAGCGTGGGAGTGACTGCTGCGGTCGCCAAAGTCGCGAGCGGGGCACTCGATACAGTGCCCATCGTGACCGTGACGAATCTCGCGCGGGCGATGGAAACCTTGAAGAAAGCGGGTCTCTGGTTAGTGGGGGCGAGCGCCGAGGCAAGTGAAACGCTGTATGCCATGGATTTGCAGCGGCCGCTGGTGTGGGTGATTGGCGCCGAGGGCAGTGGCCTGCGGCGACTGACTCGGGAGTCCTGCGATCTGCTGGCCAGGATTCCCATGCATGGCACAGTCGGTAGCTTGAACTTGAGCACTGCCGCTGCGGTCTGCCTGTTTGAGACGCGGCGGCAGCGGGGTGTGCATTGACCGGGTTGGAAGAGACTTCGCCTTTACAGCCCAGACGCGCGCCGCGTAGAATGCCGCTCCTTTTTCCCATTACTCCTTGCTTCACCGCTTAGCCGGGAAGCTACTAACCGAGAGGAGCTACAGTTGAGACACTACGAAATAGTGTTTCTGGTCCATCCTGACCAGAGCGAACAGGTCAACGCCATGGTTGACCGTTACCGCACGATGATTCAAGCGACCGGGGGCGTGATTCACCGCCTCGAAGACTGGGGACGCCGGCAACTCGCGTTCCCGTTGGCCAAAGTCCACAAGGCGCATTACGTACTCATGAATATTGAGTGCGATGCGCCCACCCTGAACGAACTCAACAGTGCCTTCCGATTTAACGATGCAGTGCTTCGTCACCTGACTGTCAAGCGGGACAGCGCGGTGACTGAGCCATCGTTAATGGCGCGGGCAAAAGACGAGCACGACGAGCGCGAGAGCGAACGCCGCAATCGTCATCAAAGCTCGAATGCGACTGATGACGGGGCACCCGCCGCCGATGAACCCGCCGAGACGGAGACGGAGGATGCAGCATGAGACCGTCCAAACCTAAACCGCGTGGTGGCTCCTCACGGCATTTTCGGCGCCGCCGGTTTTGCAAGTTCACCGCAGAGAATGTGGTCGAGATCGATTACAAGGATCTCACCACCTTGAAAGCCAATATTGCGGAAAATGGGAAAATCGTGCCCAGTCGTATCTCGGGTACCAAGGCGCGCTATCAACGCCAGCTTGCGACTGCGATTAAGCGTGCACGTTTCCTGGCGTTGATTCCGTACAGCGACTCGCATTAACCGATCGCGTACCGGCGGACATTGAGTCATGCGGGGGCTTGCTCAGCTCGCAATGCGCGGGCCGCTGGCCGCCGCGCTGACGGTTGCGCTGTTCGCTTTTCTCTCCCTGGTCTTCGCACCAGCCCTATTGGTGAGCGGCGGTCTGTTAGGACTGGTCACCTTGCGTCACGGCGCGCTGGCGGGGTTGCGGACCTTGGCGATCGCCGGTGTGATTTGCGCTGGCACGATGTTCGCGTTCAACGGACGCTTAGGCGTGGCGGCGATGGCGATTGGCGCGGCCTGGCTGCCGGTGTGGGGCGCGAGCCTGACTTTGCGGCGCACCGGGCAACAAGGCGCGGCGCTGATGAATATCGGGATTTGCGTGCTCGCCTATGCGGCGATGATGCGTTTCGCCAATCCCGACGTGAACGCTTTTTGGCGGGAGCGCCTGGAGGTCCTTGGCCAGCTGATCGAGGCGGGCGGCGGCAAATTTCTGAACGCCGAACAGATCGCACTGTATGGCAATTTGATGCATGCCGCCTCGGTTGCGTTGTTGTACATTGGCTTCGCCTGCATGTTATTGCTCGGGCGCTGGTGGCAAGCGGGGCTGTATAACCCCGGCGGGTTTGGCCGCGAGTTCCATGCGCTGGTCCTGCCACGCTGGCTGTCACCGGTGGGCGCAGTAATCGCACTGGTCAGCATGCTGATGCGGATGCGTGGTTTGTCCGGCGGACTCGCCGCAGACGGCATCATTGTGTTGGTGCTGCTGTTCTCAATGCAGGGCTTGGCAGTTCTCCACGCCAGTTGCGCGGCCAAAGCCGTCAGCAAAGGATGGCTGATCGGCACCTACGTGCTACTCAGCCTGGTGCCACACGTAGTAGTGCCGATTCTGGCAACTACCGGGATCGCGGATCGGGTGGTGGATTTTCGCGCACGCCTGCGCCGGACTGAAAAGTCCTGAGGGGCTGAGGACGCCGCTAAGCCGTGTCTTTATAGAATATGGGCCACTGAGAATTTAGAGAATTTTGAGAATTTAGTAAGGGTCATACGATGGAAATTATTCTGCTCGAAAAGATTCACAACCTGGGCAAACTCGGCGACAAGGTGCGGGTTCGCGCGGGTTACGGTCGGAATTACCTGGTGCCGCGCAAGAAAGCGGTGCCAGCGACTGCGGATAACGTCGCCAAGTTCGAGGCGCAGCGTGCGGAGTTGGAGAAGGCGCAACAGTCCGCACTTGATGCGGCCACCACGCGCGCCGCGAAGCTGGCAGGTCTCGAACTTTCGATCACCGCCAAAGCCGGCACCGAAGGCCGGTTGTACGGCTCGGTAGGCGCTGCGGAAATCTGCGCTGCGTTGGCCGCCGCGGGCCATGTGATCGACAAGCGTGAAATCCAGCTGCCGATAGGTGCTTTGCGCAGCCTTGGCCGCCATGTGGTCGAAATCGCGCTGCATGCCGATCTCAACACGCCAGTTACGGTGGTGATCGCGAGTGAACAAGGCGGACAGTAAGCGGCACTGAAAAGCGCTTGTCGCGCTTGCGCAGATCCTAGCCGATGGCCGCCGAGTATCCGTCCAATCGATCTCACGCGGCGGATCGTGGCGTGGAAACTCTGCGCGTACCGCCGAATTCAGTTGAAGCCGAGCAATCCGTGCTCGGCGGCCTCATGCTCGATAACGATGCCTGGTTGCAGATCTCGGAACGGATCAGCATCACCGACTTCTATCGCCGCGACCACGCGAATATCTTTCGCGGGATCGAGGCGCTCGCCAACGATGGCAAGCCCTACGATATCGTTACCCTCGCCGAATGGCTTGAGAGCAATGGGTTGCTCGAAACCAGCGGCGGCCTCGCCTATCTCGCACAGCTCGCGGACAACACCCCGACGGCCGCCAACATCGCCGCCTACGCGGATATCGTGCGCGACCGCGCAGTGCTGCGCGCGCTCATCAAGGCGGGTACCGAAATAGCGGAGAGCGCGTTTCGCACGGAAGGACGCAGCACTAACGAATTGATTGATACCGCCGAGCGCACAGTGTTCGAGATCGCCGAGCGTGAATCGCGGGGGCGCAAGGGCTTCCGGCCGATCAAGGAGTTGTTGGTCAGCGCGCTCGATCGAATCGACTTGTTGTTCCAGCGCGATAATCCGATCACCGGCGTGCCCACTGGTTATTATGAAATTGATGGCATGACTTCCGGCCTACAGCCGTCGGATCTGGTAATCGTTGCCGGGCGACCTTCAATGGGCAAGACGGCTTTCGCGATCAACATCGCGCAGCACGCTGCCACGCGCGAGAAATTGCCGGTTGCAATTTTCAGTATGGAAATGCCGAGTGAGCAGATCGCGATGCGCATGCTGTCTTCGCTGGGACGGATCGATCAACATAAGATCAGAACGGGCAAACTCGGCGATGACGATTGGCCGCGTCTCACGCATGCGGTTGGTGTGCTCTCGGAAATTAAATTGTTTATCGACGATACGCCGGCGCTAACGCCCGGCGATTTGCGCTCGCGCTGTCGCCGACTTGCGCGCGAACATGGCTTGAGTATGGTCGTGATCGATTATCTGCAGCTCATGCATGTACCAGGCACGAACGAGAATCGCGCTACGGAGATTTCCGAGATTTCGCGTTCACTAAAGGCCTTGGCGAAGGAATTGAGTGTGCCGGTGATCGCCCTTTCGCAGCTCAACCGGGGTCTGGAATCGCGGAGCGACAAGCGCCCGATCATGTCCGATCTGCGCGAGTCGGGCGCCATCGAGCAGGATGCGGATTTGATCATGTTCATCTACCGTGATGAGGTATACAACGAAGACAGCCAGGACAAGGGCGTCGCTGAAATTATCATTGGCAAGCAGCGTAACGGTCCGATCGGCATGCGTAAGCTGCGCTTTTTTGGCGAATACACCACGTTTGAAAATCTGGCGCACGATTCCTACGGTGGTGGAGAGCGTGGATGACGCGTCCGGCGCGGGTGATCTTTGATCCCCAGGCGGTGCGTGCAAATTTACAGATAGTCCGACAGCGCGCGCCTGCGCGGCGCGTGATGGCAATCGTAAAGGCAGACGGTTATGGCCACGGGGTAGTGCGCATGGCGCGCGCGCTCGCCGGCGCAGATGCTTTTGGGGTTGCTTCGATCGACGAAGCGGTGAGATTGCGCGAAGCGAATATCACCCAACCCATTGTGCTGCTTGAAGGCCCTTTCGAAGCACAGGAACTTGCCGATATTACGGTGCACCGACTGGAGTCGGTGGTGCATCATCAGGGACAGGTGCGGATGTTCGCCAGTCACTCGGCGCACACTCCGCTGTGGGTGAAGATTGATACCGGTATGCATCGCCTGGGGTTTGCGCCCAGCGAGGTTCCGACAGTCATCGCCACGCTCGCGCGACCTGCGCGCGAGTTACGACTCATGACCCATTTCGCGTGCGCGAATTTGCGCGATGATCCGGGTGTGGAAGTGCAACTGCGGGTGTTCGAGTCGCTTGCAACCCACAGCAGGTACGAACGCTGCTGCGCGAATTCCAGCGCAATCCTCGCCTGGCCGATGAGTCACGCGGACTGGGTGCGCCCAGGCATCATGCTGTACGGTGTCTCGCCATTTGCGGACGTGACGGCCGCGGAACTTGGTCTACGTCCAGCGATGACGGTGGCTTCCACGCTCATCGCGGTCAAGCGGGTGCCCGCTGGCGATCACGTCGGGTACGGCAAGGGTTTCGTGTGTCCGGAGGACATGCAGGTAGGGGTGGTCGCTTTTGGCTACGCGGACGGCTATCCACGCCACGCTGCCACTGGCACGCCGATT
>CAMATU010000053.1 GCA_945861225.1 Klebsiella pneumoniae
TCCATCGTGGTCGCGCCACTGTCCCGCGAAGGCAAGCCTTTCGGCACCATCCTGCTCCGTCGAACCGAAGTCCGTCCGTTCAATGAACGTGAAGTGTCCTTGCTACGCACGTTTGGCGATCAGGCAGCAATCGCGCTGGAGAACACGCGGTTGTTCAATGAAACGCAGGAAGCCCTTGAACAACAAACCGCGTCATCGGCAGTACTGCGCGCGATCAGCGAAGCACCCACCAACCTGCAGCCTGTATTCGACGTCATCGCTGAACGCGCGATGATTCTCTGCGGCGCAGAGATGAGCGGTGTGATCCGTTACGACGGGGAAATGATGCACGTAGCGGCAATCCAAGGGGTCTCGGAAGCGGGCGTCGAGGCCATGCGTTTGCTCTTTCCGAGGCCGCCAAACCGCGACAATACCACCGGCCGCGCGATTCTCGACTGCGAGCCCGTGGTCATTCCTGATGTATTGGAAGATCCCGAATTTCTAATGAAACATGCCGCGGTACAGACACTGATTCGGAGCGCAATCGCGGTACCGATGATGCGCGAGCGGCAATGTATCGGCGCGGTGTGGGTGGGTAAACCGACGCCGGGGAAGTTTCCAGCGAAAATGGTATCACTGTTGCAAACCTTCGCCGACCAAGGCGTGATTGCGGTAGAGAATGTACGGCTGTTCAACGAAACCCAGGAAGCGCTGGAGCGTCAAACGGCGACCGCTGAAGTGCTGAAAGTCATCAGCGAATCACCGACGGATGTGCAGCCGGTGTTTGATGCGATTGCGGAGCGTGCAGCGAAGCTGGCGGGTTCGCCGATAGGCGGCGTGTGCCGTTTCGATGGGGAATTCGCCCACTTTGTTGGCATGTATGGAGATGCCGACGGTGCGAAGGATCAGTGGGCATCGTTTTTTCCCGTACGCCCGGTGCGCGGTCTACCCATTACACGCACGATTCTCGACTGCAGACCCGTAATGATCCCCGATCTGCTCGCGGATACTGAGATCGTGGCTGATCCAGCGATCGTCGCGCAGATAAAGGCTTGGGGATATGCGAGCGGATTAGCCGTGCCAATGTTGCGCGAGGGGCAGGCTATTGGTTCGATTATGGTCGTGAGAACTGAGCGCGGAGCGTTTTCAGCCGAGCTAAACCAGCTACTTCAAACCTTTGCCGATCAAGCCGTGATCGCCATTCAAAACGTCCGGCTGTTCAACGAGACCCAGGAAGCACTGGAGCGTCAAACGGCGACCGCTGAAGTGCTGAAAGTCATCAGCGAATCGCCGACGGATGTGCAGCCGGTGTTTGATGCGATCGCCGAACGAGCAGCTGTGTTATGTGGTGCGCCGTTTGGCGATGTGGCGCGTGTTGATGGGGATCTGGTGCAATTGGTGGCGCATTACAGCGCGCGGGGAGACGTTCGTGCGCAAAGCGCTTCGGAGGGATTTGAGAGTTACTTTCCGATGTCACCGAATCGCGCGTTTCCGATCACGCGGACGATACTGGATGCGAAACCGGTGGTCCTTCCGGATTTACTAAATGATGCAGAACTAATCTCCGTCCCAGGAGCAGCCGAGAAATTAGTCGAGTGGGGCATTCACAGCGGTCTCGCTGTTCCAATGCTCCGGGAAGGAAAGGCGATTGGCTCCATTATCGTGACACGAAGCGAGCGCGGACCGTTCTCAGAAAAAAGTATCGCGCTGTTACAAACCTTCGCCGACCAAGCCGTGATCGCCATCGAGAACGTACGGTTGTTCAACGAAACCAAGGAAGCGCTGGAACACCAGACCGCTACCAGCGAGATATTGCGGGTCATCAGTGGCTCGATGGCGGACACGCAACCGGTGTTCGAAAAAATTATCGATAGCTGCCAAGTGCTGTTTGGTGTGGACCATCTGGCGATCAACCTCGTGCGCGATGGTCAGCTTTACATCGAAGCCTCGCGCGGCGAGGTGCTGGAGGCGGCGCGTAAGGTGTTTCCGCGACCTGTAGAAGAAACCTTGTCCGGGCAGGCGATTTTTGAGCGGCGTACGGTTCATGCGCCGGATGTCGCCGCCATTCAAGGTCAACTGGTGCCGGCGATGCGCGCGGTGTTCGAGCAATTGGG
Organism: Klebsiella pneumoniae; assembly: GCA_945861225.1. Classification (GTDB taxonomy): domain Bacteria; phylum Pseudomonadota; class Gammaproteobacteria; genus CAIKBL01. Next base: position 2,094 of record CAMATU010000053.1, read on the forward strand.
CAACTACACCACTCTCGTCGCACCGCTGATTAGAGAAGACCGCGGCATCGGTTCAATAGCGCTGTTCCGCGTGCCGCCGAAGGCGTTTACAGACAAAGAGATCTCTCTATTAACCACCTTCGCGGACCAGGCGGTGATCGCGATAGAGAACGCCCGTCTCATCAACGAAACCACAGAAGCACTTGAACAGCAAACCGCGACTGCCGAGATTTTGAAAGTTATCAGTGAATCGCCGACCGATGTACAGCCGGTGTTCGACGCAATCGCTGAGCGCGCAGCGATTCTGTGCGGTGCGCCATTGGGCACGGTCACCCGCTTCGATGGTAATCTCGTCCATCTCGTGGCGCATTATGGGGATCCATTGGCGGGAATGGCTGATTTCTTCCCGATGAAACCTGCCCAAGCCTGGCCGATCACCCGGACAATTCTCGACCGCAAGCCAGTCTTGATCCCGGACATGTTGAATGATCCTGAACTCGAGGACGTGGCCGATCTCGTCAAAGCTTGGGGCTACCGCGGTTGTCTCACCGTGCCATTGCTACGCGAAGGCCAAGCCATTGGTTCAATCGCCCTGGCCGGTCGGGAAATTGGCATGTTTTCAGAGAAATATGTGACTCTCTTACAAACCTTCGCCGATCAAGCTGTAATCGCCATTGAGAACGTGCGGCTGTTCAACGAAACGAAGGAGGCCTTAGGGCAACAAACCACCACCGCGGCAGTCTTGCAGGTCATCAGCAGTTCTGTTGAGGACACGCAACCCGTGTTTGAAAAAATCCTCGATAGCTGCCAGAGCCTCATTCCGAGCACCGACCTGAGTTTGATGCTCGTTGACGACAATTCAATGATGCACATGGGCTCCTCGCGCGGCGAGGGCGGTCAGCGGTTTGATCGTCTGAACCCGACTCTTGTAGAGAATACTGTGATCGCCGAAGCCCTGCGGAAGCGGAAAGTCGTGCACTATCCGGATGTAAAAAATGGAGAGGACGTACCGGAAGTGTTGCGCAAAGTGGCTGCGAAGATCGGCAACTTCTCCGCGATCATTGCGCCAATGTTGTGGCAGAACAGGGCAGTCGGTGGTCTCAATGTGGTGCGGCGGCATGCTAGCCGCCAGTGGGTGAGTTTCACGTCGAAAGAAATGGCGCTGTTACAGACCTTCGCGGATCAGGCTGTCATCGCCATCCAGAACTCGCGCCTGTTCAACGAAACCAAGGAAGCGTTGGAGCAGCAGACCGCGACCGCCGACATTCTTAAAGTCATCAGCGCATCGCCCACCGATGTGCAGCCGGTGTTCGATGCCATTGCTGAACGCGCCGCGAAGTTGTGCGGCGCGCCGATGGGCTTGGTGACTCGCGTCGATGGCGAGCTGGTCCATTTCGCGGCGCACTTTGGCGAGGCGATGGAGGGGGTGCGGAAACTATTCCCGCTGAAACCCTCCCGCATCTGGCCAAGCACTCGGACAATACTCGAGCGGAAACCTGTCGTGCTCGACGACATGTTCGAAGATCCTGAGCTGGTTGAGGTAGCGGACATTATCGAGTCGTGGGGCTACCACAGCGCGCTCGCGGTGCCCATGTTGCGCGAAGGCCAAGCCATTGGTTCAATCGTCGTGACCGGTCGGGAAGTCGGCATGTTCTCCGACAAGCTGGTTGCGCTACTGCAAACCTTCGCCGATCAAGCAGTGATCGCGATTGAGAACGTGCGGCTGTTCAACGAGACGAAAGAGGCCTTGGAACAGCAGACGGCGACCGCCGAAGTACTAAAGGTCATCAGCAGCTCGGTCGCGGATGCGCAGCCGGTGTTCGAGAAGATTCTGGAAAGCTGTCTGCGCCTATTCGGCGTTCGAGACGTCGGCATTTTTTTGTTGCGAGATTCCGACCAGTTAACACTGGCCTCCGCGGTCGGCCCGTTTATGCAAGGTGTCGCTAATGTGTTTCCGATGTCCGCGACCGGAACAATCCAGGCTGAAGCGCTGCATTCCCGCGTTGCCATTCAATACTCAAGTAATGAGATGACATCGAATCTACCTAGCGACATTCAGTATGTGAAGGATCTCTTCGGGGACCATTCAGCGATTGTGGCGCCGATGGTGTTGGAGAATCGAAGTATCGGGACGATTGTGCTTGGTCGGGTGCCACCTCAATTATTTTCCGAGAAAGAGGTAACACTGCTTGGTACTTTCGCAGCTCAAGCCGTGATCGCGCTCGAGAACGCGCGCCTGTTCCGAGAGACCCAGGAAGCCCGCGCCGCCGCTGAAACCGCCAATGAAGCCAAGAGTTCGTTCCTGGCGACGATGAGTCATGAGATCCGCACCCCGATGAATGCGGTGATCGGCATGAGTGGACTGTTGCTCGATACCACACTCGACACCGAACAGCACGATTATGCGACCACGATTCGCGACTCCGGCGATGCATTGCTCACCATCATTAATGACATTCTCGATTTCTCGAAGATCGAAGCCGGGCGCATGGATATCGAAGCGCATCCATTTGATTTGCGCGAGTGCGTCGAGTCCGCGCTTGATTTGGTGAGTTCGCGCGCGGCGGAGAAGCACCTTGATCTCGCGTACCTGTTTGAAGGTGAGGTGCCGGTTGCGATCAATGGGGATGTGACGCGGCTGCGGCAGATCCTGCTTAACTTAATGGCGAATGCGGTGAAATTTACGGAGCGTGGAGAAGTGGTATTGACGGTGACCGCGCGCTCGTCGGCGCCTGGCCAGATGGAGCTGACGTTCGCGGTGCAGGACACCGGCATCGGCTTGACGGCTGAGGGCATGGGGCGGTTGTTCCAGTCCTTCTCGCAGGCCGATTCCTCGACCACCCGCAAATACGGCGGCACTGGCCTCGGACTCGCGATCAGTCGGCATCTCGCCGAGCTGATGGGCGGGCGCATGTGGGCGGAGAGTGCCGGGCTTGGGAGTGGGTCCACTTTCAGTTTTTCGATTCAGGCCCCCATCGCCGAGGCGCCGCGTGTCGGCTTGCGCGACTTCGTCGGCCCGCAGCCCGAATTGCGCGACAAACGGCTGCTGGTGGTGGACGACAACGCGACTAATCGGCGAGTGCTCGCGCTGCAGGCGGAAAAGTGGGGCATGGTGTCACGCGCGACCGAGTCGCCGGCCGAGGCCTTGCGCTGGCTGGGGGCAGGTGAGGCATTCGATGCCGCCATTCTCGACATGCACATGCCGGAGATGGATGGTTTAACACTCGCGCGCCAGATCCGTGCGCTGCGCGCTGAGCTGCCGCTGATGCTGTTCAGCTCGCTCGGCCGCCGTGAAGCGGGTGACACCGAGAATCTATTCGGCGCATATCTGATGAAGCCGATGCGCCAGTCGCAATTGTTCGATGCACTGGTTGGGCTACTGCTACACGACGCCCCTGAACGACCGGTCGCACCAGCGAAGCCCAGCATGGATCCGGGCATGGCCGCGCGCCATCCGCTGCGGATCCTGCTCGCCGAAGACAATGTCGTGAACCAGAAGCTCGCGCTCCGCCTGCTGCAACAACTCGGTTACCGCGCCGATCTCGCGGCCAACGGGGTTGAGGCGATCGACTCGGTCGCGCGCCAGATCTACGACGTGGTGCTGATGGACGTGCAGATGCCGGAGATGGATGGGCTGGAGGCAACGCGCCGCATTTGTAAGCGCGCCGGTACCCGCCCGCGCATCGTTGCGATGACCGCGAATGCGATGCAGGGCGATCGCGAGATGTGTTTGGCCGCCGGGATGGATGATTACGTCACGAAACCGATTCGCGTGGATCAGTTGGTCGAGGCGCTGAAACAGGTGATGGCGCGGAAGGATTTGTGATGTGGCGATGATGCCTGGCAGAGAGAACGCTTATGTGGATAGATCTAAGGTCGCCGACTATCTTTTGGCGACAACTCATCCGGATGGACGGTCTAAAGCGGAGTTCTTTCAGCGATTTGGATTTAGCATCGAAAGCGACGACGTCTTTATTACCGCGCTAGTTGACATTGCGCGTGATAGTGAGGTGGTTGAAGTCGTGGAATCCGCTTTTGGGACGCGTTATGTTATTGACGGGTTGCTGCAAGCTCCCAATGGCAGAAGACCGGCAGTGCGAACGGTATGGATTGTTGAGGCTGCGAGGCCTGCGCCGCGCCTCGTGACAGCTTATCCATTGGAGAGAAAATAACATGACTATTAGCGAACACGAGCGAGTGATTCTAACAACGGATCTGTCACAGCATCGGCTTGCCGCTGGCGACGTTGGGACCGTGGTCCATGTGTATGACGATGCTGCTGCATTCGAAGTTGAATTCATTGCGCTCGACGGCACATCCATCGCGATAGTGACTGTCGAAAAGCAACAAGTGCGAAAAATCCTGGCGCGCGAAATCACCCATGCTCGACAAGTTGCCTGATCAACCATCCGGATATGAACGAGGCTTAACGCTGCAACTAACCGACGTGCCGAACTCGTTGGCGAGTTGGTCGAGACGATCCTAGAAGAGGCGCCGCAAATGTCGGTCGAGTCACGCAATGCCGTGCAAGGCGATCACGTGATGCTTCTGGCCGCTGGCATGGACCATTACGTCACCAAGCCTATTCGCGTGAACTAGTTGATTGAAACGCTGAATCAGGTGGTGGCGCGGAAGAAATTGTGACGTAGCTGACCTCGCTAGAAAAAATTCTCGCGCAACCTTGATGGAAATTAGCCCGTAAGGATCTCTCACATGGCCGAAGATTTAATCGACCACACCACTTTTACCGAATTGCAGCAAACTGTGGGTGCTGAATTTGTCGTGGAACTGGTGGACACTTTCCTGGAGGAAGCGCCGCAAATGTTGGCCGAACTGCGTAGCGCGCTTGCGGCTGGGGCGGCTGAGCCGTTCCGGCGCGCAGCCCATTCGCTAAAGACCAACGCGAATACCTTCGGCGCACTGGTGCTCGGCAACCAAGCGCGCGCACTAGAACAAGGTGGCTTACCCGCCAATATCAAGGCACTTGATGTGCTCGATGCGATTTACGCGGAAACCACGACCAAGCTGCAGGCACTCGCCCGTGAGTGAACGCGGCGCGCGGCTGCTCATCGCCGACGATAACAAAGTGAATCGTCTGCTGCTGACGCGCAGCGTGGAGCTGCACGGCCATAAGGTGGCGAGCGCGGAGAATGGCCGCGTGGCGCTTGAACTGCTTAGGCGCGAAGCTTTCGATTTGATGCTGCTCGACATTGAAATGCCCGAGATGGACGGCTTCCAGGTCATGGAGCAGATTGCGGCAGATCCGCAATTGCGCGACTTGCCCGTGATCGTCACGAGTTCGCTCGAAGGCCTGGCGCATGTGGTGCGCTGTATAGAATTGGGCGCGGACGATTATCTGCACAAGCCGGTGAATCAGGTGCTGCTGAAGGCGCGCATCGATTCAAGTTTAGAAAAGAAACGCCTGCGCGATCAGCAGAAGGATCTCGTCAAGCGCTTCGCGACTGCCGAAGTGGCGAGCGATCTACAACAGTCGGGCTTCGCGCTGGGCGGCCGCCGGCTGCATGGCACCGTGATGTTCTGCGATATTCGCGGCTTCACCAGCCTGGTGGAAACCCAACCGCCAGAAGAAACCATCGAGCTGCTCAACGCCTACTACGCGCTGATGTTCGAGGCCATCGCTGCACAAAGCGGCGTGGTCAATCAGATGATCGGCGATGGCCTGATGGCGATCTTCGGCGCACCGTTGCCGTTGCCAGAACCCGCGTTGGCCGCCGTGCGTGCAGCGCTCGACATGATTGAGATGATCGAATTGCTGAACGCCGAGCGCACGATGCAGGGCAAGCTGCCGATCGCCATCGGGATCGGCATCGCGAGCGGCGAGATGATCGCCGGCTATACCGGCACCCAAACCCGCGCCACGTACACCTGCATCGGCGATACGGTGAATCTTGCGGCGCGGCTGGAGACGCACACCAAGGTGGCGGAGCGCGCAATTCTGATCGACGCCGACACGCGCGAAGCGCTGGCTGCGCGGCTACCGACTTACGCGCTGGGGCCGGTGGCGTTCAAGGGGAAGGCGCATGCCGTTGAGGTGTTCGCGGTTGGTGAGCAGAAGCTCGACGGTTGAGGTTGGGGTTCACGGGCTCACCCCAAACAGGCGGAAATTTTTGCTCCCGATTTGTTTACGCATACACGCCATAGGTCGGATAAGCACAGCGTAATCCGACATCTTCCTGGCGGGACAGCGTCGGATTACGCTGCGCTTATCCGACCTATGAATCTGGTCTGCCATATCGCTCGTGAGTCCCCAGGCGGGATCTCGCTAGCGAATACCGGTCAACAGAACGCATTGCTTTGTACTCCTGCCGCTGATTGCGATCGGGATTCCAAATTATGCGAAGAGCCCCACTACAGCACACGGCACGCTTCCTCAAACGACAGACGCGGATTACGCGGATGGAGTTTGCTCGAATCGCCATAGCCGAGATTGCACAGAAAGTTTGATTTCCAGCGCCCGTCCGGAAAAAACTCGGCGTCAACCTTTGTGTTATCAAAGCCGGACATCGGACCACAGTCCAGGCCGAGCGCCCGCGCCGCGATCATCAAATAACCGCCCTGGAGGCTGCTGTTTCTGAACGCGGTCGTGGCTGCCAACTCTGCGTTACTGGCGAAGCCTGTGCGCATGTCGCGGGCCGGGTAGAGTTGCGGGAGGAGATCGAAAAACCGGGTATCGTGCGCGATGATCGCGGTAGTCGGCGCGCTCATCGTCTTTTCCACATTGCCCTCGAAGAGACAGGGCTTGAGGCGCGCCTTGGCTGCTGCGGAGGTCACGAAGACCAGGCGCATGGGACAACAATTGGCACTCGTAGGCCCCATCTTCGCGACCGCGTAGATTTGACGCAGCAGGTCATCGGGTACCGCGCGGGCCTGCCAGACGGCATGCGAGCGCGCCTCCTCAAAAATTTGTTTGGTATCGCTTGGCGTATGGGTCATGTGTCCTCCTCGAGCTAGATATTGATGAGGCCACCATGACACATTTCCGCTATTCGCGCCTTGCGCGCTCGCCGGGCGCGAGACTGGCTTCGGCGCATCGAGTGCTATAGTGCCGAGCCCCGGATTACGCAAAGAGGACTCGCATGAAAACCACCCTGCTGGGCGAACTCAAGGTCTCCGTCATCGGGCTTGGCTGCATGGGGATGTCGCAATCCTACGGCGAGGCCGATCCTGCGGAATCCGCGCGCACCTTGCATCGCGCGCTGGATCTCGGGATCACTTTTCTCGATACGGCCAATGCCTACGGAGCAGGCCGTAATGAGGAGCTGCTCGGAAGCGTGCTGCCGGCGCGGCGGAGCGAATTTGTGCTCGCCAGCAAGTTCGGGATCGTGCGCCACGCAGACGGCACACGTGGCGTAGACGGCCGCCCCGAGCAAGTCGCGCTGCGCTGCGAAGAGAGTCTCCGGCGATTAAAAACCGATCACCTCGATCTCTACTATCTGCATCGGCTTGATCCCAAGGTCCCGATCGAAGACACGGTGGGCGCGATGGCGAAGTTGGTGAGTGCCGGCAAGGTGCGTCACCTCGGGCTCTCGGAGATCTCGGCGCAAACCTTACGTCGTGCGCATGCCGTGCATCCAATCACCGCGGTGCAGTCCGAGTACTCGTTATGGACGCGTGATCCTGAAGCGCATGTGCTGCCCGCGTGTCGTGAGCTGGGGGTGGGCTTCGTGCCGTTTAGCCCGCTCGGCCGTGCGATGCTGACCGGTCGGCTTAACGACAGTGCCTTACCGGTGAATGATTTACGCGCCGACATGCCGCGCTTCATAGGTACGAATTTCCAGGCCAACCGTGAAGTCGTTGCGCGCCTGGAAGCGTTCGCGGCAGATCGGGACCGCACAGCTGCGCAGGTCGCGCTTGCCTGGCTACTCGCGCAGGGATCTGGCATTGCGCCCATTCCGGGCACCAAGCGCGTGACGTGGTTGGAAGAAGACGTACAGGCAGCTGAGCTTGCGCTCGATGCCGCAGAAATCGCTTTCCTCACTGCGTTACTGGCCCCGGCGAACATCGCCGGCGAGCGCTATCCGCCGTCGCTGATGAAGTCGATCGACCGGGATTGAGGTGAAAAGACCAGCCGCCTAGCAGCCACGGACTTAGGCGTCCGTCGCGAGGCGAGTGGAAAATCGAGGACAGTATTGCGCGAATTTGAGGCGCATAGTGAGGCTATGTAACGAAAATTCGCGCGCAAGGAGAATTTTTTTTCAACGCCGGCTAAATACCTGGGAACGGCACCGGCATATCCGGGCTTTTCGTGTCGACCAGCGGCAGTAATTCGCCCGCAGGCAGCGCGGCATGTCCCGCGATCCAATCTCGCATCCACTTCGGATCGTCTTCACAGCGCGGGTTATGCCACGGCAGCAGCGCGCGCAGTAGATAGGGCCCGACATTGAAAATCATCGAGGAAATTTCGCGCACCAGCGCGATGAGATTGCGCGGCTGGCGCAACGCGCGGTCTTTCTTTAACGCTGTCAGCATCCCGATGAGTCCAAAGCCCACCAAGTGAAAAGAACCGTGGAAGACACCAAACGCGCGCGGCAGGTACTGTCCCGAATACGCCATATAAACATCGAAAGCGACAGTCTTATGTTCGGTTTCCTCGACCATGTGCATCAACCAGAACGACGAAATAACTGGTGACGCATCGCGAAAGAGCGCCCGCCGCTTGTTAATGAGCCAATGCGTAAACCCGTTGGTCATGGTTTCAAAACCCGCGTTATAGGCGAGCTGGGTCCGTAAGCTCATGTTTGAAAGCCGCTCGAAGGACGCTGCCATACGCTGTTCAACCGCGGCGAGTTCAGGGTATCCATTAGCCTTCAGTAATTCATTCAGGCGACGGTGGCATTGGTAGTGACGCGCTTCTTGCCCGTTAAAGCCCCGCATGTCCGCCAACAATTCAGGCGCGTCGATGAACGCCATCGCCTTCTGCGTGCTCTTGATCAAATAGGGCTCAAGATAAGGCATCGTCAACGACAGTCCGTTAAACAGATGCGAGCGAACCGGGTTATCGGGCACCCAGATTGGAGCGAGATCGTCTGGAAACTCGAACGCAAACGCCCGAATGACGATCTCCTCAACTTGTTTTGATTCGTATTGGTAAGTGCGCTTGATCATGGCCGGCACTCCGACTTCAGGAGGAGTTTCAAGTGTAGCGCCTTCAGCGCAGCAATGTCGCGAAGCGGATGCACGCCCGAGACGAAGCTCGCTGCCGAAAGGCACCTGCCCATAACGTGTGAATTGCTATCCCGCGGGGCCCAGAACTATAGTACGTGGCCGTGCGCGCCGGCGATTAAGCGGGACAGCACCAGTGACCGGGCAACTAATTCGGCAGCATCGCGCCAAAGGATATTCATGAAAATCGGCTTCTTCGCCATCGGTCTTGCCAACCTCGCGCGGCCGGAACTACTCGCGATGGCGGCACGCACTGCCGAACGCGTGGGCTTTGATACGCTTTGGACCGGCGAACATATTGTGTTCTTCGATGATATCAAGTCGAAGTATCCCTATGCGCGCTCAAACACTGCACCGCCGGTGCCGGGCGACACCGCAATTCTCAATCCATTCGTCGCGCTGGCCTATGCAGCGGCAATGACGAGTCGAATCCGCCTCGCTACCGGCGTTTGTTTGGTGCCCGAGTACAACCCCGTGCTGCTCGCCAAGCTGGCGGCCTCGCTCGATGTGGTGAGTGGCGGGCGCTTTGTGTTTGGCACCGGTCTCGGCTGGCTGGAGGAGGAGTTCCAGGCGCTCGGTATTCCGTGGGAACGACGCGGCGCGCGTGGCACCGAATCGATCGCAGCGATGCGGCGGCTGTGGGAAGACGACACGAGCACTTTTGAGGGGGAATTCGTCTCGTTCACCCGCGCCCGTTCGTACCCGAAGCCGCCGCGTGAGCGGCGGATTCCGGTGATTGTCGGCGGCCAAACGGAGGCCGCACTCAAGCGTGCCGCGGAGTTGGGCGACGGCTGGTGTGGATTCAACCTGACGCCAGAGGAAACCAAAGCGAAGGTTGATCGTCTTGATGAATTACTCGCCGCACGCGGGCGCAGCCGGCGCGGGTTTGAGATATTCATGGCACCAGTGACGACTGTCGGACCGGAATCGATTGAAGCCTATCACGAGGTGGGGGTTGATGAGTTATATCTCACACCGATCTTCGAGCACGCTTTTGCGAATCCGGAAGAGACCGCAAAGGTTATTGAGGATCTCGCGCGTGAGTGGGTGGAACCTGCGGCGCGTTTTCGCTAAGCGAAAAGGAGCGCTACGCGCACATCCTTGACTGGATTGCTTCGCGTTCGCTCGCAACGACGAGCGAGGAGGCAATCCAGCTCGGTAGGTTGGGGTGAGCTCGCGAACCCCAACAGTGGAGCGGCAATCTCGCGCGGATTCACGCTTGAAATGCTAATGCGGCAGATAAATGATGTTGGGGATCGCTACGCTCACCCCCAACCTACCTTAAAGCAGCCACACTTTCTCGATCTTAAGCGCTACCGCTTCACCGAAAGATCAGTTTCGTGATCTTCCATCACCATAAAGCGAATCGAGGAACGCTCGAACAAATTCTCCTCGTCCGCACCGATGATCGCCGCGGTTTCTGGCTCGGTCAGATAGGCCATGCCGCGGTTGAAATCAGCTTCGTCGTCGAACCAGATCTCGGTCAGCACATCGTACGGCGGCTCTGCATCAGCGCCGTAGACCGCATTGCCGTACGGGCGGATGAAATGCCGCACATAGCGCTTCAGATTCGGCACCTTGCTGGCCCCAAGCGGCGCGTGCCGCGTTTCGTAATAGTTGATGAAGTCCGCCATGCTCATGCCGGATTTGCGCTTAATCATGACAATTACTTTAAACATCGCACTCCTTCCGCTGAATTGAACGACTCATCGTAACTTGCTAGGTCGGTGAGGATATCGTGTGCACGACTCACCAGCCAGCGCCACGTATTTATCTGGCACCACTGTGTAAACCGAGCTGAGCCTTAGCGAGGTGCTGGGGTACGCGCAACCGCAAGGCCGGGGTTACACTGTTCGCTTACCAAGTCACTTAAGCCAAGCGAGCAGTATCTGCCATGCAGTCCCATCCCCTGCGCGAGACGTTGCATCACGAGGTACATGCACGCCCGTATGAGCGGCTCGCGTCCACCTTGCTGCTCTCGCATATCGCCTGCGTGGAACCCGACGCGAGCACGGCACGCTTACATCTCGAGGCGTTGTTGCGCACGCGACATCTGCCGTTACCGGCGGCCGAGTCCAACCATCTCAGTGTCGATCTCGGTGGCATCCGCCTGCGCTGGGAGAAACACAGTGAGTTTCACACTTATACGTTTTGGAAACAGCTGCACGAGGCGCCGCAGAATTTCGACCATGGCCCGCTGCAGGATGTGCCGCACGATTGGCTCGCCGCCCTGCCCGGCCAGTGGCTGGTCGGACTCCACCTCGCCATCGTCGCCACACCGGACCCAGCGCCCGAATTACCGGCTTTGGTTCGTTTGAATCTTGACGAAGACAGCTTGGTCGGTGGCCGGGTCATGGACCAGGCAGCCGATGTGTTCACCGATTTTCGTTTGCATGGTGACGGCTATTCGCGCTGGGTGGTGCTGGCCGGCGACATGACGCCGCGGCGCCTTGGACGGCTCGCGCAAAGGGTATTGGAAGTTGAAACCTATCGCATGATGGCGCTACTCGGCCTGCCTGCCGCGCGCGAAGTCGCCACGTCCCTGACCACCGCAGAGCGCGATCTGGCTGAAGTTGCGGAACGTATTCGCAGCGCCCGCGCGCATGACGAACCCGATCTGCTGCGTCAACTCACGCAACTCGCGGCCAATGTCGAGGGTCTTTATGCGCGCACACATGCGCGCTTCTCGGCCAGCGCCGCCTATTTCGAACTCGTGCAGACACGGATCGACGAGCTGCGCGAAATTCGCGTCGGCAATCTGCAGACCTTGCGCGAATTCATGGAGCGCCGTCTGCTGCCCGCCATGCAAACCTGCGCGTGGGCGGCACGGCGGCAGCAAGCACTCTCTGAACGGATCTCGCGCGTCTCAAATTTGCTACGCACACGGGTGGAAATCGAACAACAACAGAGCAGCAAGGATTTGCTAGATGCCATGAATCGGCGTCAGCAAGCGCAATTGCTGCTGCAGAATGCGGTGGAGGGTTTATCGGTGGCGGCGGTCACCTACTATGGCGCCGGTCTCGTCGGTTATATCGCGAAAGGCGCGCAACGCTTTGGTCTACACGTGTCGCCCGAAATCGCGATGGCCATCAGCATTCCGCTGATCGGCTTTGCGGTGTGGCGGAGGATCCGTCGGCTGCATCGGCGGGTGCAGGCAGCGACGGACTAGGGAACAAGGGGTCAGAGAGGAATGGCCTCTACTTAAGGCATACCGTCATCCCGGGCGGAGTGACGCAGTCACGGAGACCCGGGATCCAGGCGCCTTCGAAAAAGGGCATGGATCCCGGATATTTGCTGGCGCAAATTCCGGGATGACGGTATGCCTTAATTAAGTACCATTCGGGTGTGTCATTCCTGCTCAAGTTGCTTGTGATTGCGCCAAGTATTACATTTTCTACAGAAGTAACACTTAGGACGGCAACCATGGCAACCACGCCCACGCTGCCGGTAACGTCCCTGCTTCGGGATCGTCCCGTGCTTGTCCACCAACTTAAGGGTGTCCTGTAGAACGATTTCATCCACTCACTACGAAGAACTTCTTGAACGGGCGGGAAATTCGTGATCACAGGTTATCTAGCAGTGCGCGCGCCTCTATTAAATCCGGCGTGTCGAAACCCTCGGTGAACCAAGTGTAGACGGTGGTCAGGCGTTCGCGCGCTTCCCGCGCTCGACCTTGGGACGCCCACCAGCGCGCGAGGCTTAACGTGGTGCGCAACTCCCAGGACTTGGCCTGTTGTTCCTGGGCAATTCTGATCGATTCCTGGAAATCTTTTTCAGCGCCCGTCGTACTCGCCAGCTCATCCGGTGCAAGCAGGAGTGCAATTTCTCCGCGCAAGCGATGCAACTCCGCGACATACACCACTTCGTGATTACGGTGTGCGATCACCAGGCCTTCCTCGACGGCCGCCTGGGCTTTAGCAAACGCGCCGCGTTGCAGATGAACTTGCCCCAGCAGGATTTGATACAAGGTCAACATCAGTTCCGCCCGCACCGCAAATGCCGCGGCGATTCCCTGCTCGATAATCTCCAATCCCTGATGATCCCCTCGATGCTCAAGCGCCCAACCGTGGATATTTTTTGCCCAGTTCAGCCAGTCTGGTAACTCGCGTTCCTGCGAAAATTCGATTAGCGCTTCCGCTGCTTGCTCTGCATCGCGCATATCTCGCCGCAATACGCGCAGCACGCACGCAAAGAATCGAGCCAACGCTTGCATTGCAGGTTGGCCAATACGATCCGCCAATGCGCCACACTCCTCGACTTTGTCTAATGCCTGTTGGGGATATCCCTGAAACCACAAGGCGGTCGCTTCGTGCCCTAAGCTCAGAACCAATGGGTCTGCACCCATGGCGACACTCAAATGCCGATGACGTTCAAAGTCGTAAGCCTCACGCACCCTGATCGAATGGTCGCAAGACAACTGAAGCGCACCGCGGTAATAGTGACTGACTGCGAACGCGGCATTGGCATGGAGAAAATAGTCTGGCGCTTGCTCGCGTTCCGCGAGTCGCCAAATTTCTTCGGAATACTCGAGGGCACGTTCGCAGTCGCCACGCACGGCGTAGTGAATCCGCAGCTGCACGAGCGCGCTTAATAAATCCGCGGCGGTCCCAACGCGCTCGCAGAGCGCGCGCGGCCAGACATGCCCGCTCGGTTTCAACCGCCCCCAAACCCTTGAGCACCGCCAGAGATCCCCACAGAATCAGGACTATCCGGAGTTCCGTAGATTCCGTGGTAGCAGTTTTGGGAATGCGGTTTAGAAAACCCAGCGCGCTTTCAAAGTAGTTACGCGCATCGTGCAGCGCTGCACGATGCGAGGCTTGTACGCCCGCCAACTCAGCGTATTCAATCGCCTTCTCGAGCTTGTCCGCCCGCCCGAAGTGATGCGCGAGATCGCTATAGTGATCTTCGATTTCAGATTGATAGGCGAGCTCTATCGCAAGCGCTGTCTTCTCGTGAATCGCCTTGCGGGTTTCCTGTAGCAGGGTGTTGTAGGCGACTTCCTGGGTTAGCGCGTGCTTGAAGAGATACTCGATTTCCGGAAACGCCGGCTGTTCGTACAGGAATTCCTTGTTCTGAAGCGCGTTTAGCAATGAATGAAGTTCATCTTCGGCCGTGCCGACGACGGTTTTCGCCAGACCGAAAGGGAATTCGCGACCAATCACGGCCAGCTGTTGCAGCAGCGCTTTCTCATCCGGCGCCAAACGGTCTATACGTGCCGCAAGCACCCCTTGCACGGTCGTCGGGATTTGAATTTGGGTTGTGGGTTGCTCGCGTAGCAGCAGCTTACCGTGCAAGTCCCGCTGCAATACGCCCTGCTCGAACAATTCCTGTACCACTTCTTCCATAAAGAACGGCGTACCTTCCGTCTTCTCCAGAATCCAGTGCCTGAGAACGCCGAGACGATTCGCGGTGCTGGTATCAGCAGATTCTCCGAGCAAAATATCCAAGAACTCTTCCGCCTCCACCGTGCCAAATGGCGCGAGTCTCAACTGTGTACAGTAAGTTTTGCCGCCCCAGTCGTGCCGGTACTCCGGGCGATAATTAGTGAGCAACAAAATCCTGGCACTGCCGATACTTTCCACCAAGCCATCGAGGTAACCCTGAGTTTCGCTATCGATCCAATGCAGGTCTTCAAAGATGAGCAACAGCGGCTGCTCTAAGCTCGCCCGCAACGTCACTTTTTTCAGCGCTTCGAGGGTCCGCCGACGACGTAACTGGGGATCCATCTGAGATAACGGAGAATCCGCATCCTCAATATTGAACAAGGCAAAGTAGTACGGCAGCACCTCGTCCAGACTCCGGTCGAGCGTTAAGAGTTTGCCGATCACCTTCTCCCGTCTCGTATGTTCGTCATCTTGTAACTGGATCTGGAAGTAGCCCTTGAGCATCTCCGTGATCGGCAAATAGGGTGAGGCTTTGCCATGCGAAGCGGAATAGGCCTCGAACACTGCAAAGCCGAGCGCGCTGGCTTTAAATTCGTGCACCAACCGTGACTTGCCCATCCCAGGTTCACCCATGATGCCAATCACCTGGCCGCGACCTTCACGCGCATTAGCGAGCGCGTGCTGCATTTGCTGCAGTTCCGATTTCCGCCCGACAAACCGCGTGAGCCCACGACTTGCTGCGACTTGTAACCGAGTACGCAAGGACCCGACGCCAGTGACTTCGAATACGGATAGCGGATGCTCAACTCCCTTGATCTCCGCGGCGCCCAAGTTCTTCAACGCAAAGAATCCTTCAACAAGTTTGGCGGTGGCCTCCGTGATTAATATCGAGCCTGGGGTAGCCATTTGCTCCATGCGTGCGGCGAGATTGATTGAATGGCCGATCGGCACATAGTCGGTATGCAGATCGTCTTTGCGAATCGAACGCACCACGACTTCGCCCGTGTTAAGCCCCACTCGCATCGCCAGGGGTGCGCCATGCTTCAAGCGCACCGAATCCGAGTAGCGTTGCAGCTCCTCCTGCATTCGCAAGGCCGCGAATACCGCTCGCTGAGCATGGTCTTCGTGCGCCAGTGGTGCGCCGAACAAAGCCAGAATGCCATCGCCCAACGCCTGCGCCACATAGCCCTCATAGCGATGCACCGCAGCCATCATGATTTGGAGCGCCGGATCGATCACGGTGCGCGCAACTTCAGGGTCCAGGCCTTCGAGCAGCGCCGTCGAACCCTTCAAGTCCGCGAACAGCGCGGTAATGGTTTTACGCTCCCCCTCTTGTCCGCCACGCGATTCCATCGCCAGCTGCTGCGAACGGATACGCGCTGCCAAATGTGAAGGGGTATAGGCCACTGGCTTTGACGGGGGCGTTCGCTCGCGACCGCGCCCTCTCCCACCCAAACGAGAATTTCACCATCTTCATCGACGGCGACTTTGCGCGCCTTGATCAACTCAGTTTTCAGGTCCTCCAGGGTTTCGGTGTCCAGGGCGAATTCACGCTGCAGCGCGCGATAAGTTAAGCGCCCACTTTCCTTGAGCAGTTGAATCGACTCTTTGGTGAGTTCCGAGAAACGCATGCAACTCTTTCAGACGTATCCGTTTCAAAGATTCAGCGTTATCGAAAGTGCTGTCACCAGTTAATGGCTTTCGGCTTCAGGAAGCGCGGGCCATGGACTTGCCTGTTCAAGCTGGCCAGCGCACGCGATTCTCGTCGGCGAGAAACGCGGTGCAATTGGCGCCGTCGAGAAAGCGCGGTGCGTCGGCACCAAAAATTGCCTGGATGCGTGGGCTGGTCCAATAGGCGAGGAAGGCCGCGTCGTCGGCGAAGGACAGTTCGGCCACACCATCATAGGCGGGCTGGCCCGAGGCATAGGTTTCGGGAAGTTGATGGCATTGCACATAGCGCAAGATACCGGCATCGCGCGGGATCTGCGGCGCGTGACCATTGATCCAGTAGTCCTGAAACTGGGCCACGCTGAGATCCGGCCGGCGGCGCAATAGAAAGATGGCCTTGGTCAGCGAGGTGTTCTGCTTGATATCGATGTCATCGATGAACACATGCTCGCGAGTGGCGAGGAATTTGAGCTTGGAGGTATCGATGAAATTTGGCTCGTCGGCCTGCGCACCATTGATGTACTCGGGGTTGTTCGGCAGATTCTCAAGCGTTGCCAGATCGTCAAACCAGACTTCCGCCACACCATTAAAGGGCACCTGGTCGAAGCCTGGTACGGCGAGGGGTTTACGATGGCTCTGCACATAGCGGCGCAATTGCGTGATGCGCAGCGCCAGCGGAGCGTGGATGTCGCGCCAGTGCCGGTGGAAATCGTCTGTCGAGATGCCGGTTTTCTGCACGACCAGCGCGATACCTTTGATCATTTCAATTCCTTGTTAAGCGGGGGAATAAGCCTGCGGAGTTTAGGAACGATAGTCGCTGTCCACGCCGAAATCGAGCCCTCCGGAGGTTCGATTTCGGCGCAGACAGCGTGCTAAGTCCGGCAACCTGCCCGATTATTTTGGCGTGTGGCACGGTCCAGTTGGGCTGAACACCCAGACCCCGGCGGTCTTGCGATTGAGCGCATCGCTCTGCACGCGTTGTGGGCGCGTCGCGTTCAGATTGTCGAGGATGGTCGCCGGATCATCAGCCTCGACTTCGTAGATCGCGAGATAAGGCAACGGGCTGGGCCGGCCCTGTTCCGCCGTCAGCTTGAAACGCTGCGCCGATGACCAGCCAGTGGTCGCCAGCACCTCGTCCAGATGGAGGTTCTCATAATAATCGTTGTATTCATCTTCGCGACCCGGGTTGGGTTCGGTCATCACGACAACTAAATGTTTCATCACAGATACGTGCTCCATGGATTGATAAATGGCTAGCGCTATTCAATTAGTACGGATTTAGGACGGTCTCGCGGGTAATTTCACCGACACTTCGTAAACCGCACAGCCCCATCGAAACATCGAGTTCTCGTTGAATGATTTCCAGCGCGGTGGTCACGCCTCGTTCACCCATTGCACCCAGACCAAAGTTGTAGGCGCGTCCAATCAGGGTGCCTTGAGCACCGAGCGCCAGCGCTTTCAGCAGATCTTGGCCGGAACGAATGCCGCCGTCCATCCACACTTGGATCTTGTCGCCGACCGCGTCCACGATTGGCGGCAGCGCGCGGATCGACGAGGGCGCACCATCCAGTTGACGACCGCCGTGATTGCTGACCACCAGCGCGTCCGCGCCTACTGCTACCGCCATGCGGGCGTCTTCGACGTCTTGAATTCCTTTGAGGATCAACTTGCCGCCCCATTCATTCTTGACCCATGCCACGTCCTTCCAATCAAGCGTGGGATCAAACTGAGCCGCTGTCCACTTGGACAATGACACAATGCCCTCTGCACCACGCACATGCCCGGCGATATTGCCAAATTCGCGTCGTTTCGCGCCGAGCATCCGCAAGCCCCACGCCGGCCGACGCAGCATATCGAACGCGTTCGCCAAGGTGAGTTTGGGCGGGACCGTTAAGCCGTTTTTCAGATCACGATGCCGTTGCCCGATGATCTGCAGATCAAGTGTGAGCATCAACGCAGCGCAGTTGGCCGCCTTGGCACGTCCGATCAGACGCCGAATGAAATCCCGATCGCGCATGACATACAGCTGAAACCAGAAAGGCTTGGTGGTTCCTTCGGCGACATCTTCAATTGAGCACACACTCATCGTTGACAACGTAAACGGGACGCCAAATTTCTCGGCCGCGCGCGCCGCGAGAATTTCCCCGTCGGCCCACTGCATGCCGGTCAAGCCGACCGGCGCCAGGGCAACCGGCAGGGTCACGGGCAGACCTAGCATAGTTGAGGCCGTAGTGCGGTTATCGACATTGACCGCGACCCGTTGCCGTAATTTCAAGGCGGCGAGATCAGCGCTATTTGCGCGATAGGTACTCTCGCTGTAACTGCCTGTATCGACGTACTCGTAGAACACCTTGGGCACATTCTTTCGGTGCAGTTCGCGCAGATCTTCGATGCAGGTAATTACAGGCATCCCAAGTGTTCCTTTCAAATCCTTGCCAAGTGGTGACCTAAATTGACCGAGTGCACGTTCGTGCGTGCGGCGGAGTTGACACACGATACTGCAAAAGTGCCTGAACTTGAGGCTTCTATGCAGGCACACCCGCATTTCCGGCGCATGCGCTTCACACGCCACCGCCTTGGGCGCGACTTGAATTTAGCGAGGCCTCCCTATAGGTCCCAGAATCGAATGCCACTTACTTAGGACCCTGGTCAAAATTATCTCTACATCCGGCTGCTCGTGAGCGGCCGCGGCGGCGTTGCATTTCTTGGCAATAGCGCCGCTATTGCCCGCGAAACGCGCCTTGCCGCAACCACTCACGAACACCCTCGGTGTCGACGAGATAATTTT
>CAMATU010000054.1 GCA_945861225.1 Klebsiella pneumoniae
CTTTCGGCGAGGTGGTGCCAATGTACATCTGCGACATATTGAGCGACATTTCCGGCGTAATCAGGCGATCCACTTTCGCGTTGGTCTTGAAAGAGGGCGCGGTGGCTTCCATGTCATACCACGGCGACATCGGCATCACGGCCGCCGGCAGCGGGAGTTTTTTATCGCGCGCCGCGAGCACCACGGTGGTACACAGATTGCCACCCGCCGAGTCACCCACCGTCGCGATATGGGCCGGCGTAAGGCCCTGGCCAAGTAACCATTCGTAAACCTTCAGACACTCGTTCACCTGCGAGGGATGTTGCTGCTCTGGCGCGCGCGCGTAATCGACAATCAACGCGCGACAACCCACAGCTTTGGCGATATGTGCAAAAAGCTTGCGATGGGAGAAGCGCGAACCCGTGACGCAACCACCGCCGTGCAGGGCGAGCAGCACGCGATCTTCACGACAACCGGCGGGCACCGCCCACAGGCAGGGCGTGCCCTTAGCATCTGCTTCCAGGTAATCGACCCCGCCCGGATCACGGGCGAGATCGCCGCACTGCTCGAGCAGATCGCGCAGGCCATCGAGCGACATCTGCGGATCGGCGGCCAGGGCCGCCAGGAAACTGTCAAACAAATTATCAATTGCGGCGGCTTGGGCGCTGGCCATGGTTTTTCTCCGGGGTTGGTGGTGGATGAAGACGAGCCGCGACTATACGGGGTGTGCACTGCGGTCGTGAAGTGCGAGGACGCCCTCAACTTTCGCCACCCTTCGCCGCTTATCTGGGCCATGAAGCTCATCATCATCGATACCTCGAAAACCTATATGGCAGCGGTCCGCCAGTACCTGGCGGCGGCACTGCCGGAAATCGAAGTGACTGAGTACGATGCTGAACAACAGGGGCCACCGGCCCCCGACTTTCGCTGGCAGCTCTACGATTTCGCGCTTATCAGCCAGGAGCTCGGCGACGGCACGAGTGGTCTCGAATGGTTGCGCCGCTATCGCGCCGCGCCTGGCTTCCCACCGGCCATTCTGAGTGCAGCACACGGCGACGAATACCTCGCGGTCGCGGCGGTGAAGGCTGGCGCCCAGGATTATCTGCGGCGCACGGATGTGCTGAGCGAGCGAGTAATCGCCGCGCTGCGCGCGACGGTCGCCGCCCCGCAGCAGGTGACCGTGAGTCTGGACGGTTTCGTGCTACAGGCATTGGATCACTCAGCCGCCCTCGGTTTGCCGGGCACGGAGTGTTCCGGCCATCGGTTTGTGCGCCTGATTGGTCAGGGCGGATTCTCGCGGGTGTATCTCGCCGAACGGGCCGTGGACGGCACGCCGATCGTGCTCAAGATCATCGATACTCACCAGGTCCGTGAACCGGTGGCAGTGCAAAGATTCGTGCGTGAAGCCGAAATCATAGCCGGCATCGATAACCCCTATGTGGTGAAAGTGTATGACCAGGGTTTCACGCCCGATTATGGCTATATCTCGATGGAGTTCTTTCAGCACGGCGATCTCAAGCAGCGGCTCGAACAGGGCTTTCCGCTGCGCACCGCGCTGCAACACATGCGTGGCATCGCCAAAGGGCTGCAGGCGATCCACGCGGAGGACGTGATTCATCGGGATCTCAAGCCGGGCAATATCATGTTCCGCGCTGATGACAGCCTGGCCTTGGCCGATTTTGGGATTTCGAAACGCCTCAACGATACCCTCGATCTGACTGCAATCTCAGGGGTGGTGGGCACTCCGAGCTATATCAGTCCCGAACAAGCGCTCGGTGCAGCAGTCGATCCGCGCAGCGATCTCTACAGCGCCGGCGTGATTTTTTTTGAGTTGCTGACCGGGCGCAAACCATTCCGCTCGGACAGTGCGGCCGGCCTGGTTTATCAACACCTGCACGCGCCGGCGCCGCGACTGCCATCTGCACTCGCGCCCGTGCAACCGATCATCGATATCCTGCTGGCTAAGAATCCTGCCGATCGCTTCAGCTCGGCGGGAGAGTTACTGGACAGTCTGGAGCAATGGTTACCGGCCAATTTCGGGCAGGACGGTCCAGGCATACGCAAGGCGGCATGACTCCGAGCTTCCAACTCGTGCCATTCGTGAATATTCGCGGGACTCCAGTAGGAGCGGCTTTAGCCGCGATTTGGCACGCAATACTTAGCGCCGCCAATCGCGGCTAAAGCTCCTACATCGTCCTTAGGCCGCCGCCGCCAAATCCTGAATCCCATACAGCTCCGCCACATTGTCGTGCAACAACCACTGCTTGCTTTGGGTGGAGAGCGCTGCGGTGTGTTCCTTGAGAATGGCTTGCGAATTCGGCCAGGTGGAATCACTGTGCGGAAAATCATTGGCCCACATCAAGCGCCGCGGATTGCACAAATCCATCGTCTTGAACGCGACCCAGTCGTCCTGGAAAGTGACATAGATATTTTCGCGGAAGTACTCGCTCGGCATTTTCGATAGCTTGCCCGCCGTCAGCCAGTAGCGGTGTCGATCATAGGCATGGTCCATGCGGTACATGTAATGCGGGACCCAACCGGCATCTGCTTCCACGCACACGATCTTCAATTTCGGATGGCGCTCGAATACGCCGCCGAAGATCAGCGTTCCCATGATGTCCTGGCAGCCGCGAATGATGGTCATGAAGCCGTTCAGCTTTGGTCCGCGCGTGCCACCAAGTGCATTCTTGCCGGTGACATTGCCATCCTTGCTGGTCAGGATATGGAAACTGAGCGGGAGGCCCAGTTCGCTCGCCGCCGCCCAGAATTCGTCGTACATCGGTTGGTCGTAATCCTCAAGCACCGGAAAGCCCGGCATCATCACGCCGCGCAAGCCGAGACGCTTGATCTCCAACAGATCGGCAATGCCTTCCGCGGGTGTGCGCATCGCCGTCTGGCCTACACCGAGCAGGCGCTCGCGCTGCGTATCGCAGTATTCCGTGATCCACAGGTTATAGGCATCGAAGCAGGCCTTCTTGTAATCCGGATCGGGGTGATTGCATAACACCATGCCGACACTCGGGTAGATGATCTCGGCTCCCACGCCGTCGCGATCCTGATCGCCGATGCGGGCTTTCGGATCCCAGCCACCGCGATGCAGATCCTCGAATTTCGACGTGCGTGCCGCCGTCGCGAGCTCCTCGGCAGATTTGCCGGCCGCCGCGATCAAGCCCATCGGAATCGTATCCTTCATGCCATCGATGACATAAATATCACCACGCGACGGATCGGATTCCACGTGCGGTGCGCGATCGCGGTATTTGTGGGCGATGCGATCGATATACGTGCCGGGCGGCTCCATCACATGCGAATCCGCCGAAATGATGGGCCGATTAATGATTTGATTCAGTGCGCTCATAACAACCTCCTAGGCCCGTCCCGAACGCAGCACCTGGCCCGCACGTGCGCCAGTATCCTTGCCGCGTTCGAATAAGGGGGAACCGTTAACGATAGTGTATTCAACGCCCTGTGCGGGCATGATCAAACGTCGCCCGCCGCCAGGCAGATCGTTGCGCATTTCACCACGCTTTTTAGAGCCGATGCGCGCGAGATCGAAGATTGCGAAGTCGGCGGCCAGCCCCGGCGCAATGCGACCGCGTTGGGTGATCCCGAACAGCGCCGCCGGCTCAGAGGTAATGCGCTTGACGGCGTGTTCCAGGGTCATGACTTCGCGCTCACGCACCCAGGTGCCAAGCAAGTACGTGCAATAGCCGGCATCGCACAGCATATCGACATGCGCGCCACCGTCAGACAGCCCGATCATCGTGCGCGGATCCTTAATCAGCTCTGGAATGCGGCTCTCATCCGAATTGAAGGCCTCGTAGGTGAACTGCAGGCACAGATTGTCTTCGAGCGCGAGGTCGAGGAAGGTGTCCAGGGGATCTTTACCGCGCTCGCGCGCGATGGCCTCGACATTCTTACCGAGCAGTGGGCGCAGCGCTGGGTTTTCCACCTCGTGGACCACCGCGCGATCCCAATCGCCGGAGAAGACCATGGGTGTTTTGAGCGCTTCGCGGAACGCCGCGCGGAATTGTGGGTCGCGGTAGACCCGTGCCTGTTCTTCGGGGGTACGATTAAACACCGGGTTCCAGCACGCCATGTTGGCGAACAGGAACGGCTTGCGGAGATCGATTTGCACATTCAATGGCCGACACGTCACCTGCGGGATCGCGCCGCGATTCAGCAGATCCGCCGTCGCGCGCAGGGTGTTTTGTGCGGCTTCGGGGTTATCAGTGCGGTTAAGCAGCGCGAGCCAGGTCACCGGACGACCACTCTCGGTCAGCAGCAGATCGAGCAATTCACGTTCTTTGGCATCCACCACCGAGACTTCATTGGTCAGCGCAATTTCGATCGCGCCGCGTCCCACATCGCGCAGCACATGCGAGTAGGCAATGTGTTCATCGCGGCTCGCGAGGCGGCAGGCGAGCGGCCGTCCCTGATAGCCAATGTGCTGTCCCGCGAAGGTGGAGGTGAAGCCCATCGCGCCGGCGTCCATTGCTTCGCGCAGCAGGGCGCTGATTTTGACAGTCTCTTCTGGCGTGGCGGCGCGTTCCATGGACTCTTCACCAAGCACGTAGTGGCGGAAGGGCGTGAGCGCAGCGAGAAAGCCTAAGTTAAGGCCCGGACCACGACGGGCGGCGGCATCCATGTATTCAGGAAAGGTTTCCCAATCCCAGGTCACGCCTTTCTGCAGCACTTCGATCGGGATGGCTTCCACATTCACCAAATCCCAGGCGGCGATATCGCGAGCCTCTGGTCGGCAGGGTGCAAGGCCGACACCGCAATTGCCCATGATCACCGAAGTCACGCCGTGCCAGCAGGACGGCGAGGTGACATCGTCCCAGCAAATTTGTGCGTCGTAATGCGTGTGCGGATCAACAAAGCCGGGGGCGACGATTAAATCGGCGGCATCAATCGTGCGCTTTGCTGAGCCGGCGACTTTGCCAACCTCAGTGATGATGCCGTCTTTGATGCCGATGTCGGCGCGGAAGCGATCAGCGCCGGTGCCATCGACCACCGTGCCGTTTTTAATTACTAGGTCGTAGGTCATGGCGTCTCTCTCGCTGCAGGGGTTTGGTAGATGAAAACGTCAGGGCGGATCTGCGGCTGCTGTGCGCCGTACTATACTCGCGTCGCCGCCCGCCTGGCGCGCAGAATCTTTCGGGACCACGCCCAAACCTTGGTTTGAGGGCCAGACGAATCCGCTAGAAGCCGATATCGCACCGCGTCATAAATTTGCGGGTGTTGGCGGCTGATCAAATTCCGCGCGACAGTCGACGTTGTGCAAGCAACACCATGCCCAACGCGAGTACGCCAAACGCAAGACGCGGCAGAACAGGCACGACTGTGGCAGACGGTTCAGGTGGTCTGGCTTGCAACGCCCCGACGACGAGCAGATCGATATAGCGCAGCATGATCACCCGCCTCAAGCGGGTTGAGGGACAGTTGCGCGGAATTCAGAACATGATCGAACAAGACGCGAGCTGTGAAGCAGTGGCGCAGCAGGTAACTGCCGCGCGGCGTGCACGTCGCCAAGATTCTGGCTAAGTATGGTTGAGTGGTGGGTGCCTCCAACCTCGTCATCCCGGAAAGTGCGAAGCACTTATCCGGGATCCCTCCGGTCCTTCTGGCGCCCTTGGATCCCGGGTCTGCGCGCCCCGGCTTTCGCCGGGGCTCCGGCTGTGACACGCCGCTTCGCCCGGGATGGCGACCCTAAAAGCTTTCGGTACCTCTCGCGTGCTGTTTCCGTTGCAGTGCGGGTTATTTAGTCTCTCGTATACTGCCGGCGCGTGTCGCTTGCGCGCCGCACCGACCGTGCCGGACCACCACGCTCAATTACAGGGACCCACCTTGCATGAAAACTCAACTGACGGGCCTTGAGGCTCGTATTATTGGCTGTCTGTTGGAAAAAGAGACCACCACGCCAGATCAATATCCCTTATCGCTTAATTCACTGGTCAACGCCTGTAATCAGAAATCGAATCGCGATCCCGTGCTGAGCCTGACGGATGCGGAAGTTCAGAATGCACTCGATGGACTCGCCAAACGGTTTTTGATCAGTGACAAAGCCGGCTATGGCAGCGGCCGCACCACCAAGTACAAGCATCGTTTCTGCAATACCGAATACGGCGCGTTGAAATTCTCTCCGCAGGAACGCGCCATTGTGTGTGTGCTGCTGTTACGTGGCGCACAAACCCCGGGCGAGTTGCGCACGCACACGCAGCGGATGTGCGAATTCACGGAAGTCGCCGAAACGGAGTCCGTGCTGATAACGTTGATGGATCGCGAAGATGGCCCGTTTGTCGCGCGTCTGCCGCGCGCGCCGGGAGCACGCGAGTTCCGCTACATGCATCAATTCAGCGGGGAGCTTGAATCGGTGGAGAATCTACCGCTGGTGGGTAGCACAAGTGAACAGAGCTCGCTCAGCATGCGTGTCGCGCAACTCGAAACGCTCGTCGCGGGACTGCGGCAGGAGTTGGACGCCTTGCGGGACACCAGCGAGCCCTGAGGCCATGCGCCGGCGCTGCGCTGGAACCGGTAGAATTCCGCGCACACCCCCCCAGTTTCATAGAAAGAAATTTACTTGCTCGCTAAGGAAAGGATAAATCGCATCCTCGCGCTCGCCCTGCCGGTCATTACCGGCATGGTGTCCCAGAATGTGCTGAATCTGGTGGATACGGCGATGGTCAGCCGTCTCGATCACAGTAATGCGGCGCTCGCGGCGGTCGGCTACGGGGGCTTCGCGTTGTTCGTCGCGCAGTCCATCATTCTGGGATTTTCGACCGGCGTGCTGGCGGCGGCGGCGCGCCGCAAAGGCGAAGGGCGCCACGGCGAAACGGCCTACTTCCTGAATGGTGCCCTCATGATTGTGGCGCTGGTTGCGCCTGTGATCACCGGCCTTTTGATTTTTGCCATTCCCTACCTCTATCCCTTTATCAGCGACGATCCGGAGGTGCTCGCGCTCGGCGTGCCCTATCTACAGATCCGTGCGCTGGGCATTGTGTTTGTCGCGATGAATTTTTCGTTCCGCGGCTATTGGAGTGCGGTGGATCTGACTCGCCTTTACATGGTGACCTTGATCCTGATGCACGCGCTCAATATTTTGCTGAATTACATTTTAATCTTCGGTCATTTCGGCGCCCCGGCGCTCGGGATTCGCGGCGCCGCCATTGCCTCGGTGATTGCGCTGGGGTTCGGCAGCTCGCTGTATTTTGTGTTCGGCTTGCGCTATGCGCGTGAGTTCGGGTTTCTGCGCAAGTTACCAACCCGCACGGATCTGCGGCGCTTGATCCAAATCTCGCTGCCCAGCGGCGTTCAGCAGATGTTTTTTTCAGCAGGCTTTCTGGCCATGTTCTGGATCATCGGCAAAGTGGGCACGGCGGAAGTTGCGGCGGCGAATGTGTTGATCAACCTGATGCTGGTCGCGCTGCTGCCGGGAATGGGGCTCGGCCTGGCCGCCGCAACCCTGGTTGGCCAGGCGCTTGGCAGTAAAGATGTGGACGCAGCCGCGCGCTGGGGCTGGGATGTGGTGAAAATTGCCATCATCGGCCTGACCCTGCTCGGACTGCCGATGGTGCTCATGCCGCGCGCCATTCTCACCGCCATCTATACGCTGGACGAGCACACGCTCGAACTCGCGTTGTGGCCACTGCGCCTGGTGGGCTTGAGCATGATCTTCGAAGCCGTCGGCACGATTCTGCAAAATGCGTTGCTGGGCGCAGGCGACACGCGGCGTGTGATGAAGGTCGCGATCTTCAGTCAATGGTGTGTGTTCATGCCGTTGGCGTACCTGGTTGGCCCGATCCTGGGTTATGGGCTAACCGGTATCTGGATCTTGCAGGTCGGCTATCGCGCCTTGCAGGCCGGCGTGTTCAGTGTATTTTGGATGCGTCGCGGCTGGACGCGCGTGACGATTTAGGAAGGCGGTGGATTAGGCCGAGAGTCGCTTACAATCCGCCAGACTTGGACTTGGTCCCCCAATCAACTGTAGAGGAACCCCGTATATGAGTCTCGAAGATAAACTCGCCGAGATCCGCGCTGGCGCCAAGGCGCGAATTCCGGCTGACAAACTCACGTTAATGCAGCAGGCGACCGCCGCGCTGCGCGCGTCGGGCATCCTGGAGCAGGTGATCAAAGTCGGTCAGGCCCTGCCACCCTTCGCCCTCACTGGCGCTCGCGGCAACGTCGTGTCCTCAGCCGAGTTGCTGGGGCGTGGCGCGCTAGTCCTCACGGTGTTCCGCGGCCATTGGTGACCCTTCTGTAATGTGGAGCTGTATGCTTTACAGAACATTGTCGGTTCATTGCAGTCACAACACGCAACCTTGGTGGCACTCACACCCCAACTTCCGCAGCACAGTTTGAAGATGATTGAAGCCAACCATCTCAGCTTCGATATTCTGAGCGATCCCGGCAACGCATACGCCGCGCAACTCGGCCTGCGTTTCGAAGTACCGCCCGCGATCCAGGCGATCTATCAGAGTTTTGGCATCGATCTGCCGATTTGCAATGGAGAAGCCAGCTGGACCTTGCCGATGCCGGGTCGGATCGTGGTCGATAAGCAGGGAATTGTGTGCGCGACCGATATCGATCCGGATTACACCGTGCGGCCCGAGCCAGAGCGGACCTTAGCGCAGGTAATGGCGTTGGCGAAGTAGTCTTGCTTTGCTGTTGCTGCGAGTGACGACAACTCGTAGGTTGGGGTTCGCTGTGCTCACCCCAACCTACGAAACTGTTCGCGGCTAAAGCCGCTCCTACGGGAATGAAATCGAAGCGTGCGTGGTCGGTATTTCCGGCCTGCTAATTTGATGCAAACGCGCCGCTCAGGGAATGAGCTTGGCGTAATTGTCGAGAATCGGCAGCACCTTGTCCGCGCCCTTCGAGGGCAACGACAGCACGGCGCGCACCGCGCCGCGGTCCGCCGCCGCTTTCAATTCGTCCTGCGTGGCGCTGCCGAGGTAGAACATCTCCAGCTTCACGCTCGCTGGATCACGTCCCCGCTCACGGCAGGCGGCGGCGATCATCTTCTGGCCCTCCTCGATGCTGTAGCGACTGCTAATCGGCATCCAGCCGTCACAGAATTCAGCAATGTGTGACGCAGTGCTCGGGCCGATGCCACCGCCGAGGATGATCCGTGGGTGCGGTTTTTGTACAGGCTTCGGCCACGCCCAGCTTTTCTCGAGGCGCAGATGCTTGCCCTCGAAACTGGCCTCGTCCTGGGTCCACAAGGCTTTCATCAGCAGAATTTTCTCGCGCAGAATTTCCCGACGTTTTGCATAATCCAGTCCGTGGTTGCGCATTTCCTCCACACACCAGCCATAGCCGATTCCGAAATCGAACCGACCACCCGAAATCATGTCGAGGCTTGCGATCTCTTTGGCGAGCCAAATGGGATCACGCTGTGCGACCAGGGTGATGCCGGTGCCCAACCTGATCTTGCTGGTCACCGCCGCAGCCGCCGTGAGCGCGATGAACTGATCGTGCGATCGCCAGTAGATATCCGGCAGCGGCGGCGCATTCTTGCGCCCGCCCCACGGGGTTTCGCGGCTGGCCGGAATATGGCTGTGCTCGGGGAACCACAGGGATTCAAAACCGCGGGCTTCAACTTCTTTCGCGAGCTCGATTGGCTGAATCGCCGTATCGGTCGGGAACATCACAACGCCGAGTTTCATGGGGCATCTCCTATGTGGGGGGGTTATCGGAGGCTAGCAGCCTGTCGATAGTTCTGCGTCAGCCAGCTGTCGTTTCGCGTCCTCACGCAACTCAACTTTGCGAATTTTGCCGGAGCCGGTCATGGGCATGGCGTCAACAAACAACACGTGGCGGGGAATTTTGAGGGTCGCGACCTTGCCCCGGCAATAGTTGATGATTTCCTGCTCGCTGAGTGCGCTGCCCGCACGGCGCTGCACGAAGGCCACCGGGACTTCGGCCAGACGTTCATCCGGGAAGCCGACCACAGCAACTTGCTGCACGCCCTCGAGGCCGAGCAGCAGACCTTCGACTTCCATCGGATCAACGTTCTCACCGCCGACCTTCAGCATGTCCTTGAAGCGACCGAGGAAGCGAATATAGCCATCGGCCCGCATAACGCCCATGTCACCGGAATGAAACCAACCGTCGGCGTCGTAGCAGGCGGCGGTTTCGACGGGCTTTTTGTAGTACCCCAGCATTAAGCAAAAACCCTTGCACACAATCTCGCCCGGCACCCCGACAGGCTGTTCGGTGTTGGTCAGCGGATCGATGATGCGGAATTCATAGCCCGGCGCGGGATAGCCCGAACTTTCCACGCGCTGCTCAACGCTATCCCCGAGCGAACCAAGCAAGGTGCCGGCGCCCATCTCGCTCATGCCATAGCCGGTGATCGAAATCAGCGGGTGCAGCACGCTTGTCGCCTTGCGCGCAATCGGCACCGAGCTCTGCATGCCGCTGGCGAAGACCCCGCAGCGCAAAGTTGAGAGATCGGCGTTGATGCGAAGCTGGGCCTCGGTCAGATCTTTCAAGTGCGCTTCGAAGCCATGAATGATCGAGACTCGCTCGGCCTCGATCAGGCGAATGCATTGGTCGGCGTCGAAGGTCTCGGTCAACACCTGCCGCGCGCCGGTCAACATCGACAACAGCGCCCCTTCGGAATAGGAAAAGAGGTGGAACAGCGGCAGGTAATTCAGAATCGTATCCTGCTCCGTCACCGCGAGCCGGTACGCACGCTCTTCAAGCAGGCGCAGCATGATGTGGTTGTGCAGCACGCCCTTGGGGAAACCCGTGGTACCCGAGGTGTACAGAATAAACACCGGGTGATCAGGATCGACTGCGGCCGCCCGCGCGGCGAGCGCGGCAGGGGTGACTTCATCGGCATGCCCTAGCATCTCCTGAAAGCCGACGCAGCCACTGTGTCCAGGCTCGCCAAAGATGACGACTCGCCGCATTTCGGGATACGCCTCGTCTTTAACCTCAACGCCGTCCTGCGGCAGCTTGAGCACCTCGCGCACCATGGCGAGATAATCAATGGGGCCCGAGACATCATGCGTAATCAGGAAGCGGGCGTCAGATTGCTTGAGGAGATAGGCCAAATCGTGCGTGCGGAACCGCGTGTTCACCGGGACCTGCACTGCACCGATGCGCATCAACGCGAACATCGTGAAAATCCATTCCGGCCGGTTCATCATCCACAACGCGACATGGTCGCCCGGCATCACGCCGAGCGCGATTAGGCCACGCGCAACTTCATCGATCCGCGCCCGCACCTCGGCAAAGGTGTAACGCTCGGCACCAAAAACCAGCGCCTCGCGCGTCCCGCAGCGTTCGGCCATGCGGTCAACCAGCGAACCGAAAGTCCTCTTCGTATACCACTCAGCCATCGTCATCCCCTCTGCGTTATGTCAATCTCACGCATGAGGATTCTAACGTGCGGTTCGAATCCAGCAATCAACTGTAGGAGAAAAGGCAATGAGACTTCCAGGCAAAGTGGCCGTCATCACCGGGGGTGCGAGTGGGATGGGCCGGGCGACGGTGCTGCGCTTTCTGGACGAGGGGGCCCAGGTCTTGATTGCCGACTTCAACGCACTGACCGGGCAAGAAACGCTCGAACTCGCCGCTGCCCGCGGCCATGCGGCCAAGGTCCGCTTCATTAAGACCGACGTCGCGCGTGAAGCGGATATCGAAGCGATGTTCGCCTGCGCACTCGACGCCTTCGGCCGGCTCGACATCATATTCAATAACGCCGGTGTCGGCGGCGCCATCGGGCCACTCACCGAGACCACGGTGGAGGCTTTCGACTACACCTTCGATGTGTTGACCAAGAGTGTGTTTCTCGGCATGAAACACGGGGCGCGAATTCTGCGGCGGCAGGGTGCCGGTGGCGTGATCATCAACACCGCATCGATCGCCGGTTTGTCAGGCGATGCCGGGCCGATGATTTACTCTGCCGCGAAGGCAGCGGTGATCAGTTTGTCCAAATCAGCCGCCATCGAACTCGCGCCCGATTATATTCGCGTCAATGCCATCTGCCCGGGCTTCATTTCCACCCCCCTCGCCCACGGTGGCAAGGTTGAGGAACTTGAAGCCCAGTTCGCCAAGTCACAGCCCTGGCCCGAATCCGGGCAAGGCGAGCATATCGCAGGCGCGGCGCTGTTCCTGGCCACCGAAGACGCGCGCTTCGTGACTGGTGAAGCGCTGATTGTGGACGGCGGACTCACAGCCGCCGGGCCCGAGTTGTCAAAACGCTTTGGCAAGCTGGCGGGGCGCGGCGCTGGTATCGTGGGGATCACGAAGGGTTCGACGGGGGAGCCGCGCGAAGTCAGAAAACTGTGACGCTGCATAACGCTAGGTAACGGAGCGCGTAGGTTGGGGTGAGCGCAGCGAACCCCAACATTGAGGAGACAAGCTCGCGCAGATTCGCGATTGAAGCGCTAACTCGACGGAAATTTGATGTTGGGGTTCGCGGCCGCTCACCCCGACCTACCTTGAACACGATGCCCGCCTCCGCTTAGGGTGCGATACAAACGACTTTTCCAGGGACGACTATTTAGGATAATCAAGAATCTTACCGAGGAGCGAACACCATGAGCCTATCCGGACGCTTTACCCCGCCGCCGCCACAAATCGTGATCTATGGCACGCCCGTGGCGGAGGCGCTCGAGGCCGAGTTAACCAGGCTCGGCGCACAACGCATCTTATTCGTGACCAACACGAGCCTCGCGACACCCGGCGGGCTGGCCGAGACCGTGGTCGCCGCACTTGGGGCGCGGGCTGTCGCGCGGATTACCGGCGTCGGCGCCCATTCGCCACGCGGTGATGTGGTCCGCATGACGACGGCGCTGCGCGAGCATCGTGCCGATGCAGTGGTCGCGTTCGGCGGTGGCTCGGTTTGCGATGCGACGAAGGTCGCGCGGCTGTGTTTAGCGAACGACCTGAGCACTATCGACGACATTGATCATCTGCGCGCCCCGGCACCGCACGCCAAGGGACCCACCATTCCTTATCTCTCGATCCCGACCACGCTCTCCGCGGGCGAATTCACCCGCTATGCCGGCGTGACGGACGAGCGCATTCAGCGCAAAGAATTATTTTGGCAGGCGGCCGCCGCGCCGGAAGTTGTGATCCTCGATGCGGCGATGACGGTCGCGACCCCGCCACGGCTGTGGTTCGGCACCGGCATGCGGGCGGTTGACCATGCCGTTGAGACCTGGTGTTCGATCAACTCGACGCCGCTGGTGGATGCCACGTCGCTGCACGCACTACGGCTATTGGTGCCCGCGCTGCGCGCCTGTCAGGCCGATCCCGCGGCGCTCGCGCCGCGCCTCGATGCACTGATCGGCGCTTGGCTTTCAGTGCAGGGCGTGGCGACTGGCGTCGATCTCGGTGCGAGCCACGGCATCGGTCACATGCTGGGTGGCACCGCCGGCATGCCGCATGGCGAAACCTCGTGTGTGATGTTGCCGCATGTGCTGCGCTACAACCTCGCCGTTAATCGCGAACGCCAGGCGAGTCTCGCGAGTGCGATGGGCAGTCCGGACACGCCAGCCGCAGATATTGTGCAGGCCCTGGTCGCCAGTCTCAATTTGCCAGGCCGCTTGCGAGACGCCAATGTGCCACGCGATCTGTTGCCGCGAATTGCGGATGAATCAATGCGCGACATGTGGATCCCGACTAATCCGCGCCCGCTGACCGAGGTGTCACAGGTACTCGCGCTGCTCGAAGCAGCGTGGTGAACCTCACCACGTGAGCCCGTGGCAGCCGCGCGCCGCGCGCGCTTGCTGAACGTATCAACCGCAAGGCCAGAGGACGAATACTATGGAAGTTGGTTTACAGTTTATTTTTCAGAACACCCATCCCGGCATGTCGGACGCCGACATGATGCGCAAAGAAACCGACATCGCGCTGCTCGCGGAAACTGTCGGCATGGATTTTCTGCTGCTGCCCGAGCATCACTTCGATCCAAACTATTCGATCATGCCGGACAATATGCAGTGGCTGGCGTACCTCGCGGGGAAAACCAGTCGGATCAAAATCGGCACCGGCGCAATTATTCTGCCGTGGCATGAAAACCCCACCCGCGTCGCGGAGAAGATTTCACTGCTGCAGGTCATGCTGGGTGATCGCTTTTTGCTGGGCTTCGGGCGCGGCCTCGCGCGCGAGGAATATCGCGCGTTCGGCGTGGATATGAACACCTCGCGCGAGCGCTTCGACCAGGCGGCCGAGATCATTCTCGACATTCTCGATACTGGCATTGCCGAATACGACACCAAGTATTTCAAGCAATCGCGCACCACGATTACACCGAAGCCGGAACATGGTTATCGGGATCGCGGCTTCTTCTCGGTGGCCATGACGCCTGATTCAGGAATTGCGGCGGCCAATCTCGGCGGCACGATGATGTCGTTTGTGCAATTGCCGTGGGCGCAGCACAGCGCCGCAGTGGACGCCTGGCGGGCGCGTTTCAAAGAGGTCCATCCGGGCAAGAACCCGGGCGCACCCGTGTTCTCTGACTTCACGTTCTGTCATGAAGACGCTGCGGTCGCCGAGAAAGTCGCGCGCGAATATCTCTCTAAATACTATCTGAGCGTAATCAAGCATTACGATTTCGATGGCTCACACTGGGGCGAGACTAAGGGTTATCAGGCCTACCAGGCGGGCGCCAGTGCGCTGAAAGAAATTGGCTTGGAAGCAGCCTGCGAGGGTTTTGTGCAGAGCCAGGCCTGGGGTACCCCGCAGCAGATCATCGAGAAGTGGACTAAGCGCTTTGAGATGACGGGCGATCTGCGACCCGCGATGGCGGTGTCGTATGCCGGCATGCCCTTCGACTTGGTGCGCAGCAGCTTGCAGCTCATCGGCGAGAAAGTTGCGCCGGCGTTACGCAAGCTTGGCAGGTAGGCGCGCGGCGCGACCTCTTTTCATAGGGCGGAAAAGCGCAGCGCCTTCCGCCGTACTTTCTCATCTCTAAAACCCCGTCATCCCGGAAAGTGCGAAGCACTTATCCGGGATCCATCCTCTACATCAGGCGCCCATGGATCCCGGGTCTGCGCCCGGGATGACGGAATCTGATGTCGGCATGCGGCGGAAGGCGCTGCGCTTTTCCGCCCTATTCGCGACTACTCAGGCCCCCCTAAAGCGTGATACTGACCGGGCAGTGATCACTGCCCATCACGTCCGCGTGAATGTCGGCCGCTTTCACGGCGCTGCGCAACTGCGGTGAGACCAGCACGTAATCGATTCTCCATCCGATGTTACGCGAGCGCGCCTGCGCGAAGTGGCTCCACCAGCTGTAATGGCCGTTACCCTGTTTGAACAGACGCAAGGTGTCGACGAAGCCGGCATCGATAAAGTTCTGAAAGCCTGCGCGCTCCTCATCCGTAAAGCCTTTCTTGCCACGATTGGATTTCGGGTTAGCGAGATCGAGTTCGGTGTGCGCCACATTCAAATCACCACAAAAGATGACCGGTTTTTTTTCTTCGAGCTGCTGGCAGTAGGCGAGAAACGCGGGATCCCATTGCGCGTAGCGCAGCGCCAGGCGGCTGAGATCCTCCTTGGCGTTCGGGGTGTACACCGTCACCACAAAGAACTTGGGATACTCGGCGGTGATCACGCGACCTTCCTCGGCGCTGTCGCGCTGCAGTTCGTCCGCGAACTTGAACCGCGCAGTGAAATCTGCGGGAAAGCCATTGGTGACTGCGAGCGGCTCCTCTTTGGAGAAGATCGCAGTCCCGGAATAGCCTTTCTTGACGGCCGAATTCCAATACTCGCGATAATTCGGCAGATCAATTTCCGTCTGCGCGCGTTCGGCCTTGGTTTCCTGCAAGCACAGAATGTCGGGCTGATGCGCTTCCAGAAAGGGATAGAACACGCCTTTCTTCAAGACTGCGCGAATGCCGTTGACGTTCCAGGAGTAAATTTTCATACGTGGTCTCGTCGCTTGTGCCGTAAAGGATTCATTATGGACTGCGATTTCTTGTAGGAGCGCCTTTAGGCGCGATACGACGCAGAATTGCTCACCGCGAATTCGCACTGGGCGATACCATGCCCAATCGCGGCTACAGCCGCTCCTACGGATAACTGAACGCGGCTGCATTCTCCGCTATTCGAGATACGCGTAGCCGGCAAGTTCGCCTTCATAGAAACGTTTCAAGGTCTGGCTCTCTGCGACGCTCATGCGGCCATCACGAATGGCGCGTTCGCAATCGCGGGCGAGGGCCGGCGCGAGGGCCGCCACATCGTACTCCATCGCTTCGAGTACTTGGCTGGCTGAATCGCCCTTCACGATTTCTTCAATCCACCACCCGCCTTCTTCGTGCAAACGAATGTGGACGACGTGCGTATCACCGAACAGATTATGCAGATCGCCCAGCGTTTCCTGGTAAGCGCCCACCAAAAACGCGGCGAGATAGTACTCGCTGCCGGCTTCAATCGGATGCAGCTCAAGCGCGCGTTTGCTGTCGCGCCGTGACACGAAGTGATCAATCTTGCCATCGGAATCACACGTGATATCGACCAGGATGCCACGCCGGGTTGGTGCCTCGTCCAGGCGATGGATCGGCATGATCGGGAACAGCTGGTCAATCGCCCAACTGTCTGGCAGCGACTGAAAAATCGAAAAATTGCAGAAATAAATATCGGTGAGCAGGGCATCAAGACCGGCCAGTTCTTCAGGTCGCGGCTCAAGTTCCGCCGCGACCTCACGCAGACGCACGCAGGTAGCCCAGAACAGCCGTTCGGCGAGGCCACGCTGCACCAAACTCAGCATGCCTAGATTAAACAGCTGCAAGGCCTGCTCACGACCGGTAAGTGCATCGTGATAGCACTCGACCAGTCGGCGCTCACTGATGTCGTCATAGGCTTGGATAAGATCTTGTATCGGCTGCGGGAGATCAGCGCCATCAATTTGCCGAATGTCGTCCACCGCGAAACGATCGAACACCGTCGCGCCCAAGGTATTGAAGACCAGCACGCTGTGATGGGCGGCGATGGCGCGGCCCGATTCACTTAAGATCATTGGATGGTCGATGCCCCGCGAATTGCACACGCTGGCAATGCGATAAACCACGTCATTCGCATACTCGCGCAGGGTGTAGTTCATTGAGGACGTGAAGTTCGTGCCGCTGCCGTCATAGTCCACGCCCAACCCGCCGCCCACATCAAGATAGCGCACGCCCGCGCCCATCAATTTCAATTCGGCATAGACATGTGCCAGTTCATTGATGGCGGCTTTCACCCGCCGGATGTCCTGCAGCTGACTTCCGGGATGGCAATGCACCAGTTCCAGGCAGTCGAGCATGTCGCGGGCGCGTAAGGTGGCCACGGCTTCCAGAATCTCGGAGACGAACAGGCCGAACTTCGATTTGTCGCCCGCCGAATCCCGCCAGCGACCCGACCCCTCACTGGCCAACTTGATGCGCACCCCGAGATGCGGGCGCACGGCATACTTCTCGGCATATTTGAGAATAAGGCCAAGCTCAGCGTAGTTTTCCACCACCGGGATGATGCGGCGGCCGAGCTTGGTCGCCAGCATGGCGGCCTCGATGTAGCTGTCGTCCTTAAAGCCATTGCACACGATGATGCGCTCACCGCAGTCCTCACTCATCGCAAGCACCGCGAGCAGCTCCGGCTTGGAGCCTGCTTCCAGGCCGAAACCGAACTGCGCGCCGTAACGAAAAATTTCCTCCACCACCAGGCGCTGCTGATTGACCTTGATGGGGTACACGGCGGCATAGGTGTTGCGGTAGCCGTTCTCAGTAATGGCCTGCGCGAAGGCGTCGTGCAGCTGCTGCAGGCGATGGGCGAGAATATCGGAAAAGCGCACGACGACCGGCGTGGTGAGATCACGTTGCTTAAGCCCCTGAACCACCTCGAACAGATCGATTTCACGCGTGTGATCGCCACCCGGACGCACCACCACATGGCCTGCGGCATTGATGCTGAAATACCGCTTGCCCCAGGCATGCACATCGTAAGTATCAAGCGAGTGCTCGACACTCCAGGGTGGCGCTGGGCGGCGGCTTGGGTGGGGCGTCTTGGCGCTCGGCGGTGCGGAAGTTTTCATACAGTCCAATCGATTGTGGTGCAAACAAGTCGCCCGGCACGCGCGCACTATTCCGCGCCCGCCCGTAACTGCCTTAGACTGCAGACACCCGTTAACGAAACCCTCACGCGGCAGGGACGGACAGTCTGCAGGATGGTACCTCGCAATGCGGAAGTTATGGCGCCGATAACCCTCGAATTCCTGAGCGCGGAAGCGCCGCCCATCAAAAGCACGCTCGCCGACGCGGGAACTTATGTGCTGGGCTTCGACGGCGTGTTTGAACCCGCAGGACCCGCTACCGCCGGCCAACTCCGCCTCGTCACCCAGCTGCCACAGTTGTGGGTCGCGCCAGTGGCGGGGACTTCGCTGATGGTCAATGGCAAACCGGCCACCGATCTCACCACTATTCAACACGGCGACTGGGTGACGGTAGGCGCTTTCGTGTACCAACTTAAACTTCCGACCAGCAAGCCTGCGAACGCCACCGCTGCAGCGCCGTCACCGCCTCCGGCAATTCTCGCGGCAGAGCCCACCTTGCGCGCCACGCCACACGCGACCTTGAGCAACGGTGCCCAGGTGCTCATCGGCCGGCATGCGAATTGTACTTTGACCATCGATTCTCCTCTGGTCTCCCGTGAACACACGCGACTGACTGTGCATAACGGGCAGTGGCTGATGGAGGATCTCGGCAGCATCAACGGCACCTTCGTCAATGGCCGCCGGATCCGGGAACCGGTGGCGTTGAAAGTGGGTGATCGGGTGGGCATCGCCACCTTCCTTTATCGCTTCACAGGGGATGGTCTGCGCGCCGATGGTGAAGAAGGCCGCGTGCGCATCGAGGCCCTGGGCATTTCGAAAACGATCCATGATCGCAGCACTGGCCAGCCCCGGCATTTGCTTGAAGATATCTCGCTGGTGATCGAACCCGGTGAGTTTGTGGTGATCTTCGGCGGTAGCGGCAGCGGTAAATCCACCCTGCTCGACACCTTGAACGGGCGGCGCCCTGCGACCGGTGGCCGCGTGTTGTATAACGGCGTGGATTTAGCCACGTCCTTCGACATGTACCGCTCGAGCATCGGCTATGTGCCGCAGCAGGACATCGTGCATCGGCGAATCAAGATGCGCCGCGCGCTCGCCTACACCGCGCGCCTGCGCCTGCCGGCGGATACCGCCGACCATGAGATCACCGCGTATCTGGACGAGGTTCTCAAAAGTGTGCGGCTGCAGGACCAGGCGGATCTGTTGATTGATACGCCAGCGCCGCTGAGTGGCGGTCAATTGAAGCGCGTGAGTCTGGCCGCGGAATTGATTGCGAAACCCGGCGTGTTGTTTCTGGATGAGGTGACCAGCGGTCTCGATGCCGGCACCGATCGGCAAATGATGCAGACTTTTGCGGAACTTGCCGATGGCGGCAAAACGGTCGTCTGCGTCACCCACACCTTGGAGAATATCGCCGCCTGCCAGCTGGTGACCTTGCTGCATCGGGGACGGCTGGCGTATTTCGGACCGCCGGCACAAGTGCAGGATTATTTCAAAATCGCACGGCTCTCGGATATTTACGAGGTGCTGGATACCCAGCCGCCCGAGCACTGGGCTGCGCAATATCTGGCCTCCCCGCTGCGCGAGCGCTATGTCGTGTCCCGCCTGTCGCCAGCGGCGCAGGCCCCGGCCAGCGCCGTGCCGGTACCGTCCAACGTACGCACCTCGGCAGCGGGTAGCGGCGGCTGGCGGCAAACGAAAATTCTGACCCAGCGCTATCTCGATCTGCTGTTCGGCGATAAGCGTAATCTGGCGATCCTGTTGTTGCAGGCCCCGTTGATCGGCGCGGTGGTCGGCACCGTGTTCGATACCAGCGGCGCGGTGGCCGCGAGTGCGGCCACGCAGAGCCAGGTCGCGTTCATGCTGGTGTTGTCGGCGATCTGGTTCGGGTGTCTCAACTCGGCGCGCGAAATCGTTAAAGAGCTCCCCATTTACCTGCGCGAACGCGCAGTCAATCTCGCCCTCGCGCCCTATATGCTCAGCAAACTGCTGCCGCTCGCAGGCTTATGTTTTCTGCAATGCCTGCTCTTGCTCAGTGTAGTAACGAGTTTGCTCGCGCTGCCGGGCGAATTTCTGCCGCGGCTGTGGTTACTCACCGGGTGCGCGTTCGCGGCCTCGGCGATGGGACTCGCGATCAGCGCCTTCGTGGATACCAACGACAAAGCCATTGCACTGGTGCCGATTTTGCTGATTCCGCAGGTCGTGTTATCCAACGCACTCACCAAGCTCGCCGGCGCGAACCTGTGGATCGCCAAGCTCTCGATGATTTCGTTCTGGGGGTATGATGGGTTGAAATCGACCTTGAGTACGGCGACCTTAGCCCTACGTGACCCGAGCGGCGCGGCGCTGGTGCCGGTGCTCGAATCCTATCGGACCAGCCTGGGTGCAATCTCGCTGCTGACTTTAGCGTTTTTAGTCCTGGTAGGATTGGGCCTGAAGCTCAAAGATCGAAAAACCTAAGTTCTTAAGGTTATCCCGCGCGATGGAAGACGCTGACCGCACCGAACAGGCCATTCTCGATACCACCCTGACGGCGCCGGGCACCGTGCCGCTGGCCAGCGGGGACGTCTGCCCGCGCTGCCACCAGGCCTATGCGCGATCATCGATTCAGCCGCCAGAGTACAAATGCAATTGCGGCCTGGAGCTTGCTTATCCGAATCTATC